>CALKYH010000212.1 GCA_938003595.1 uncultured bacterium
CCGGCGCGGCGAAGTAGGGCCGCAGGTCGGGCAGCGTGGTGATGGCGTCGAAGCGGACGCCGGTCAGGCGCTCGATGCCGCGCAGGTGCTGGCGCTCATCGGTGTCGCAGAAGGAGATGGCCTCGCCCGTGGCGCCGGCGCGGCCGGTGCGCCCGATGCGATGGACATAGGCCTCGGCGTCGACCGGGAGGTCGAAGTTGAAGACATGGGTGATGCCGTCGACATCCAGGCCGCGGGCCGCGACATCGGTGGCGACGAGCACGCGGCTGCGCCCGGATCGGAACCCGGCCAGGGCCCGCTCGCGCTGGTTCTGCGACTTGTTGCCGTGGATGGAGTCCGCCGCGAGCCCGGCGCGGTTGAGGTGCTTGGTCAGTCGGTCGGCGCCGTGCTTGGTGCGGGTGAAGACCAGCGCCCGGGCGACGCCCTTCTCGTTCAGAAGGCACTGGAGGAGCGCGGGCTTGCTGTTCCGCGGGACCATGAACATCGACTGGCTGATGAGCGCCGCCGTGGAGGCGACCGGGTTCACGGCCACCTTGACGGGGTTCTTCATGAGCGAGTCGGCCAGGCGCATGATCTCCTTGGGCATGGTCGCGGAGAACAGCAGCGTCTGGCGGGGCTGGGCCAGCTCCGCGGCGATCAGGCGGATGGGCTGAATGAAGCCCATGTCGAGCATGCGGTCGGCCTCGTCCAGGACCAGGATCCGCACAGCGGACAGATCGACCACGCCCTGCTCGAGCAGGTCGATGAGCCGGCCGGGGGTGGCGACGAGGATGTCGACGCCGTTGCGAAGGGCGCGCTCCTGCGGGCGCTGGCTCACGCCGCCGAAGACGGTCGTGTACGCCAGCCCGGTGTGCCGGGAGTAGGCCTTGAAGGAGTCGGCGATCTGGGAGGCCAGCTCGCGGGTGGGGGACAGGACCAGCACTCGGGGCAGCGCAGGGCCGCGGCGGGACTTATCGACCGCCTCCTCCATGAGCGACTGGATCGCCGGGAGGGCGAAGGCGGCGGTCTTGCCGGTGCCGGTCTGGGCGCAGCCCAGGACATCACGGCCCTCGAGGGCCGTCGGGATCGTCTGCGCCTGGATCGGCGTGGGGTGGGTGTAGCCCTCTTCCGAGAGCGCCCGGAGAAGGATGGGGGAGAGGCCGAGGTCGGCGAAGGAGGTCTTGGTGGTGGTTGCGGTCAAGAGGAACAGTCTCCTGCGGCCGGCGCGCGAATGGCGCGGACGGTCGCTGCGTTTGGAAGGCGTGGCTTGCGCCAAAATGGTTGGGGCAAGGGCGGCCAACTGGGATCGGAGCGCCGCCCGCACATGCGGGGACGCTGCCAGCAGATTCCCAGTTCGATCCGGGGAGGGGTCCATGGGGACCATCCCGGCACGTTGAGGCCACCGGCTTGAGCGGGGACAGTAGGCGGGGCGATCGGGCAAGTCGAGGAGCCGCTCTCAAAGGAGTTCGGTGCCCCTCCAAACCCCGGATCACGACCGGCGGCACATCCCCAGCCCGGCGATGGACCGGATTCCTTACCGGGCGCCGGCCCCGGCGAGCCAGTCCTGCACAAGCGTCAGGTGAAGGGGGGGCCCCTCGTCATCTCCTCGGCGGATGGCGATGTATCGCCCGTCGCGGGTGATGGCGCGGTCGTCGTATTGGGCGTCGCCCAGCCGCCCGGTGAGCACGGGGTCCCCGACGCCGATGCGGCCGTTCTCCCAACGGATCGGCGTGATCCACTCGCGCCAGCCGAGGTCGAAGTGGGCGACACAAAGCCCCTTGTCCTCGTCGACCATCCAGTAGGACGACCAGGCGCCTCGGGTGGTGACGGGGATCGCCGGGCCGAGGACGCCGTCATTGAGCGTTCGAACGAACACTTCGGCGCGCCCGGTCTCCGTGGAGATGTACTGGATGAGCGGCGCCTCGGTCGGCGCGTACGAAAGAGTGAAGATGTCATCGCTCGCCATCAGCTCGAGGCCCTCTGCTTCACGATCGAGCGGCGCCTCGATGACCCGAGTCGTGCCGGCGGAGTAGGCGGTGATGAGCGCCCGTTCGCCATCGGGAGAGACCGAGCAGGGGATGGCCCAATCGCCGATCGGCCACGGGCTCCAGATCCGTCGGGGCGGCTCGGACCCGTCGAACGGCAAGACGAGCATCCGGCTCACATCCTCGCGCGAGGGGTTGCGGAACGAAAGGACGACATGCTCGCCATCGGGCGTGAAGACGGGCTTGTAGGTGTCGCCACCCGGCTCGGCGTACAGCCGCCGCAGACGCGGCTGGTCGGTGTTGCTCACCCAGAGTTCGTACAGGCCCCGCGGACCGGCGATCACAACGGCGAGGCGGTTCCCATCAGGAGAGATCGCGATGTACTCCTCGAAGGCACGTCGTTCGTCGAACCAGGGCGTCGTTTCCCCGTCGCGCGCGATCATGACCAGCTGGCGAGCCAGGCCCTGGACCCCTCCGGGCAGGTAGATGAGCGTGTTGGTTCGCGACAGGTCGAACTCACCGTGCGCCCAGTGAGACCGCGTCGCGAGCCCGGACTCGACCAGGCGCAACTCGCCCGTAAGGGTGAGCCGGTCTTTGTCGAACGCCGATCGCAGGATGGAGTCGCCGCGCGCGAAGACCACATCGCCGTTCCCCAGCTCCCGGAGCATGGCGCCGTCCGCGAGCGCCGGCGTGACGATTCCTGCATCGACATCAATGATCGCCGTGCCGAGCGAGTAGCCCTCCGGAGTGAACGATTCCACGAACGCGGTGATGAAGCGATCGCCGAAGGGAGCGTCGAGTCCGCCCAGTTGGTCGAGATCGCCATCGAACTTCAACGGAAGCCTGCGCAGTTCACGGCCGGCGCCCGCGTCGTAGAGAATGATCTCACGGCTGGTCTTGTTGATGAACGCCAGCTCTCCCCGGGGCGTCCAGCTGAACCAGGCGTCGGATCCCCCGGCCCTCATCTGCGGCGGCACTCGCATGATCTCCACCGGCGGCCGGGACAGATCGGACGGCGCCCGCATCAATCGCTCCGGATCGGAGGATTCCTCGCCGCGAGTCATGAACGCCAGCGCGGTCCCGTCCGGTGAGAAGCGATGCGACTCCACGCCCTCGGACCCGGGAACCCTCGTCATCTCTCCGGAGCCCAGGTCGCGCAGGTAGAGAGTCTTGGCCCTTGTCCCCTCGGTCGTCCCAACCTCAACGGGCGAGGTGATGATCGCGATTCTTCGGCCATCGGGGCTGATCCGAAGGGCCTCCACCTGTTCGCTCTCCGGTGCAAGAACAGCGCTGCGTACGGTGGATCGCACCGGCGCCTTCATGGTCGCCAGACTCCAACCAAGCGCGCCGATCGTCAGGACCGCGACGACCCAGCCCAGATGCCGCCATGGAGACGAAGCCTCGGGCGACCTCGCCGATTCGGCGTCGGGGCTTGATTCCAGGTCCAGGCGGGCGTCTCCGATGTCGCGATATCGGAGGGACCGATCGCGGGACAAGCAACGCTGCAGCACGCGGCGAGCGCCCGTCGGTGTTTCCTTCGGAAGCCGGGTAAGGTCGACCTCCTTGTGCAGGACGGCGCCGATCGAATCGCTCGCCGACTCGCCGGCGAAGGGGCTCACGCCCGTGAGCATCTCGAACAGCACGACGCCGAACGACCAGACATCCGTCCGTTTGTCGACCGTGCGCCCGCGCGCCTGCTCGGGCGACATATACGCGGCGGTGCCGAGGATGGCGCCCGGGAGCGTCGGGGCTCGGGGCGAGGTCGGCGCCGTGGTCATGGCGCTCGAGGAGCTGCTCCCGGCGCCGCCCGCCTTGGCCAGGCCAAAGTCCAGGACCTTGATCACGCCCCCGGGCGTGATCTTGATGTTGTCGGGCTTGAGGTCGCGATGGATGACGCCCGAGTCGTGGGCCGCCTCGATCCCGCGCGCGATCTGCGCCGCAAACTCGACCGCCTCCTCGGGAGGCAGCGGGCCGCGATCGATCCTGTCCGCGAGCGTCTCACCGTCCACATACTCGAGGATGAGGTAGCGCCGACCGTCCTGTTCTTCGACGCCGTAGATCGCGGCGACATTCGGATGGTTCAGCGCGGCCAGGGCCCGGGCCTCCTGCTCGAATCGGGCCAGCCGGGCGGGATCTGCGCCGACCTCATCCGGGAGGGCCTTGATCGCGACATGTCGATCGAGGCGCGAGTCGCGACCGAGGAAGACGACCCCCATGCCGCCGCGCCCGAGTTCGCGGAGAATCGTGTAGGGACCGATCTGATTCGGACGCGACTCCGCCATGGACTCATTGTACGAATCATCGTGCCGCGGCAAGCGCGGAATCGGCCCGAAAATCAGCCAGGTCCGACGCCGCGCATCGGCCGCTCATGGCGCGCCGGGCGGCGACGGCGACCCGGCTCGCCCCGGCTCCAGAAGCTGACCGCATACCTTGCAGTAGATGGCGTCCTCGTCGTGGCCCTCGGCCATGCAGTGCGGGCAGGCGCGGGTGGTGATGCGCCGCCCGACGGCCCCCGCGAACTCGGCCGAGAGGATGCCGGTCGGCACGATGATCAGCGAGTACCCGATGAGCACGAGGACGGCGGTCACGGCTTTGCCCAGGGGGGTGATCGGCGTGATGTCGCCATAGCCCACGGTGGTCATGGTGATGATCGCCCAGTACATGGCGCTGGGCATGGATTCGAACGCCTTGTTCCCGGCGTTGCCCTCGACGATGTGCATGACGGCGCTGGCGATGAGCACGACGATCATCACCGTCGTCAGAAACACCGCGATCTTGTGGCGGCTCTGCAGGATCGCCTGCCGGAGCGCGGTCGCCTCCGTGAGATAGCGCCCGAGCTTGAAGACCCGGAAGATGCGCAGCAGCCGGAGCG
The DNA here is from genome assembly GCA_938003595.1 of uncultured bacterium. Lineage (GTDB taxonomy): Bacteria > Planctomycetota > Phycisphaerae > Phycisphaerales > UBA1924 > JACVCK01. Next base: position 4,837 of record CALKYH010000212.1, read on the forward strand.
TTCGGACCACCAGCAGCCGCTCCGCGCCGGGCACGAGCAGGCCGATGAACGCCGGGAGCACCGCGAGCAGATCGATGATCCCGTAGAAGGACCGCGCGTAGCGCCAGGGCCGGCGCACGACCAGCAGCCGGAGGAGGTACTCCACCGTGAAGATCGCCGTGAAGGCCCACTCCAGGCCGTAGAAGACCGAGCGCCAGGGCTCCTCGCGCGCGCTCGGCAGCGTGCTGAGAACGACGACGGCGATGGAGGCGAAGATCGCCACGATGAGCGCGATATCGAACGCCTTGCCCGACGGCGTGTCCGCCTCGAAGATGACCTCGTGCAGCCGGTCGCGCCAGCCGAGCGAGTGGCGCGCGCGGAGATCGTGGGGCTTGTGTCGCATGGCGAGGTTCGGGGTCGAGGGTACCCTCGACGCGGGCGGACCGCCATGGCCCGCGCAAACGCCCGCGGCGTGGAGGGCCGGCGTCCTGGCCGAAGATCCACGCCGCGGGTTGATGGGCGGGGTTGTGGGATGAGGGCGAGGCGATCAGCCCCGGTTCGCCCCTTGGGCCGCGGCGCCGGCGAGCATGGCGTCGACATCGTGACCGAGCTTCTGCGCGACGCGCCGGCCGTAGTCCTCATCGGCGCGGAAGAAATGGCAGAGCTGGCGCATCTGCACCTCGGCGCGCGCCTGGCCGAGCACGCCGGCGATGCGGGTCGTCAGCCGGTCGCGCTCGCCCTCGTCGAAGAGGCGGTAGAGGTCGCCCGGCTGCGTGTAGTCGTCGTGGTCCACGGTGGAGTCGAAGCGGTCCACAACGGTCTGCCCCAGGGACCAGGCGGGGTCCTTGTACGCGGGGTTGGGCATCGGGGCGCCCTCGCGGGAGTTGGGCCAGTAGTTGGGCTTGCCGCCGTAGTCCTTCGCGTCGGCCATCGCGCCGTCGCGCTGGTAGTTCATGACCGGGCAGCGGGGCTTGTTGACGGGGAGCTGGTGGTAGTTGGGGCCGACGCGGTGCAGGTGCGCGTCGGCGTAGGACATGAGGCGCGCCTGGAGCATCTTGTCGGGGCTGGGGCCGATGCCCGGGACCAGCGCCGAGGGGCTGAAGGACGACTGCTCGACCTCCGCGTGGTAGTTCTCCGGGTTGCGGTTGAGCTCGAGCACGCCGACCTCGATGAGCGGGAACTCCGCGTGGGGCCAGACCTTGGTCAGGTCGAACGGGTTCCAGCGGAACTCGTCCGCCTGCTTCTGGGTCATGATCTGCACGCAGAACCTCCACCGGGGGAAATCGCCCTTCTCGATGGCGTCGAACAGGTCGCGCTGGTGGCTCTCGCGGTCCGCGGCGATCACCTCCGCCGCCTCGTCGTCCATCCAGTTCCTCACGCCCTGCATGGACTTGAAGTGGAACTTGCACCACACGCGCTCGCCCGCGGCGTTGATGAGCGAGTAGGTATGGCTGCCGAAGCCGTGCATGTGCCGGTACGACGCGGGGATGCCCCGGTCGGAGAACAGGATCGTGACCTGATGCAGCGACTCAGGGCAGAGCGACCAGAAGTCCCACTGCATGTCCATGTCGCGCAGGTTGGTCTTCGGGTCGCGCTTCTGCGTGTGGATGAACATCTGGAACTTGTAGGGATCGCGGACAAAGAAGACCGGCGTGTTGTTGCCGACCATGTCCCAGTTCCCCTCGTCGGTGTAGAACTTGAGGGCGAAGCCGCGCACATCGCGCTCGGCGTCCGCCGCGCCGCGCTCGCCCGCGACCGTGGAGAATCGCAGGAAGCACTCGGTCTTCCGGCCGACCTTCCCGAGGAACGCCGCCTTCGTGTGCTTCGTGATGTCGCCGGTGACGGTGAAGGTCCCGTAGGCGGCGGAGCCCTTGGCGTGCACGACGCGCTCGGGGATGCGCTCGCGGTTGAAGCGCTGCATCTGCTCGAGCAGCTGGACATCCTGCAGGAGCAGCGGCCCGCGAGGGCCGGCGGTCAGGGCCTGCTGCTCGGCGATCGGGCAGCCGTCGGCGGAGGTGAGGGTCGGGTGCTTGCGGTCGGGCATGTCGGCGCTCCTGTGGTCGGATCGGGACTCGGGGAGTACCCCGGCGACCGCACCTTAGAGATTTGGGGTATCGATGTCCAATATATGAAAGTGACCAAACGCATAGGATAAGACTATGGAGATCCGGCAGCTCGAATACTTTGTCGCCGCGGCCGATTCCGGCAGCATCACCCGCGCCGCGCACCTCTGCGGCGTCGCCCAGCCGTCGCTCAGCCAGCAGATCCACCGGCTGGAGGGATCCCTCGGCGAGACGCTCTTCGACCGCCTCGGCAGGGGCGTGGTCCTGACCGACGCGGGGCGCGCGCTCCTGCCCCGAGCCCGGCGCATCCTCGCCGAGGTGCGCGACGCGACCGCCCATGTTCGCGACGACATCGAGGCGGGCGAGGGCGAGTTCCGCGTCGGCGCGATCCCGACCATGGCGCCGTACCTGCTGCCCCGCGCGATCTCGGTCATCCGCACCGAGTTCCCTCGCGCCGAGGTGACCGTGCGCGAGGACCTGACCGAGCGGCTCGTGCAGGCCGTCGCCGACGGCGAGATCGACTGCGCCGTGGCGAGCTCGCCCATCCATCACGAGCAGGTCGCCGCGGAGGTGGTGGGGGACGAGCCGATGGTCGTGGTCGCCGCGGCGGGGCACCCGATCGCGAGGGCGAGCCCGGTCTCGCTCGCGGCGCTGCGCGATCTGCCCACGGTGACGCTGCACGAGGTGCACTGCCTGGGCCAGCAGATCGCCGGGTTCTGCGAGGCTCGCCGGCTGGGCAGGAGCGTGGTCTGCCGGGCCACGCAGATCTCGACGGCGCTGGGCTTCGTCTCGATGGGGATGGGGGTGTCCATCGTGCCGCGGATGGCGGCCCGGGCTGATCAGCAGGCAAGGTCCGGGCGGGTGTACCTGGAGTTCAAGGGGGCCCCGCCGAGGCGCGAGATCACCATTGTTCGCCGCGTAGGGCGATCGCCATCCAGGGTGCTCGACCGGTTCTCCGCCTTGATCCGAGAAGCGCTCACGCAGCCGGATTGAACCGAGGTCAGCGCGACCGAGCGACGAGCAGACCCAGCATCCGCTGGACTGGGCCGTCGGCCGAGGCCGGCGGAGCGGAGACGCCCGCGGCGACGCGCTTCAGCCCCAGCTCGTCCATCGCCGCGCTGATCGGGTCCGGAACCCGGGCCGACATCGGCTTCATGGACCAGCGCGTGAACTTCCGCTCCACGATGGGCTCGTGGGCGAGGAGCTGCAGTTCCTGATGCCGGTCGTCGGCCTGGATCGTCGAGTAGAGCGCATCGAGAGGCTCCGCCTCCCCCTCGAGCGCCTGCAGGAATCGTCGATCGTCGAACCAGAGGCAGCCGCTGATGTTCAGCCGGCGGTTCTTCGCCATGGCGGGCAGGACGATGTCGTCCACGACCATGGTGTCGGTGACATGCGGCGCGCGATGACTGCGGTAGACGAGGCGGATCTCAGGCAAGCTCTCTCTCCGTGCTCCGTTGAGTGCGACTCGCCCGGCGAAGGGCCGGACGTGGGGGCCCCTCCCATACGGGTTGGGTTCTCAGCCGGTTCTCAAAGGCGCTTCCGGTGAAGGAGAACTCACCCACGGAAGGCAAATCGGACTCGATTCACTTTGCTGGAGGCCGTGGGGTGAGAGGTGGTTCATTCCGGAGCCATCGGCGCCCATCGAGCCGGCGCGGTCTCCATGACTCTGCAACAATCCTCCTCGATGCGGCTGGTGCAGGTCATCCTCAATCGTGACAGCGGCGGGGCGTCCGACCCCGACGAGTTGCTCGCCCACGCTCTCACGGTCCACAGGGCCGCCGGCTGGGAGGCGCGCGGCGTCGCCGTGCCCGGCGAGCAGATCGGCCGCGCTCTCGAGGAGATCGCGGGCGACGGCCCGGAGCGCATCGTCGTGGCCGGGGGCGACGGGACTATCCGAGCCGCGGCTCGCGCGGCGATGGCCTGCGACGCCGCCCTCGGCGTGGTCGCCCTCGGCACGATGAACCTGCTCGCGAAGGACCTGGGCCTCCCGCTGGATCCGTTCGAGGCTGTCAACGCCCTCCCGACGGCGCGCGAGGCGCGGATCGATGTCGGCGAGGTCAATGGGCTGATCTTCCTGCACTCGTCCCTCATCGGCGTCTTTCCGCAGATCGGCGTGGAGCGAGAACGGGCTCGTCGCGAGGGGGGCGTGGCGGGCTACGCCGGCGCTGCGGCGAACGCGGCCCGCGTGGTTTGGCGGGCGCCGGCGGTGCGGGTGGAGCTGCAGATCGACGGGCGCGCCCAGCGGCTGAGGACCTTCGCGATCGTGGTCTCGAACAACCGGATGCGGGGCGATCCCAGCGCGCCCTATCGCCGCGTTCGGATGGACGCCGGCTCGCTGGGGCTCTATGTCTCGAAGCACGCAGGGCGCGCGGGGCTGTTCCGGCTGCTGATGTCGATCGGGCTGGGCCGATGGCGATTCGACCAGGACATCCACGAGCACGAGGCCCTGGAGGTCACGATCCATTCCTGGCGGCCGCTGCAGGTCTCCAACGACGGTGAGATCGAGCGGATGCGATCGCCGCTGCGCTATCGGCTGCTGCCCGGCGCCCTGCGGGCGCTCGTCCCCGCGGCCGCGGAGCCGACGGCGCCATGACGCGGATCGCTCATATCTCCGATCTGCACTTCGGCGCGCTGGAGCCCGGCGCGGTGAGGGCGCTCACCACGGCGCTGGCGGACGCGGCGCCGACGGTCATCGCGCTGAGCGGAGACCTGACGATGCGCGGGCGCGTGCGGGAGTTCCGGCAGGCGTCGGCGTTTGTCGAGTCGCTCGGCGCCCCGGTGGTGGCGACCGCGGGCAATCACGATGTGCCGGCGTACAACCCATTGGCGCGATTCACGCGTCCGACGGGCCGGTTCAGGGCGGCGATGCAGGGCGTCGCGATGAGCGCCTTCGCGGGAAACGACCTGACGCTGGTGGCCGCGAACTCCGCGCGGGCGTGGACGGCGCACTGGAACTGGGCCCACGGGGCGTTCTCCCGAGCGCAGATCCGACGGGCGGACGCGGCCCTGGCGGGGGATCCGGACCCGGCGCGCTGGCGTGGGCTGGTGACGCATCACCCGTTCGAGGTTCCGCGCGAGATGCGATCGATGCGGCCGGTCGGAAAGGCCGCGTCCATGCTCGGGGTGATCGCGAAGCGGGGTGTGGACTTCGTGCTCGCGGGGCATCTGCACCACGCCTCGTGGTCGTTCTCGGCGCACGCGGAACGGGCGCTGGGCAGGTCCGTCCTCCTGATCCAGGCGTCGACGGCGACCTCGTCGCGCCGGCGGGACCAGCCCAACGCGTTCAATGTGATCGACCTCGGCCCGAGCGAACTCCGGCTGACGCCCTGGACGCTGGAGGGCGGGGCGTTCGGGCCGGGCGAGACGATCGTGTTCGAGCGGAGCGAGCGCGGGCCGACGAGGACTCCCCAAGCGAGCCGGCCCTAGCGGATCACGACGGCGGTGCCGTAGCAGAGCACCTCGGTCGCGGAGGCAGTCGAGACCACCTCGGAGGCGTCGTAGCGGAAGCCGACCACGGCGTTGGCGCCCAGCTGATAGGCGTGCTCGACCAGCAGCTCATAGGCCTCCGACCGGGTCTGCTCGCACATCTCGGTGTAGGCGCCGATGCGACCGCCGATGATCCGCTTCAGGCCGCCGGAGATGCCCTGCGTGATCGTGGGCGAGCGGACGATGATCCCTCGGACGATGCCCTTGTACTCGATGATCTCGCGGCCTTCGATGGTGAAGGTGGTGGTGACCAGCATGGACGGCGGCCTCCTTCGCGTCGGGTCCCTCGGACCGAGGCAGGCTCGCCAGCATACCCCTGCACGGCCGGGCCGGGGTTCGGGATCGGCGCGGGCGGTCGGGGCGGCTATTCTCGGGGCGCATGATGGACTCGAACGATAGCCAGACGGGGCGGCTCGCCGTGTGCTCCTGGTCGCTGAGGCCGCTCTCGCCTCATGACCTGGCGGAGAAGGTCCGCGCGTGCGGCCTTCGCGCGGTGCAACTGGCGCTGGACCCCGTCCGGCGCGCCGACTGGGACGAATGGGAGACGATCGAGGTCCTGAATGAGGCAGGGATCGAGATCGTCTCGGGCATGATGGAGCCCGCGGGCGAGGACTACTCGACTCTCGCATCCATCCGCGAGACCGGCGGCGTGCGTCCAGACGCCACCTGGGAGGTCAACCGCGCCGCCGCCAATGAGAACGCCGCGTTGGCGCGACGGATGGGCATCGAGCTGGTCACCATGCACGCCGGGTGCGTGCCGGCCGACGCCGCCGACCCTGTCCGGCGCGTCATGCTGGAGCGTCTCCGCGAGATCTGCGGCGCCTTCGCCGTCCAGGAGGTGCGCGTGGCGTTCGAGACCGGGCAGGATTCGCCCGGGACACTGATCGGCGTCATCGAGGAGCTCGGCGTGCCGGGCGTCGGGCTCAATTTCGATCCGGCGAACATGATCCTCTACAACAGCGCCGATCCGATCGAGGCCCTCCGTGCGCTCTCGCCGTGGGTGGTCCAGGCGCACATCAAGGACGCCGTTCCGGCCGAGAAGGCCGGGCGGTGGGGGACCGAGGTCCCCGCTGGCGACGGCGCCGTCGACTGGCCCCGCTTCTTCGGCGCGCTCCGGGAGCGGCTCCCCGAGATCGATCTGGTGATCGAGCGCGAGGCCGGCGAGCAGCGCGTCGAGGATGTCACGCAGGGCGCCCAGCTGGTGCGCCGCCTGCGGTAGACTGTTCGGCGCTGATGAACCAGAACGCGGACACGATCGGCGTCGGTGTGATCGGCATGGGTTTCATGGGCTGGCGCCATGTCGAGGCGTTCGCCGCGGCCGAGCGCGCCGGCCTTCCCTGCAGGGTCGTCGCCGTCTGCGACCCCAACGCCTCCCGGCGCAAGGCGCCCGCCGCCGCGGGGAACATCGTCGCTGCGCGAGCGCCGACGCCGGACATGGACCGTGTGGCCGGCTATCAGCGGCCCGAGCACCTCTTGGTGGACCCCAGCGTGCGGCTTGTGAGCGTCTGCACGCCGACGGACAGCCACACGACGATCGCGCTCCAGGCGCTGGCCGCGGGCAAGCATGTGCTGGTGGAGAAGCCGGTTGGTCTGACCGCCGACGCGGTTCGGCCGCTCGCCGACGCCGCCCGGGCCGCGGACACCCTGTGCATGCCGGCGCACTGCATGCGCTTCTGGCCGGGCTGGACATGGCTCAAGGAGGCGATCGACTCGGGAGTCTACGGTCGGCTCGTCTCCGCCTCGTTCCTGCGCGCCGGGGCGCGCCCGGCGTGGTCTCCGTTCTACGCCGACGACCAGCGCACCGGCGGCGTCCTGACGGACTTCCACCTGCACGACGCCGATTTCATCCTCTGGGCCATCGGCCAGCCCCGCGCGGTCCTGTGCGAGGGCTCGGCGTCCCGCGTCCGGTCGTCGTATCGATTCAACCCATCGGACACCGCCCAGGTGACCGCCGAGGCGGACTGGACCCGCGCCCCGGAGGACGGCTTCCGCATGGCGTACACAGCCCGCTTCGAGCGTGCGACGGCGGAGTTCGAGATGGGCCGCGACCCCGTCCTCACCGTGACCGACGAAGCTGGCGTCCGCGCCGTCGGCCTCCCCGAGGGCACGGGCTACGACCATCAGGTCCGCCATCTCGTCCTCGCAATCGCCGAAGGCCGTACGGACCTGCGCGTCTCGATGGACGACGCCCTGCTCGCCGCGGCGCTTCTCGATGCCGAGCGGCGCAGCTTCGAGGCATCCGGCTGGATCACGCTCTAACCGCGCGACTCAGTCGAGCGAGCGCACCCGGATGTTGCGGAACCAGACCTCGTCTCCATGATCCTGCAGCGCGATGTGCCCCCGGGCGCGCTTGCCGAAGTCCGGCATCGCCGTCCACTTGCTCGCGGCGTGCGCCTCGCGGTACTCCTCGGAGTCCAGCCGGATGTCCACGACCTTCACGCCGTTGAGGAACTGCTGGATATGCGGCCCCTTGGCGATGATGCGGACCTCGTTCCACTCGCCCGCCGGCTTGACGGCGGCCTCGGCGCAGGGAAACAGGTCGTACAGCGAGCCCGCGCGGGTCCTGGGCGAGGCCCCGTCGCCGTGGGCCTCATCGTCCAGGATCTGCATCTCCGGCCCGGTCTCCCACGGGTACATGTGGTCCTCGGTGCATCGGTAGATGATCCCGCTGTTGCCGCCGGGCGCGATGCGCCACTCGCACACGAACTCGAAGTCGCCGTACTGCTCGCGCGTGATGATGTCGCCGCCCGCCGGCCCCGCCACGCGCTGCAGCGTCCCATCCACCACCGCCCATCCCTGCGTCGGAAAGTCGGGCTGCCGGTAGCCGCGGAACTGGTCGGTGGACTTGCCGTCGAAGAGCAGGACCCAGCCGGCCTCGGCCTCCCCCGCGGCCAGCGTGTTGGCGGGGCGGGGATCAGCGGCGACCAGTGTGGCCGCGAGCGCGGCGCCGACGAGCAGGGCGACAGTCAGCTTCATGGGTTCTGATTCCTCTCCTGAAGTTCGTTCCGGACACGCTCGAGCAGGCGCATCGTCGCATCGACGCCCTCGACCTCGCCCAACGCCGAGCCCTCGTACTCGATCCCCACATACCCGCGGTACCCCGCGTCGGCGACGATCCGCATCATCCGATGATAATCGGTCGTCGTTTCCTCGCCCGACTCGTCGAACGCGTTGGACTTCGCGCTCACGGCCCGCGCATAGGGCATCATCGCCTGGACCGCCTCGTAGCGGTCCTGCACCTTGGGGTCGAAGTTGCCGAAGTCCGGCAGCGTCCCGATCCGAGGATGGTCCACGCGGCGCATCACCGCCGTCAGCCACGGCGCGGTGGACGACAGCCCCCAGTGGTTCTCGACGATGACATTGAGCCCGAAGGGATCCGCCCGCTCGCACAGGGCCCGCAGGCCGTCCGCCGCGAGCCGCTCCTGTTCCGCCGGGTCGCCCTTGCTCTCGGCGTTGACCCGGATCGAGTGACAACCCAGGGTCTTGGCCGCCTCGAGCCACTTCATATGGTTCTCGACGGCCTTGCTCCTCGCCGCGTCGCTCGGATCGCCCAGCGCCCCCTCGCCGTCCACCATGATCAGCAGCGAGCGTACGCCCAGGCTGTCGCAGCGCTTGCGGATGAAGGCGGTCTCGGCCACGAGGTCGCGCCCGTCGAACAGCGTGCTGACATACTCCACCGCGTCGATGCCGTGGCGCTGCTTCGCGATCCGCGGGAAGTCCAGCGTGGACATCTCGCGCGACCGCACCGCCCGATGGTACGACCACTCCGCCAGCGAAATCCGGAACAGCGGCTCCGGCTCGTTCGGCGCCGGGCGCGCCTGTCCGAGGCGCGTCGCCATCGCCGCGGCGCCCGCGGCGAGCGCAGCTCCCAGGACCTGTCGCCGTGTCATTGCTCCATGGCTCATGCTCGGCCCGCCTCTTTCTCCAGGGCGCTCCGGGGCCGCCACAGTTCAGCCAGGACGACAAGCAGCAGGAGCCCCGTCGCCCCGTTGTAGACGAACCCCGCGCCGACGATCACATACACCGCCTCCGCGAACTCCCGCGCCAGCAGCCACGACGCCAGGTCCGCAATCAGCGCGAGCCCCGAGAGCCCGATGAGCCAGCCGACCAGCCGCCTCGGGAACGCGCTCAGCAGCGCGAGCCCCCCGACCACGACGCTCAGCATCGCCATCGTCGGCGCGTGCGCGTGCATCGACATCAGCACGATCTCCCGCGGCGTCGCCGGGATGCTCCGGGCGTAGGCGATCTTCTTCGCGTCGTCGAAATAATCCAGCGGCAGGTTCTTCGCGGCCGCCTGATCCGCCGCCGGCGAGGCGTTGCGGGAATGGCATGACAGGCAGGACCGGGCGATGATCTCCGCCGGCGCATCGTCGCCCAGGTCGAGCGAATCGTAATCCTCGGTGATCCGCCCGGAGCCGATCCACGCCAGCAACGCCTCGCGCTCCGCGGCGGGGAGGTTGTCCGGATGCCCGCGATTCAAGGCCGCGGCCAGCGGCGCCGGCGCCTCGATGCCCCGATACGCCGCCGTGATGTCGTCGATCGTCAGACCCGGCGCCCCGTCGCGCTTCTCGTAATGGTTCACCAGGTGCAGCGCCGATGCAACCAGCCCGAGGGCCATCGCGGCGACGAGCCCGGTCGCGCCCAGGCGAGCGGAGAACGGCAGTGAGCGGAGTCGGAACGGCACGCAGGGTCCTTGCGGTGGTCGGGGGTTTGGATCAGACCTCGTAGAGCGACGGATCGATGACCTGTTCCTCGCCGGTCATGACGGCCTTGGCCGCGTGGATGGCGACGACCGTGGCGCGGAGCCCGTCCGGCGCCGTGCAGACGGCCGGCTCGCCGGCGCGGATGCTCGCGAGGAAGTCCGCCAGCGCGTAGTACAGCGGAGGATTCGGCAGCCCCACGCCCTCCTTGAGCTTGCCCTGCGAGGCCAGCTTGGTCGCGTCGGCGATGAGCGTGATGCCCTCCTCGTTGTGGAACTGCTGCCGGTTCGCGTAGACCTCCCAGCCCTGCGTCGGCGCATCGGCCTCCTTGAACATCCACGCGGCGGTCCACGCCAGCTTGATCGTCGCGTTCGAGCCGCGCAGCGTCTCGGTGCGCCCGCCGTAGGAGTTCGCCAGCGACGCCTGGTGGTGCATGTACAGCCCGTTGTCGAAGCGCAGCGTGCTGAAGGTCGTGTCCGCCATGTTCCGCCCGTCGTCCCACAGCCGGATCGAGCCCCCGCCGGTCGCGGAGGCCGGCAGCCGGTCCGTGAACCACAGCGCCACATCGAACTGGTGCACGCCCTCCTCCCCCGGAAGCCCGAGCGACACCGCCGGATCGAGCCGCCAGTTCACCTCGTTCTCCCGCGCAGGGTTCGAGGCGGGGAATCGCCAGCTGGTCTTCTGGAACTGCTGGGCCTCGATCGCCACAGCGTCGCGCACCGCGTCGGAGCGGTAGAACGACCTCGCCAGCTTGTAGATCGGGTTCGACCGGCCCTCGAGACCGCTCGCGAAGACCAGCTTCGGCGCCGCCTGCGCCGCCTGCACCATCGCGCGGCAGTCTTCCACCGTGTTCGACAGCGGCGCCTCGCAGTAGACATGCCGCCCCGCCTGCAGCGCATCGACGGCGACCTGCCGGTGCAGGTGCGTCGGCGTCGCGATGAAGATCGCGCTCGCCTCCGGCAGCTCGTCGAGCATCTTGCGATGATCCGCGAACCCCTTGGCGCCCTGCACCCGGCGCAGGCCCGACGACAGGCGGGACTCGTCGCTGTCGCACACGCCCATCACGCGGAATCCCTCGAGCTTGCCCAGCTCGCCCAGGATCGATCGACCCTGCCGGCCCGCGCCCACCAGCGCCACGCCCAGCGGGTCGCCCTGCTGGCGCGCGATCGCGGGGATCGAAGGGAGAAGCGCCATCGCCGTCAGGGCGCCGGCGGTCTGGATGATGAATTCGCGGCGGGAACTCTCGGTCATGCGGCCTCCGGAGCGGGCGAAAGTTGAATGCGGTGCGATGTCCAGCGCCGGCCATCGTGCACGGCGGACCGAAGGGCGTCCGACATCGCCATCGGGCGCGTGCCCAGAACGATCAGCGCGGTCGACCAGGCGTCGGCCTCCGCGCCGCCGCCGAGCGGACCGATCACCAGCGCCGTGTCGGCGAGGGCCGGCCCCCCGCGATGCCTGATGTGCGCCGTCCCATCAACCACCTTCCCGCGCGGCGCCGAGACGGACAGGCACCCCTCCCGCAGCGCGACCGTGACCAGCCCCCCGGCCGATCGCACGCCGATCGTCCGCGGCGCCGCGCCGATCGCCACCACGCTGCTCGTCCCGGCGTGCAGGAGCGCGCCGCCAACGCCGTGCCGACGCAGGATGTCCGACGCCCGGTCCAGCGCGAAGCCCTTGGCGACGGCGCCCAGGTCCAGCCGCACGCCCCGCTCGCGGAAGCGGATTGTGCGCCGGTCGTCGTCCAGCTCCACCAGCGCCGCCCATCCGGCGTCGGCGGCCTGGTCATGCCTCGACGCGGGCACACCCGCGTGCGTCGTCGCGCGTCCGAGCAGCCCGGCCAGCGTCGGGTCGAAGGCGCCGGCGCTGGCGCGATGCGCCTCCCGGCACAGCGACAACAGCGACCACACATCCTCGTCGAGCGCCACGGCGCGATGGGCCGCAGAGCGGTTGATGAACGAAAGCAGCGACTCCGGCTGAAAGTACGACAGCCGCTCGTGCCAGTGGTGGACCTCCGCGATCACTTCCTCCCCGACCGCGCGCAGACCCGGGGACTCGGGCTCGTCCAGGACAAGCTCGACCCGGGTCCCCAGCGCGGCGGTGGCGAGGAGCAGCGGCATCGCGTCGGTCACGCCCGCCGGGCGGTCATCGTGGCGGGGTCGAACTCGAAGGCGCAGCCCTCCCACATCGAGCGCGTCGCCAGCCCGACCATCACCATCACCTTGGCGCCCTGCTCCACATCGCTGTCCGGCTGGATGCGCGTGCGGACGCACTCGATGAACTTCAGCCGGTGCATGTCCTGGTCGTTGCCGATGTCCGGGCAGTCCACCGTGACCTCGTCGATCTCGTCGGCGTAGATCCGCTCGGGGCGCATCACGCAGTTGCGCCCGCCGAGATAGATGTTGCCCTTGTGGCCCCGGATCATCGTCTCGAGGCCGACCTCGTTGCAGGTCGAGCCGGAGATGATCATGGTCTGGCCGGACTCGAACTCGACATTGATGTTGACCTGGTCGTGGTTCTCCATCTCCTTGTCGACATAGTGCCCGCCGGACGCCACCACGCGCGTCGGCCAGCCCGGCTCCAGCGCCACGAGCATCGGCGTCACGACATGCACCAGCAGGTCGCCGATGATGCCCGTCGAGTACGCGCGGTAGCGCCGCCAGCGGGCGTAGATGAGCGGGTCCCACGCGACCAGCCCGGACGGCCCGCACCACGCCGCCCAGTCCAGATTGTCCCCGGGCTTCCACGCGGGGTCGAGGGCGTAGTACTTCCACTCGCCTTCCTTGGAGTTGCGGCAATAGGAGGTCTGGCTCGACACCACCTTGCCCACGGCGCCGTCGGCGATCATCTGCCGCGCCGCGTGATACTTGGGCAGGTTGGTCATCTGCGTGCCCACCTGCAGCCGCAGGTCCGGGTTCGCGAGCACCACCCGCCGGAGCCGCAGCGCCTCGTCGAGCTGGAAGGTCATCGGCTTCTCGAGGTACACATCCTTGCCCGCGAGCAGCGCGTCGGTCGCGTGCTTCTCATGCCAGTGCTCGGGCGAGGCGATCAGCACCGCGTGGATGTCAGGCCTGGCCAGGACCTCCCGGTAGTCCATCGTCGCCTGCACCTCGACGCCCGGCTGTTTCTCGCGGCACTTCGACAGCGCGCTGTCCAGCCGCGGCTGGCAGACATCCGCCAGCGCCACGATCTGCGCGTTCATCTGGCCCTGCTCGGTCAGGGTCGCGAACGCTTCGCAGTGCCCCGTGCCCATGCCGCCCGTCCCGATCACCGCCATGCGCACCGGCTCGTTCGCCGCCACCGGCGTCCGGGCCTTGGCCTTGGGCGCCGGGCCGGTCGGCGAGGCGCTGGCGCGCTGGGAGCCGCTGGACTCGCACGCGGACAGGAACGCCCCCGCGCTTGCAAGGCCCGCCGCGGTGGCGAGCATGAAGCCGCGCCGCGTGGCGTCGGTCGGAGTGGTGGGCTGGTCGGCGGGGTGGTCCTGCATGGTCGCTCTCCAGGAGGCGGGAACAGATGCGTGATCCGGGTCAGGCGGGGCTGGACCCGACAAGGCCGCGCTTGGGGCTGCGGCGGGGATAGAACACGAGCAGCGCCGCGAAGCACGCGACCGCCGCCCACATGGGGTACGAGAACAGACGGGTGTAATCGATCGCGCCGGCCGGCTCGGTCGTCGAGATGCTCGCGACATAGCCCGCGACCTTGCTCCCGACGATGATGCCGACGCCGAAGAGAATCAGGCTGAACAGGCTCTGGGCGCTGGCTCGGACATCCGGCGTTGTTTCTTCGTCCACCACCATGAAGGCGATGAACACGAAGCAGCCGAAGCACAGCCCGTGCATCGCCAGCCCCGTGATGAGCACGGCGACCGGCGGCAGCCCCGTGGCCTGGGCGATGGCGTCGGTGTAGGCGAACAGCGCCATCCGCGCCGCGTACGCCAGGATGCCGATCCCCAGCAGCGATTTCCTCGACAGCTTCACCGCGAGGATCGGCATCGCCGCCAGCGCCAGAATCTCCGCGATCTGGCCCACCGTCATCAGCCCGCCGCCGCCCACGCCGAACACGGCGTTGATCTTCGACGCCGCGCCCACCTGGTACCGGCCCAGGAAGTCCGCCGTGTGGACGAAGTAGAACTGGTGGATGCACGAGATGGGCACCGCCAGCAGGAACAGCGTCAGCAGCGGATTGAACCGGATCTGCCCGATCGCCTCGATCGTCGCGTTCTTCTTCGCCCCGCGCATCGGCGGCGTCCGCGGCAGCGTGAAGCAATAGAGACCCATCGCCGCGCCGAGGATCGCGCTCAGGCGGAACGCGTCCGCCTTGCCCGCGGCCTGCGCCGCCACGATGGCCTCAGGGTCGGCCAGCGCCGGCGTGTGCCGGTGCAGCAGCCACTGCCCGATGCCGATGCCCACCACGATCCATCCGATCGTGCCCCACAGCCGCACCTTGCCGAAGTCCCGGTCGCGGTCGGGCAGGTGGTGGAACGACAGCGAGTTGGTCAGCGAGAGAGTGGGGGAGTAGATGAGCGAATACGCGAGCGAGAACAGCAGGAACCCCTGATAGGTCTCGATGGACGCCAGCTGCCACACCAGGACGGCGCCCAGCAGGTGGCTGATCCCCAGGAACTTCTCCGTCGAGAACCACCGGTCCGCGATCTGCCCCGCGACGAACGGCGCCACGATCGCGCCCGCCGCGCCCACCGCGAACATGTCCCCGATCTGCCCCGGGCTGAACCCCCGGTGCGTGCTCAGGAAGGACCACAGCAAGGGAAGCCACGCCCCCCAGATCGCGTACTGCAGGAACATCATCACGCTCAGCCGGGTGCGCACCAGGGGCGACGCGGGTCGCGGGTCGGGCGTGGCCATCTCGTGCGTCATGCAGGTCCTCGGGTGCGCGGGCGCGGTCCGGGGGTCAGTGTACAGTGGAGTCGCGCCGACGCAGCCCGAAAAGTTCGAGATGGCGCCCCGGCGCGGGCGGACCCCGAGGAGGACCGGCGGATGCAGCGACCCGTGACCCTGTTCACCGGCCAGTGGGCCGACATGCCGCTCGAGAAGCTCGCGCCGCTCGCCGGCAAATGGGGCTACGACGGGCTCGAACTGGCCTGTTGGGGGGATCACTTCGACGCCCGCCGCGCCCTGTCCGAGCCGGGGTACTGCGACCAGCGCAAGGCCCTGCTCGGCGCGAGCGGGCTCAAGGTCTGGGCCGTCAGCGCGCACCTCGTCGGTCAGTGCGTCTGCGACGCCATCGACGAACGCCACAAGGCGATCGTCCCCGCCCATGTCTGGGGTGACGGCGACCCCGAGGGCGTCCGCCGGCGCGCCGCCGAGGAGATCATGAACACCGCCCGCGCCGCCGCACGCCTGGGTGTCCGCACCGTCAACGGCTTCACCGGCTCGGCCATCTGGCCCATGCTCTACTTCTTCCCGCCGACGCCGCCGGAGTTCGTGGACCGCGGCTACGCCCAGTTCGCCGAGCGCTGGGGCCCCATCCTCGATGTCTTCGACAAGGAGGGCGTCCGCTTCGCGCTCGAGGTGCATCCCTCGGAAATCGCCTACGACCTGATCACCGCGCAGCGCGCTCTGGACGCCCTCGGCGGCCGCAAGGCCTTCGGCTTCAATTTCGATCCCTCGCACTTCCACTGGCAGGGCGTGGACCCGGCGAAGTTCGTCGGGACCTTCCCCGACCGCATCTACCACTGCCATATGAAGGACGCGGTCGTCCGCCAGGACGGAAGCCGCTCCATCCTCGGCGGCCACATGCAGTTCGGCGATCCCCGCCGCGCGTGGGACTTCCGCTCCCCAGGTCGGGGCGGCGTCGACTTCGAAAGCGTCATCCGCGCCCTGAACCGCGCCGGTTACGACGGTCCGCTCTCGGTCGAATGGGAGGACCCCGACATGGACCGCGAGCACGGCGCCGCCGAGGCCGTCGGTTTCGTCCGCCGGCTCCAGTTCCCCGCCGCCGCCGGCGCCTTCGACAGCGCCTTCGCCGACTGACCCGCAAGGAGCCCGAACGATGAGCGACCGCGTGCGATGGGGCATGGTGGGAGGAGGACAGGGCGCGTTCATCGGCGCCGTCCACCGCGCCGCGGCCGCGCTCGACGGCCTCATCGACCTCCGCGCCGGCGCCCTCTCCAGCGACCCCGTCCGCGCCCTCGCCTCCGCCCGGGCGCTCGGCGTCCCCGAATCCCGCGCCTACCCCGACTGGCGATCCATGCTCGCCGCCGAGCGTGCGCTGCCCCCGGGCGAGCGCATCGAACTGGTCTCGATCGTCACGCCCAACCACACCCACCACGACATCGCCCTCGCCTGCATCGAGTCCGGCTTCCATGTGCTGATCGACAAGCCCATGACCACCACGACCGAACAGGCACGCGCCCTCGTCGCCGCCGCTCAGCGCGCCGGCGTCATCGGCGCCGTCTCCTACAACTACAGCGGCTACCCCATGGTGCGCCAAGCGGCGGAGATGGTCCGCTCCGGCGCCATCGGCCCCGTCCGGCGCGTCTATGTCGAGTACCACCAGGGCTGGCTCGCCACCGACCTGGAATCCACCGGCCACAAGCAGGCGAGTTGGCGCGCCGACCCGGCGCGGGCCGGAGCCGGCGGCGCCATCGGCGACATCGGCACGCACGCCGAGCATCTCCTCCGCTTCGTCACCGGCCTCGAGATCGAATCCCTCTGCGCCGACCTGACCTCGTTCGTCCCCGGCCGCCGACTCGACGACGACGCCGCGGCCCTGCTCCGACTCTCCAACGGCGCCCGCGCCACGCTCACCGCCTCGCAGGTCTGCATCGGCGAGGAGAACAACCTCAGCATCCGCGTCCACGGCGAACGCGGCTCTCTCGCCTGGCGCCAGGAATCGCCCGACGCGCTCGTCGTCTCCATGCTCGACGGCCCCCGCCAGACGCTCACCCGCGGCTCGGGCGGCCTCGCCCCCAGCGCCGCCGCCGCGACACGCCTGCCCACCGGCCACCCCGAGGGCTTCATCGAGGCTTTCGCGAACATCTACAAGGATGTCGCCGCCGCCGTGATCGCTCGCCGCTCCGGCGCCGCTGCTCCGGCGCCGTTCCCCACGCTCGCCGACGGGCTGAAGGGCGTCGAGTTCGTCGAGTGGATGGCCTCGAGCCGGGGTCGGTGGACCGGGGCTGCGCCCGATCGCCGCTGACGCCGGCAAGAAAACCCATTGAATCGAGCGATCCGGGCGGGTATGTTCCACCCGGATGTTGCTCGCCTCTGCCTGATCCGCGATTCCCCGAGCCACTTTGGTGGCTGACCGGCCCGCCGCACGCCCCGTCCCGAGGCGTCTGCTGACCGGTCGCGGCGCTGTCCCCTCTCCGAGCGACCAGCGCCCGCGGCGGCATCGCGACAACCCGGCTCGGGCCGATTCGAGCGACGACCCCGCCGTCCGTGATCTCGGGCCTTCCGCCCGCGCGGCGAGCCGGACCTTCACCACCAATGAACAACCGCAATGACCGCTCCGAGAGCGGCTTCACCTGCATGCACTGCCGGCGCCCCGTGTCGGACGCCGCATTTGGCACCAAACACCGCAACCACTGCCCGCGATGTCTTTGGTCTCGTCACCTCGACGAAACCCCCGGCGACCGCCGCTCCGCCTGCCGCGAGGCCATGGAGCCCGTCGCCATCGAGGTCAGGGGCGACGGCGAGTGGGCGCTGATCCACCGCTGCACCGGCTGCGGCGAGCTGCGCCCCAACCGCATCGCCGGCGACGACGACGAGCGCGCGCTCCTCGCTCTGGCCCTGCGCCCGTTGGCCAACCCCGCGTTTCCTCTGGACCGATGGCGCGATTAGGCCGGGGGCAGTCCGACCAGCCGCCGCCCCACGGCGCACGCGTCCTCGATGCCGCCGGCCCAGGCGTCGGCGCCCACCTTCTTCCACAGGTCCGGCGCCCGCGCAAACGCTCGTCCCCCGACGAGCGTCCTGGGCGTCGGCGGCCCCGCGCGCCGGATCGCCGCGATCGCGTCCGCGGCCCCCCGCAGCTGCGCCGGCATCGTGGCCGAGATCGCCACCAGATCCGGCTCGAACGCCTCGCGCGCCCGCCCGAATTCCGACGCCGGGATGTCGGCGCCCAGGCAGATCGACCGCCATCCATCCATCTCGAAGAAATCGGACAGCGCTCGCACCGCTGTGTCGTGCGTGTTGCCCGGCGCCGATGCGACGACCACGGTCTTGCCGTTCGGGCTCGCGCCATGCTCACGGGACGCGAGGATCGCCAGCAGGCCCTGCGTGGCGTCGGTCGCGAAGTGCTCCTCGGCGATCGAGATCTCGCCCGCGTGCCAGAGCCGGCCGACTTCCTCGAGCGCCGGCACGAGCGTGCCCAGATACAGCCGTCGGATCGGAACGCCGCCCTCCGCCGCGCCGAGCGCGATCGCGTACGCGCCCCGCCGGTCGCCGCTGAGCAGTCTCTGCAGGTACTCCAGCCCCAGCCGGCTGTCGGCGTCCGAGGGCGAGAGCGTCCCCGGCGCGCCTCCGCCCGCCGGGCGCGACGCCGCCTGCATCCCGGCGCGCAGCGTGGGATCCACCCGCGAGAAGACTTCGCTTGGAAGCTCCTCCTGCAGGGCGGAGCGCAACGCCTCCAGCGCCCCCGCCAGCGCCTCCACCGGCGCCCCGCGCACGGCGAACGCCTGGCGAAGCCACTCCACCTGCTGCACGAACACCGCCGGCTCGTCCACGCGCATCGCCGCGCCCAGATCCAGGACGATCTGCGTCAGCTGGTCCTGCCAGGCGAGAAAGCCCGAGGACTCCCCCGACCGTCCGCCCGCGGCCTGCTGCTCGAACACCCGATTCGCAGCGAACGACGCGAACGCGCGAGCGCCCCGCTCCAGAATCTCCGCCGCGAATGCTCCGCTCACGGGAGTGTCCTCCGTCGTGCCCTTCGACCGTCGCCCCATCCTACCTCTGTTCGGTCCGCTGGCGCGGCGGATTCCGTTGTGCCCGCCTGCGCGGGCCGATAGTGTGTCCCCATGGCCCCACGCGCCCGCTCAGCCCGAGGCGAGTCCGCCCCCGCGCTCAAGGCCGCCACGCTGGCCGAGCACGCCAAGCACCACGCCCGCACCCGCATCGCCCACGCCCGGGAGCTGGCCGAGGATTATGTCGAGGCCGTCGCTGAACTCATCGACGAGGGCGGGCGCGCCCGCGTGACCGACCTCGCCAAGCGCCTGGGCGTCAGCCATGTCTCCGTCGTCCGCACCGTCGCCCGCCTGCAGCGGGACGGCCTGCTCGAGACCGAGCCCTACCGCGCCATCGGCCTGACCGCCGAGGGCCGCGCCCTGGCCGCGAAGGTCCAGCGCCGGCACGAGATCGTGGTCCGGTTCCTGGTCGCCCTGGGCGTGGACCCCGCCGCCGCCCGCTCCGACGCCGAGGGCATCGAGCACCATGTCAGCGACGCCACCCTGGCCGCCTTCGAGCGCCACCTGGCCGGCAGGCCGGCGCCCCGGACGGCCGCCCGGGCCCGAAAACACGCCACTTGAACCCGATTGTAGCCGGGGCTACACTCCGACCGATACTTGTAACACGCGCTACAAACTCGCGACGGACAGGAGGCGGTCGATGGGAGGGACGATGACGCAGTGGAAGCAGTGGGGGCGCTGGCTCGTGCTCGCCGTCGGCGCGCTCTCCGCGGCGTGGGGCCCCGCCCTCGCCGAGGCGCCGAAGGTCGTCTGCACCGTCGGCATGATCACCGACCTCGCCCGCCGCGTCGCCGGCGACCACGCGCAGGTCAGCGGCCTCATGGGCGAGGGCGTCGATCCCCACCTCTACAAGCCCACCCGCACCGACATCGCCACCCTCATGGGCGGCGACATCGTCTTCTACAACGGCCTGCTCCTCGAGGGCAAGATGACCGACGCCCTCGTCCGCGTCGCCGGCGCCGGGCGGCGCGTCGTCGCCGTCACCGAGGTCCTCGACGAGGCATACCTCCTCGAGCCCGAGGCCTTCCAGGGCCACGCCGACCCCCATGTCTGGATGGATCCCCGCGCCTGGGCACAGGCCGCCGGTGTGGTCGAGGAGACCCTCGTCGCCGCGATGCCCGAGCACGAGGCCGAACTCCGCGCCGCCGGCGATCGTCTTGCCGCCGACATCCTCGCGCTGGACGCGTGGGCCGCCGAAACGCTCGCGACCGTGCCCGAGAACAAGCGCATCCTCGTCACCGCGCACGACGCCTTCAACTACTTCGGCCGTCGCTACGGCTTCGAGGTCGTCGGCATCCAGGGCCTCAGCACCGAGTCCGAGGCCGGCGTCCGCGACATCGAGCGCATCGTCGCCATGCTCGTCGAGCGCCAGATCCCCGCCGTCTTCATCGAGAGCACCGTCTCCGACCGCAACATCAAGGCCCTCATCGCCGGCGCCAAGGCCAGGGGCCACACCGTCGCACTCGGCGGTTCGCTCTACTCCGACGCCATGGGCCCCCCCGGCACGCCCGACGGAACCTACCTCGGCATGATCGCCCACAATGTCGAGACCATCACCCGCGCGCTCGGCGGGCGCGTCGATCGCCCCTGCCCGGGAGTCGACGCGCCATGAAGCCCCTGCTCCACCGCGCCGATCGCGCCCCCGCGCGACTCTCCGACCTGCCCGAGCACAGCGCGCTCAGCCCGCTCTCGGTCCACGCGCTGACCGTCGCCTACCGGCGCAAGCCCGTCCTCTGGGACATCGACTACGACGCGCCGGCCAACGCCCTCGTCGCCATCGTCGGCCCCAACGGCGCCGGCAAGAGCACGCTCATCAAGGCGTGTTTGGGCCTCGCGCCCGTCGCCGCGGGCTCCGTCGAGTTCTGGGGCGGCTCGCTCGCCAGCCAGCGCCGGCGGGTCGCCTATGTCCCACAACGCGAGAGTGTGGACTGGGACTTCCCCGTCTCAGCCCTCGATGTCGTGTGCATGGGGCGGTACGCCATGATCGGCTGGTGCCGCCCCGTCTCCCGCAGGCACCGCGAGGCCGCGCGCGCCTGCCTCGACCAGGTGGGCATCGCCGACCTCGCCTCGCGCCAGATCAGCCAACTCTCCGGCGGCCAGCAGCAGCGCGTCTTCCTCGCCCGCGCCCTCGCCCAGGAGGCCGACCTCT
>CALKYH010000213.1 GCA_938003595.1 uncultured bacterium
CACGCGTCGAGGGTTCGTGGGTCTGGCGGCGGCGGCGGGGGCGATGTCCGCGACGCGGTTGTCGTGGGCGAGGCAGCTGACGGCGACGGCCCCGGCGGCGCCGCTGGGAGCGGTGTTCCCGACGACGGACCCGGACCTGGCGCGGCAGATGGTGGGCGCGAGCCACGCGAACATCGACAAGGTGCGCGAGTTGCTGGCGATGGATCGCGGGCTGGCGCTGGCGGCGTGGGACTGGGGGTTCGGGGACTGGGAGACCGCGCTGGGCGCGGCGAGCCATGTGGGGAATCGAGACATCGCGGAGCTGCTCATCGAGCACGGCGCCCGGCCGGACCTGTTCACGCTGACGATGCTGGGGAAGGTGGACGCGGTGCGCGCGGTGTGCGAGGCGATGCCGGGGGTGCAGAAGATCCGCGGGCCGCACGGCATCACGCTGATGCGCCACGCGCGGGCGGGCAAGTCCGAGGAGATGGTGGCCTATCTCGAGTCGCTGGGCGGCGCGGACGAGGGCGAGCCGGACCTGGGCGTGGACGAGGCGATCGTCGCGGCCGTCGCGGGGGTGTACGACGCGGGCGGCGTGCGGTTCGAGGCGAGGTCGTCGCGGATGGGGGGCGTGGAGTTCCTGCGCGAGGGCGGCTCGGCGCGGCGGCTGTGCCGCGTGGCGGCGCACGAGTTCACGCCGGCGGGGGCGCCGCAGGTGCTGGTGGCGTTCATCGTGCAGGGCGGCACGGCGCGCGAGGTGGTGGTGACGCGCGGCGTGGAGCTGGTGCGCGGCGTGCGCGTGGCGGGCTGAGCGCGGGGAATCTTCTGCGGCTCAGGGCTCGGCGCGCCAGCGCTGGTCGAAGCCGCTGGCGTCGAGGATGGCGCGGGGGTCGCGGCATTCGACGATCGTGCGGATCGCGGCCTGCTTGTCGCCGGCGTTCTCGTAGAACGCCTCGGCGATGAGGTGGCCCATGGCGTAGCCCAGGTCGGGCGGGCGGCCGTCGAGCTTGGCGGGGTCGCGGACATAGAGCCAGTTGCCGAACTTCTCGTCGTCGAGATGGGGACGGAGCTCGGTCCAGAGCGTGCGCGTGTGGGCGCGGGCGTAGTCGGCGGCTTCCTGGTTGATGTCGCCGCCGCTGGCGAGCTTGCCGATGAAGTCGGCGCAGCCCTCGATCATGATCTGGTTGAAGAGAGTGCGGTCGCCGGCGAACTGCTGCTGGTAGTGGACCGCCTCGTGGGCGACGAGGTAGGGGATGGTCGCGGGCTGGTTCACGGACATTTCCATGCCCATGATCAGGCCCATGGGCTGGGAGGTGCCGCCGGAGTTCATGGCGCCGATGACGAAGTAGACATCGGGGAAAACGGCGTCTGGGTAGAGGTCCTGCAATCGATGGAACGCGGCGCGGATGGCGGCTTCCTGCGCGCCGAGAGCGAGGGAGTTGGCGCGGGCGGCCTCGTACTCGGCGCGCCGGGCGAGGACAGTCTTCGCGAGATGCTCGGCGGACTCGATGCGGTGGGGTGTGAAGCCCACAACGCCGGGCGTGCCGGGGTCGAGGTACAGGCGCTGGAGCGCCGCGGCGAGGGCGGGCTCGCCCTCGTCGGCGGCCTCGTCGAACGCGGCCCAGAAGCGCGGGATGTCCTCGGTGACGAAGCGGGCCTGGTCCGGATCGGGCACGGGCTCGCGCGCTTCGAAGGACGGCGCGCTGTCGGCGCGCAGGGCGAGCGGTGTGGCGGCGAGCAGGAGCGCGGCGGCGACAACACGGGCATGCTTCATGGCGAGATTCTTACCCGATCAGCGCGCGTCGGGTTGCTCCAGCATTGCGGCCGAATAAGAATAGGCGCTGCCTCGCAGAAACAGCCGCGCGGGTTGGCGTCGAAAGGAGCGAGCCGGTGGACGACCTGATGATCGCCCGCGTGCAGATGGCGGTGAGTCTGGGGTTCCACATCGTGTTCGCGGCGATCGGGATCGCGGCGCCGGTCTTCATGCTGCTGGCGGAGTGGCGCTGGCTGCGAACGGGCGACCGGCACGCGCTGGCGCTGTCCAAGCTCTGGGCGAAGGGGACGGCGATCTTCTTCGCGGTGGGCGCGGTGTCGGGGACGGTCCTGAGCTTCGAGCTGGGGCTGCTGTGGCCCCGGTTCATGGAGCACGCCGGGGGGATCATCGGGGCGCCGTTCGGGCTGGAGGGCTTCGCCTTCTTCACGGAGGCGATCTTCCTGGGCATCTTCCTCTACGGGCGGGACCGTGTGGGCAAGTGGGCGCACCTGGGCGCGGGGGCCATGGTGGCGATCAGCGGGGCGGCGAGCGCGCTGTTCGTGATCATGGTCAATGGCTGGATGAACGCGCCCGCAGGATTCGACTACGACGAGGCGACGAAGACCTTCAGCAATGTGGACCCGATCGCGGCGATGTTCAACCAGGCCTGGCTGCCGCAGGCCGTGCACATGCTCATCGCGGCGTACATGGCGACGGGGTTCGCGGCGGCGGCGCTGCACGCGCTGCGCCTGCTGAAGGACCCGACGAGCAAGCTGCACCGGCTGGGGCTGACGATCACGATGTCGGTGGGCACGCTGGCGGCGCTCGCCCAGCCGCTGGCGGGGGACTGGGCGGCGAAGGTGATCGTGCAGCGACAGCCGGTGAAGTTCGCGGCGATGGAGGGGCACTTCCGGACCGAGACGCGGGCGCCGCTGAAGATCGGCGGCTGGCCGAACGAGGAGACGATGCAGACGCCCTGGGCGATCAACATCCCCGGCGGGCTGAGCTTCCTCGCGACGGGGAACTTCGACGCCGAGGTGAAGGGGCTGGAGGAGTGGCCCCGGGACGAGTGGCCGCCGGTGCTGGTGACGCACCTGTCGTTCCAGGTGATGGTGGCGTGCGGCACGCTGATGCTGGGCACGGGGCTGTGGTGGGCGGGCGCGGCGTGGCGGCGGCGGAAGGACGGGCGCGCCTATCCGCGAGCGCTGCTGTGGCTGCTGGTGGTGTGCGCGCCGCTGGGGTATGTGGCGATCGAGGCGGGGTGGATCGTGACGGAGGTGGGCCGGCAGCCGTGGATCATCCAGGATGTCATGCGCACGGCGGAGGCGGTGACGCGGGTGGAGGGCCTGGGGCCCCGGTTTGCGTTCTTCATGGCGCTGTATGTCGTGCTGACGGCGATCCTGGCGCGGATCCTCTGGCGGCAGGTGCACGGCAGCCCGCTGGAGCTGAAGGGGGAGGGCCACGATGGGCGCTGAGCTGAGCGACTGGACGGCGGGCGTGATGATCGCGGCGCTGACGGTGTACGCGCTGCTGGGCGGCGCGGACTTCGGCGGCGGCGTGTGGGACCTGCTGGCTCGCGGCCCGCGCCGGCACGAGCAGCGGCGCGCGATCGAGCACGCCATCGGGCCGATCTGGGAGGCGAACCATGTCTGGCTGATCGTGGTGATCGTCGTGCTGTTCTCGTGCTTCCCGCCGGCGTTCGCCGCGGTCGGCGAGGGGCTGAACGCGTGCCTGACGATCATGCTCTTCGGCGTGGTGGCGCGGGGGTCGGCGTTCGTGTTCCGCGCGTACGACGACCGGGGCGACCGGATGCGCGGGGTCTGGGGCACGGTGTTCTCGGTGTCGAGCGTGGCGACGCCGCTGCTGCTGGGCGCGGCGCTGGGGGCGATGGCCTCCGGGCGGATGACCTACGACCCGAACGGCGCGTTCGCCGGCGATCAGTGGAGCGCGTGGCTGGCGCCATTCCCGTTGGCGGTGGGCGTGCTCGCGGTGACGGCGTTCGCGCACCTGGCGGCGGTGTACCTGTGCGTGGAGGTGGAGGACGAGGCGCTGCGACGGGACTTCCGCGCCCGGGCGCTCGTGAGCGGCGGCGTGATGTTCGTGGTCGGCGGCGTGGTGCGCTGGCTCGGCGCAAGCGGCGCGGAGCGGTTCATCGACCGGCTGACGGGCAGCGCGTGGTCCTGGCCTTTGGCGGTCGGCGCGGGGCTGCTGCTGCTGGGCAGCGCCTGGGCGCTGCTGACGCGCTGGTGGGGCCTGGCGCGCCTGTGCTCGGCGGGGTGCGTGGCGGCGCTGGCGCTGGGCTTCGGGCTGGCGCAGTGGCCGATGCTGGTGGCGCCGCAGGTGACGATCGACAGCGCCGCGGCGCCGGCGGCGACGCACGCGATCGTTCTGGCCACGCTCGGCTTCGGCAGCGTGATCCTGATCCCGTCGCTGTTCTATCTGATGCGGATCTTCAAGGGTCCGCGGGCGTTCACGATCGGCCGTTAGCGGCTCTTGCCGCCGGCGAGCGTGCTCAGGGCCTGGGACAGCTGGTCGAAGAGCTTGGAGACTTCCTTGCTGTCGGTGGTCGTCCGCCGCAGCTCGGTCAGCAGGGACTCGACCTCGGCGCCGGAGGATCGCTGGCGGAAGTCCTCGCGGAACTCGAGCATGCGGGCGTAGACGGGGGTGAACTTCTCGCGGAGCGAGGCGACGCGGTCGTCGGCGTGCTCGAAGGCGCGCTGGATGGCGGAGTCCTCGGAGGACTCGGCCGAGGCGAGCTCGCCGTTGAGGATCGAGCGGAGCTGGGCATCCCAGCGCGACAGGAGCAGGTCGCTGCCGGGCTCGCCGACCTCCTTGACGCGGGACTCGAGGGCGCCGACCTCCATCGCGAAGGCGCGGATGGACTTGTCGGGGTCGGTGTCCCAGTCGTCGCGGACCGCGGCGAGGGCCTTGCTCGTGCGGTCGAACTGGGCGGCGACGCGGTTGACAGATTCCTCGACCGTGCGGAGGGAGGACTGGGCCTCGGCGGTGAGCGGAGGGGCCGAGGCGCAGCCGATGGTGGTCACGATCGCGGCGGCGGCGAGGAACGCGGCGGGGCAGAGGGGATGGAGCGTGCGCATGGGAGGTGTCTCCGTGTGCAGGGCTGCGGCCTGGCGAGTCGGGGGCGGTCGGTCCGCCGGATGGTCCGCTCGGAGGGCGCAGTATCGCCGAGTTGCACTGCGCGTGGATGAAGCCCGGATGAATGTCCGTTCAGGCGGACCAGAACCGCCACATGACGGCCGCCGTGATGACGGCGAACAGGGCGGCCGCGGCCTGAAAGGCGCGGTCGCGGGTGGCGAGCTCGGTGGGGTCGTCGTAGACGCCCCGCTCGACGAGCACGATGGCGCGGAGCAGGCAGTAGGTCGCGGGCAGGATGGACAGCCACAGCAGGTTGAAGCCCCAGACATAGTCGGCGTCGTGGGCCTGGATGTATCCGGCGTAGCCCATGAGCGTGGCGACGCCGGTCACGACGACCATCATCTGGAGCAGGGCGTCGGTGTACTTGGACTGCACGGGGCGGTGGTGCGCGGCGCTGTCAATCGCCGCCTCGCCGAGGGTGCGCCGCTCGCCCAGGCGCTTGCCGAAGGCCAGGAACATCGAGAGGAAGAGCGTGACATTGAGCAGCCACACGGTGGGGGTGACGCCCACCGCGGCGCAGCCGCCCATGACGCGCAGCACGAATCCCAGCGACAGGGACATGACATCCGCGATGACCAGGTGCTTCACGATCGCGGAGTAGGAGAAGACATTGACGACATAGAGCGCGACGGTGGTCGCCACGAGAATGCGGGGCGAGACGGTGAACGGCTGCTCACCGTTGGCGGCGGTGATCATGCGGGCGCTGTCGGGCAGGAAGAGGACCAGCGCCGCGGCGCCAACGAGCAGGGCGATCGACCAGGCCCACGCAACCGGCAGGGGCACGGCGCCGCTGGCGATGGGGCGGCTCTTCTTGCGGGGATGGAGGCGGTCGGCCTCGCGGTCGCAGATGTCGTTGACGACATAGCAGGCGCTGGAGGCGAGGGCGAACGCGGCGGCGGCGAGGAGCGCAGGCCAGACCGAGTCCCACAGGGTGCGCCCGGCCTCGGCCATGTCGCGCAGGCCGTAGAAGGGCCCGATGAGCACGAAGACGCTCTTGCTCCACTGGTGCGGGCGCGCCAGGCGGACGAGGGACCAGGCGATGGGAGGCCGGGCGCTCATGCGGTCGCGGCTCCCGGCGCCGGGGCGCGCTGGGCGATGGCCATGTACTGGAGGCGTCGTCCGAAGAGCATGTTCAGGCCGGGAGGGTACAGGTTCATCGAGGCGTGTTCATGGATTGGTCGGAGCTGGTGCCGGGCGAGCCACTCGCGCCACTGCGCGAGGGTGTTGTAGCGGTAGAGGCACTTCACGCCGTAGGGCGCGTTGGCGGCCCAGTCGATGAAGGAGACGCGTTGCTGCGCGAGCGGACCCTGCAGGGCATGGTCCTTGATGACGATCAGACCCCGGGAGACTCGTACGCACTCGGCCAGCAGGCGGTGCGGGTCCTCCTCGTGGTGGAGCACATCGGCGACGATCACGGCGTCGAAGGCGCCGTCCGAGAACGGCATGGTCCGCCCGTCGTAGGCGGTCACGGGGATCGCGGGGTCGGGCCGGGGGTAGCGCTCCAGGCCCTCGACCTTGAGGTCCGGCCGGGCGTCCATGAGGGCGCGGCCCAGGAGCCCGCTGCCGCAGCCGACATCGAGCACGCGTGCGCCAGAGGGCAGGGCGGGGGCGATGGTCTGGACGAGGACGCTCTTACGGCGTTCGTAGACGGGCCTGTGGAGGCGCGCCATGAGCGCGCCGATGAGGTGGGGCTTGGAGTCGGCGGATGGGGCCATAGGGGTCGCTGCGTCGTCCGGAGGCCTCGCCGCGAGCGTTCGCGGGGGGCGGTCGTGGGGATCAGTATCCTAACGGGGCCTTGGACCCTCTGGCCCTTATCGACCCTGCCGAGCCCGCTTCATGACCACACTGGCGCCCCGCCGACGCGACCGCATCCGAACGACCATCGCCCTGATCGTGGCGTTCGCGGCGCTGACGCTGCCGGGGATCCTCCTGACCGGCGATCTGCGGCGCGAGGGCGACTCGGGGCCGAAGTACCTGGTGAACGAGGCGGGCGATCAGGAGAAGTTCCACCTTCCGGTGATCCGGCAGTTCGCCGCGGAATGGCCGGATGTGGACCTGGTGAACTACCACTCGGCGACCTCGCCGGGGTACCACCTGTTCATGGCCGGGATCGTGAAGGTGTTCGGGGACCATGTGGTCCTGCTGCAGCTGGTGAACGCGGGGATCTCGCTGCTGCTGCTGATCAATGTCGCGCGGGGCGCGGCGCGCCTCATCTCGCCGACCTTCGCGGCGTTCGCGGCGGCGCCCTTGCTGTGCTCGTCGTACTTCCTGGGGTCCTCGATCTGGCTCACGACGGACAACGCGGCGCTGCTGTTCGTCACGCTCGCGCTGGGGTCCGCGGCGCTGGCGCCGGCGAACCCCATCCGCTCGCTGCGCCAGGGCGTGTTCGCGGCGCTGGCGGTGGCGACCCGGCAGCTGCATGTGTGGCTCGCGGCGCCGATCCTGATTTCAGCGGCCCATCGCAGCGGTTTCTTCGAGAAGTGGGTGCCCAAGGTGCCCGTCGCCGAGCACCCGCCCCGGCCGGGCGGCATGCCGGCGCTGGTCGCGGGCGTCATGGGGGCGGCGATGCCCTTCGCCGTGCTGGGCTATTTCGTGTGGCTCTGGGGCGGGCTCATCCCGCCGCAGTACCGCGATCTGCACGGCGGCGGCGATGTGGAGTCGGTCGCGGGCTCGGCGAACTTCGCCCTGCCGGCGCTGGCGCTGTCGCTGCTCGGGGCGCTGGGCGTGTTCTATCTCCCCGTGGCGCGCAAGCAGCTCAGGGCCCTGCGCCCGACCGATCCGCTGGTGATCCTGTGCGTGGTGGTCGGCCTTGTCGCGGCGCTGGCGCCGGCGACCTCGTTCGATCCCGCGGCGGGTCGGCGCTACGGCTGGATGTGGGAGATCATCCGTCGCCTGCCCGCGCCGATGGACCGCAGCGTCGCGCCGATGGTCCTGGCGCCGTTGGGCACGCTCATGGTTCTGCTGCTGTGGCGCACCGCCAAGGCCGCGGGACGGGCGCGCCAGGCGAGCATCCTGGTGTTCGGGCTGGTGTGCTGGATGACGGCGCAGACGGCCAACGCGCAGGCGTGGCAGCGCTACTGCGAGCCGCTGATCCTGATCTTCCTGGCGTGGATGGCGTGCCTGGCGGCGCGCCCGTGGCGCCGGCGCGGCACGGACTCCGTGGACGACCCCACGCTCATCGGCGCCAACGAGCCGCCCGCCACCTGGGAGAACCGGGACCGGCTCTGGCCCCGGATCGAGCGCGCCGGGCCCGCGGCGCTGGCGGCGCTGCAGCTGGCGCTGAGCATCTACACGCTGTACTGGCCGATCTTCAGCCGCAAGGGATGACGAGAACGGCCTTGAGCGGGGTGGATCGGGGAGTACAGTGTGCCTCCGGGCTCGATGGAGGTTCTCGCCCATGTCCGGCGCAGAGGGGTTGGATTCGTCGTCGCGTGGCTCCCGCGAGCGGGCGGGCGATCGGCCCGATCCGCGCACGGCCGAGGAGCGCTACGACCCGCTGACTCCGCGGCGTGAGGAGGAGAAGGCCCCGAAGAGCCCGCCCGCTCCGTCGGCGATCGGGCCCTACCGCATCGAGGCGACGCTGGGCGAGGGCGGCTTCGGCGTGGTGTATCTCGCGGAGCAGTTGGAGCCCATCCAGCGGCGCGTCGCGGTGAAGGTCGTGAAGCCGGGCATGGATTCGCGGGGGGTCGTCGCGCGATTCGAGCAGGAGCGCCAGGCGCTGGCGGTGATGGACCACCCGCATGTGGCGCGCATCTTCGACGCCGGCGCCACCGAGGACGGCCGGCCGTACTTCGTGATGGAGCATGTCGAGGGCGAGCCGATCACCGAGTACTGCGATCGGCGCCGGCTGGGCCTGCGGGCGCGCCTGGCGATCTTCCTGACGGTCTGCGAGGCGGTGCAGCACGCGCACACCAAGGGCGTGATCCACCGGGACATCAAGCCCGCGAACATCCTCGTCTGCACCGACGGCGGGCGCCCGATGGCGAAGGTGATCGACTTCGGCATCGCGAAGGCGATGGAGCGCGCCCCCGGCCGGGACACGACCTACACCGAGCAGGGCGTGCTCATGGGCACGCCGGAGTACATGAGCCCGGAGCAGGCCTCGCTGGGCGCGGTGGATGTGGACACGCGCACGGATATCTACTCCCTGGGCGTCGTGCTGTACGAGCTGCTCGCCGGAGCCCTGCCCTTCGACGCCTCCACCCTGCGCGCGTCGGGATTCGACGAGGTGCGGCGCATCATCCGCGAGGACGACCCGCTCCGCCCCAGCGCGCGCCTCGCCGCCATGGGCGACGACGCCGCCAGCATCGCGGAGAAGCGCTCCGCCAGCCCCGGCGAGCTGCGCGCGGCGCTGCGCAGAGAGCTGGAGTGGATCCCGCTCAAGGCGCTGCGCAAGGACCGCGCCGATCGCTACGGCACCCCGGAGAACATGGCCGACGACATCCGGCGCTACCTCGAGGGCCGGCCGCTCAAGGCCGGCCCGCGCAGCGCGGCGTACCGGGCGCGGAAGTACATGCGCCGAAACCGGGGGAAAGTCCTGTTCGCCGGGGCGCTGGGGCTCTCGCTCGCGGCGGGGGTGATCGCGACGGCGAACTCGGCGGTGCGCGAGGCGCACATGCGCCTCATCGCCGAGGAGAACCTGTCGCTCGCCGTGACGGCTCGCGAGCGAGCCCAGGCGGCGGAGAAGGCGGCCCAGCGGCGCGCGGAGGAGCTGGAGCAGATGGCCTCGTTCCAGGAGCGCCAGCTCTCGGAGATCGAGGTCGAGCAGATGGGCCTGCGCCTGCGCGGGACGATCGTCGAGGCCCGGCGCGAGGCGCTGGCGGAGACCGGCGCGGACGGCGCGGCGATCGACGCCAGCCTGGGCGAGCTGGAGGACTCTCTCGCGGGCGTGAACTTCACGAGCATCGCGCTGCGGTCTCTGGACGAGGGGATCTTCGACCGCGCCCTGCGCTCGATCGACGAGGGATTCGTCGATCAGCCGCTGGTGCGGGCGCGCCTGCTGCAGACCATGGCGAACACGCTGCGCGAGCTGGGCCTGCTCGAGCGCGCCGGCCCGCCGCAGGAAGAGGCGCTGGCGATCCGTCGGCGCACGCTGGGGAACGATCGGCCCGAGACGCTGGCCTCGATCCACAGCGCGGGGGCGCTGGCGCTGGCGCAGAACCGGTTGCAGGAGGCGGAGCGGTTCTTCGAAGAGGCGGCGCAGGGGCGACGCCGGGCCCTGGGCGATACGCACCCCGACACCCTGACCTCGATCGATCAGTGGGCCGCCGCGCTGCAGGCGCAGCATCGGTTCGAGGACGTGGCGTCGCTGTACCAGGAGGCGCTGGCCGGCCGCCGCCGGGCTCTGGGCGCAGACCATCCGGACACGCTGATGTCGCTGAACAACATGGGCGGCCTGCTGCAGGCGCAGGGCCGACTCGACGAGGCCGAGCCGTTCCTGCGCGAGGCCCTCGAAGGCAACCGGCGCGCCCTGGGCGACGACAGCCCGGTCACGGTGAACTCGGTCAGCAACATGGGGATCCTGCTCGAAGCTCAGGGCAAGTCGCGCGAGGCGGAGCCCTACCTGCGCGAGGCGCTGGACAAGCGCCGGCGCCTGCTGGGCGACGAGCACCCGGACACGCTCAAGTCGGTGAACAACCTGGGCGAGCTGCTGAACGCCATGGGGGAGTACGACGAGGCGCTGCGGCTGCTCGAAAGGGGCGAGAGCGCGGCCCGGCGCGTCTGGGTCGGCGGCGGCGCCGGCTGGCTGGGCAACTACCTGATGAAGCTGGGCGCCGCGCGCGCGGGTTTGGGCGACTGGCGCGCCGCCGAGTCCGATCTGATCGAGGCGCACGGGCTGCTGATCGAGGGCTTCGGCGAGCGCAGCGAGCGGACCATCGAATGCGCCACGCGGATCGTCGCGCTCTACGAGTCGTGGGAGCTGGCCGCGCCGGGCGTGGGCTTCGCCGCCAGGGCGGAAACCTGGCGGGCGTGGCTCAGCGAGCGGGGCTCCGGGGCGACCTCGCCCTGACGCGCGGTATGGTGGCGCGATGATGGACGACGCAGGCGAGACGGCGCCGATGGGGCGGGGCGACGGCGCGGAGGACCAGACCGCCGCGGAGCTGCCGGGCGCCCGCAGGGGCGCCGCCCGGTCAGGGCCGCCGGCGTCCATCGGGCCGTACCGGATCGAGGACACGCTGGGCGAGGGCGGGTTCGGCGTGGTGTACCTGGCGGAGCAGCGCGAGCCGATCCGTCGGCGCGTGGCCCTGAAGGTCATCAAGCCGGGGATGGCCTCGCCGGGCGTGCTGCAGCGATTCGAGCAGGAGCGCCAGGCGCTGGCGGTGATGGACCATCCCAATGTGGCCCGCGTCTTCGACGCCGGGACGACCGACGCGGGCCTGCCCTACTTCGTGATGGAGTATGTGCGCGGCGAGCCGCTGTCCGCCTACTGCGACCGGCGCTCGCTGGGCACGCGCGATCGGCTGGCGCTCTTCATCACCGTGTGCGAGGCCGTGCAGCACGCGCACACGAAGGGCGTCATCCATCGGGACATCAAGCCCAGCAATGTGCTGGTCGAGCAGATCGACGGCAAGCCCATCGTCAAGGTGATCGACTTCGGCATCGCCAAGGCGATGGAGCAGGGGCTCACCGAGCACACGGTGTTCACCGAGCAGGGCGTGTTCATCGGCACCCCGGAGTACATGAGCCCGGAGCAGGCGTCGATGGGCGCGGTCGATGTCGACACCCGGACCGATGTCTACTCGCTCGGCGTCGTGCTCTACGAGCTGCTGACCGGGGCGCTGCCGTTCGAGGCGCGGTCGCTCCGGGCGTCGGGCTTCGACGAGATCCGGCGCATCATCCGCGAGGTGGACCCGCCGCGCCCGAGCGCCCGGCTGAGCGCCATGGGCGGCGAGGCCGAGAGCGCCGTGGCGAGCCGCCGGGGCGTCCGTGCGCCTGAGCTCCGCAGCGAGCTGCGCCGCGAGCTGGAGTGGATCCCGCTCAAGGCCATGCGCAAGGAGCGGGCCGAGCGCTACCGCTCCCCCCTGGACCTGGCCGACGATGTGCGGAACTACCTCGAGGGCCTGCCCCTCGAGGCGGGGCCCGAGAGCGCGGTGTACCGCGCCCGCAAGTTCATCCGGCGGAACCGCGGCGCCGTCATCGCCGCCTCGCTCCTGGCGGCGACGCTGCTCCTCGCGACCGCCGTGAGCACGACCTTCGGCGTGCTGGCGGTCCGCGCGCGGGACCTGATGAACGAGGCTCGGCTGGACCTGCAGGCCAGCGTGGAGCAGGAGCGCGACGCGCGGCTACGGGCCCAGACGGCCGAGTCGGCGGCGGAGGGTCGCGCCCGCGAGCTGGAGCAGGTCGCCGGGTTCCAGCAGTCCCAGCTCCAGGGCATCGAGGTCGAGCGGATGGGCGCGCGCCTCCGCGATCAGATCCTCGCGCTGCATCGGGTCCGGACCGGCGGCGCAACGGCAGGGGGCGAGACGGAGCAGCTGGCCCGGTCGCTCGAGAGGGTGAACTTCACCACGGTCGCGATGGCGACGCTCGACGAGAACATCTTCAAGCGGGCGCTGGTCGCCGTGGACGAGCGATTCGAGGACCAGCCCCTGGTGCAGGCGAGTCTTCTGCAGACGCTGGCGAAGACGATGTACGACCTGGGCTTGCTCGAGAGCGCGCTGGCGCCGCAGCTCAAGGCGCTGGAGATCCGCCGGCGGCTGCTCGGGGACGACGACCCGGCGACGCTGTCGTCCATCCACAACGCGGGGTACCTGCGCGAGCAGCGGGGCGAACTGGCGGAGGCCGAGGCGCTCTACCGGGAGGCGGTCGAGCGCCGCGAGCGGGTCCTGGGCGAGGATCATCTCGACACGGCGACCTCCGTGAACACTCTGGGGGCGCTGTACTCCCATCAGAATCGCTTCGCGGAGGCCGAGCCATTGATCGCGCGCGCGCTCGAGCTCCGAAGGGCGCAGCTGGGCGAGGACGACCCGCAGACGCGGGTCTCGG
The DNA here is from genome assembly GCA_938003595.1 of uncultured bacterium. Taxonomy (GTDB): domain Bacteria; phylum Planctomycetota; class Phycisphaerae; order Phycisphaerales; family UBA1924; genus JACVCK01. The sequence continues at coordinate 12,872 of CALKYH010000213.1, forward strand.
TGAACAACATGGCCGCGCTGTACCGCGAGATGACTCGACTGGCGGACGCCGAGCCGCTGCTCCGGGAGAATCTGGAGGTCGCACGACGGACCCAGGGCGAGAACCACGCCGACACGATGACCGCGCTCAACAACCTCGGCATGGCGCTGCTCGACCAGGGCAAGCTGGCCGAGGCGGAAGAGCTCCTGCTCGGCACGCTGCCGGCGGGCCGCCGGGCGCTGGGGGACGATCATCCGAATGTGCTGACGCGGATCGGCAACATCGGCTCGCTCCGCCTGGCCCAGGGCCGGGCGAAGGAGGCGGAGCCCTATATGCGCGAGCGGCTGGAGCGGAGCCGGCGCACGCTGGGCGAGGAACATCCGGACACCATGACCGCCACGGCGGAGCTGGGGCGGACGCTCGAGGCGCAGGGCCGTCTGGCCGAGGCGGCGCCGCTGTACGAGGAGGCGCTCGCGGCGCGTCGGCGCGTGTTCGGCGACGAGCATCGGCAGACGCTGGTGAGCCTGAACAACCTGGGGCTGCTGCTGCGCCGAACGGGCGACCTCGATCGCGCCGAGGCGCTGACGCGGGAGGCGATGGTCGGAGCTCGCAGGACGCTGGGCGACGACCACCCCGAGACGCTGAACGCCGTCAACAGCGTGGGCGTCGTGCTGCGATCGCAGGGCCGCCCGGACGAGGCGGAGCCCTATCTGCGCGAGGCGCTGGACGGTCGCCGGCGCACGCTGGGCGACGACAACCGGTGGACGCTGATGAGCCTCTACGCGCTGACGAGCGACCTGATGATGATGTCCAGGTTCGAGGAGGCCGAGCCGCTGGCGATCGAGTGCGAGGAGCGCAACCGCCGCGTCTACGGCCCGTCGCACCCCGAGACGCGGGACGCCATCGGCCTGCTCGTCTCGCTGTACCAGGGCTGGGACAAGGCGGCGCCCGACGCCGGGCACGACGCGAAGGCCGCGGCCTGGCGCGAGAAGCTCGCGTCCCCGGGCGCCGGCGCGACGCCGCCCTGACCCGCGGTATCGTTGGGGCATGAACCGAGCCGAACTCGCCAAGGCCATCGCCGACGCCGCGCTGCTGCGCGGGACCTTCACCCTGCGCTCCGGGCGCACCTCCAGCTACTACCTCGACAAGTACCTCTTCGAGACCCAGCCCACGGTGCTGCGCGCGCTGGGCAAGGCCTTCGCCGAGCGGATCCGGGCGCTGCAGGCCGCCGGCGAGCGCGTGGACCGGCTGGCGGGCGCGGAGCTGGGCGGCATCCCCCTCGTGACCGCCGCGGGATTGGAGACGGGCCTGCCCATGGTGCTCGTGCGCAACCAGAAGAAGGACTACGGCACGGCCAAGCAGATGGAGGGCAGGCTGGAGCGCGGCGAGCGCGTGGTGATGGTGGAGGATGTCGCGACCACCGGCGGCCAGGCGCTGGAGGCGGTGAAGGTCCTCGAGGCCGCGGGCGCGGAGGTGGTGGCGGTGATCGCGGTCATCGACCGCCAGGAGGGCGCGCGGGAGAACTTCGAGAAGGCGGGCGTGCGGTTCGAGGCGCTGTTCACGAAGGGGGATCTTGGGGTGGG
>CALKYH010000214.1 GCA_938003595.1 uncultured bacterium
GGGCTTGTCGACGACGACGAAGCCCGGCGCGGCGAAGACGACGGGGATGGGCTGGTCGGTCTCCGGGGCCGGTTGGCTTAGGATGGGCTGTTTGGATGGATCGATCGAGTGCGACACTGGAGAGCCACGATATGACGAAGCGGACGGCGGGCGTGATCCGGGCGATGGCGGGCCTTGCGTTGGCGGTGGGGGGCGCCGCGGCGGCGCAGGACTCGCCGCTGAGCGCGCATCCGGAGACGGCGCCGAGCGAGAAGCTGCTGTGGCCCGCGGCCGAGTCGGGGACGCTGCGGAACGCGGTGCAGCTGACGCCGCCGTCGCTGTTCCATAAGGCCGGCGAGGCGTACTTCTCGAAGTACGCGCGATGGATCATCTTCCAGGCGATCCCGGCGACGCCGGAGGGGATCGAGCCGGACAAGCACTACTCGATGTACATCGCGCGGCTCAAGCGGGACGAGCACGACAAGGTGATCGGCATGGAGTCGCCGATCGAGATCAGCCCGCCGGGGTCGGCGAACACCTGCGGGTTCTTCGATCCCAAGGTGCCGTTCCGGGTGATCTTCGGCACGACGCGCACGCCGTACGAGGAGCAGGGGGCGCCGGGGTTCCAGCGGGAGAGCTCGACCTACTCGTGGGAGTTCCCCGAGTCGATGGATGTGTGCCGGCGTGTGATCCCCATGCTGCGCGAGGACTTCCTGCCCGGCCTGCCGAAGGAAGTGAACTTCCGCTACGGGAAGGACTCGACCGAGCCGGTGCCGGTCTGGGAGGCGCCGGGCTACGAGGCGGAGTGCGCGTTCCACCCGAGCGGCGAGTTCATCGTCTACACCTGGATGAACCCGGAGACCAAGGACGCAGACATCTACCTGCGCGACCTGTTCGGACGGCGGTCGCTGCCGATGATCACAGCGGACGGCTACGACGGCGGGCCGTTCTTCTCGCCGGACGGCCGCTCGATCTGCTATCGGTCGGACCGCAAGGGCGACGGGAAACTGCAGATCTTCGTGGCCGAGCTGGAAGTGGACGGCGCCGGCAAGCCGACCGGGCGCGTGCTGGCGGAGCGCCCAGTGACGGATGACGACAATGTGAACTGGGCGCCGTTCTGGGACCCGACCGGCGAGTTTCTCGTCTTCACGACCAGCGCCGAGGGGCACAGCAACTACGAGGTGTACTCGGTGCAGGTCCCGCTGGGCGCGAACGCGGGCAAGAAGCCGAGCGAACTGAAGCGTAAGCGGATCACCCACGGCCCCGGATTCGACGGGCTGCCGGCCTTCAGCGATGACGGCACGCTCATGATGTGGACGAGCCAGCGCCGGACGGACTCGAACGAGAAGGGCTCGAGCCAGGTGTGGATCGCCGAGACGGTGGACCTGCGGCCGTAAGGGCGCTCGGAACAGGGATCAACCAAAGCAACAACGCCGTCCACGGGGACGGCGTTGTCATTGGGGATTGTCCTGTTCGGGCGAGGCGGCTCAGCGCCGGCGACGCATCGCGGCGCCCAGGAGGCCGGCGAGCAGCGCCGAGCCGGCCGGGGCGGGGACCGAGTTGACCGGCGCGGAGGTGTTGAAGAACGAGAGGACGCGGTTGAGGTCGGCGAAGCCGATGAAGCCGTCCTCGGTGACATCGCCCATGGAGGCGCCGCCGTTGGTGTTGAAGTTGGAGACGATGATGTTGAGGTCGGCGAAGTTGATCTGATTGTCGCGGTTCACATCGGCGGTGTGCCGGACGCCGACGGAGACGCTGGTGGTCGTGACCTCGGAGTACCAGCGCCAATTGACGGCGTCGGTCAGGGCGGGGAGGACGAAGCTGGAGAAGTCGCCCGTGACTTCGCCGGCGTCGAAGGTCAGGATGGTGAACTTGTCGCCCCAGTCGGGGGCGAAGCTGTTGACGAAGTCCAGGCCGATGTCCGAGCCGTTGATGGTGGTGGGGGCGGTGATGTTGATCTTGCCGTAGTTCTGGGTCAGGGCGCCGGCGATCTCGACGCGCAGGTCGCCGGTCGACCCGGCCGTGTCGTAGCCGTTCACAAACCGGATCGTGCCGCCCGGGCCGGCGATGGCGTCGCCGTTGTTCGTCCACGGTCCCGCCGTCCCCGGTTCCACGATAAGCAGGCCAGCATCGGCGCGGATCTCGCCGTTATTGACGAACGAACTCGTCGAGACGCTCAGGGTGCGTCCCGCGGCCTCGGCGCGGATGAGGCCGTTGTTGGTCAGGCCGAAGGTGCCGGAGACGGACTGGATGCTGAGGTTGCCGCCGGCGCCGGCGGCGAGGGTGACCGACCCGGCGGCGCCGATGGCGGCGGTGGAGTTGCTGGACGAGTTGCGGAGGAAGCGCGTGCCGCCGGTCGCGCCCTCGGCGCTCACGGCGTCGCTCAGGACATAGCCGTTCGCCAGGCGGGCCTCGGTGTTGGAGCCCTGGGCGCGGAAGGCGTCGAAGCGGGTGGACCCGCCGAGGGTGATGAAGGAGTTGGTGGCGGAGGAGATGAGCTCGCCGTTGAAGTCCACATCGGTGAGGGCGCCGCCCGAGTTGGTGGCCAGGAGCGTGGCGCCGTCGGCGGTGTTGACCGTGCCGCCGGTGATGGTCCCGCCCCGGAGGTTCCAGGAGCCGGTGGAGTTGTTCAGCGTGAAGGTGTTGCCGGCGTTGTTCATCGCCGCGGCGAGGTCGATCGAGCCGCCGGTGCGGTTGAAGGTCCCGATGCCGGCGGAGGTGTTCCAGCCGCCGTCGAGGGTGAGCAGGCCGCCGGAGACGGCGATCGTGCCGGCGTTGGTCCAGTTGGTCGCGGTGATCGCGAGCGCGCCGTCGGCGACTTCCAGAGCCCCGTTGTTGGTGAAGGCGTTGGTCCCGACGCTCAGGGTGCGTCCCGCGGCCTCGGCGCGGATGAGGCCGTTGTTGGTCAGGCCGAAGGTGCCGGAGACGGACTGGATGCTGAGGTTGCCGCCGGCGCCGGCGGCGAGGGTGACCGACCCGGCGGCGCCGATGGCGGCGGTGGAGTTGCTGGACGAGTTGCGGAGGAAGCGCGTGCCGCCGGTCGCGCCCTCGGCGCTCACGGCGTCGTCCAGGACATATCCGTTGCTCAGCCGCAGATCGGCGTTGGAGGACTGCAGCCGGGTCGTGCCGAACCGCGTCGTGCCGCCGACATTCACGAACGAGTTGACGGCGTTGACCAGGATGTCGCCGGTCATCTGGACATTGGTGAGCGTGCCGCCGCTGGCGGTCGCCTGGAACTGGCCCATGGGGCCGATGGTCCAGGCGCCGCCGTTGATCGTGCCGCCCTGCAGGCGATAGACGCCGTTGGTGATGTCGGCGGACTGCGTGGTGAAGGTCCCCGCGGTGTGGGCCAGGAGGGCGTCGGCGGAGTTCAGGGTGAGCGCGTCCACCGTCACCGAGGTATTGAGAGTGACGGTGTACGCGGCGCCGGTCGCCTCGATGAACGCGTGGTAGTTGTCGGCGCCGTTGTTGGGGGCGGCGGGGTCGGTGGACCAGTTGGAGGCGGTCGCCCAGGTTCCGCTCGCGGCGGTCAGCCAGTTTGAGTTGACCACGCCCGCCATTGCGGAGGCGGCCCCGAACGAGGCGGCCAGACCCGCGGCGGCGGCGATCCGGCCGGCGCGAGAGGACAGCGCGGAGCGGGTGGCAGGGGTGTACGCCATGGGGATCATCTCTCTTTCGGTGCCGGGCCTTGGCGCGTCTAGAGACTGCCTCGGAACGGGGTTCCTGTGCGTGCTGCGATGGCCCCGCAACCTGTGCCGTTGCAGGGGTGACCGAATATCCCGTATCCCCCGAACGAGGTCAAGGAAAATAGGGCCATGAGAGCCAGAATCCGCGGCCCGGGGGCGCTCCGTCCGGTCGGCGGTCGGGTAGTCTCTTGCCCATGCTTCCAAGGTTCGGAGCACGGATCGCGGCGATCTTCCGGGCGACGGCGCCGGACCCCTTTGTGGTCGCGATCCTGCTGACCGTCTTCACCTTCGGCGCCGCGTGGTGGAGGGTGGGCCTCGGCGGGTCCGGAGGGGCGCCGGGCTGGCGTGAAGTTCTCAACATGTGGCAGGCGCCGGATGGGTTCTGGTCGCTGCTTGGGTTCGGCATGCAGATGTGCCTGATCTTGGTCACCGGCCATGCCCTGGCGAGCAGCCCGCCGGTGGCGCGCCTGCTGCGGCATGTCAGCGCGGCGCCGCGGACCGGGCGGGGCGCGGTGGCGATGGTCTCGGCGATGGCGATCGGATTCGGCCTGATCAACTGGGGTCTGGGGCTGATCGTCGGGGCGATCCTGGCGCGGGATGTAGCGAAGCAGATGCGGGCCAAGGGCGTCGTGGTGTCCGGGTCGCTGCTCGCGGCGGCGGGTTACACGGGGATGATGACCTGGCACGGCGGGTTATCGGGTTCGGCGCCGCTGGACGCCGCGGACCCGGCTGCGCTGGCGGCCCGAGTCGGACCCGAGCTGGCGGCGTCCGTCGGCGGGCGCGTGCCCCTGAGCGAGACGATCTGGACCCCGCTGAACGGCGTGACCACGCTGGGGTTGTGGGTGATCGTGCCGGCGATCCTGGCGTGCATGTGCCCGGCGGGCGGGGCGACGGCGCCCTTGGCGACCGCGGCGTCCACGCCGGGGCCGCGCGAAGGCGCGCCGGACGACGGCGGCCCGGGGCGCGTGCCCGCGTTCCTGGAGCGCAGCCCGCTGGTGGTGTGGCTGCTGGCGCTGCCGATGGCGGTATGGCTCGCGGGCGAGTTCGGCGCCAAGGGGCTGGGCGCGCTGAGCCTGAACACGGCGAACCTGGCGTTCCTCGCGGCGGGGCTGGTCCTGCACGGGTCGGCGACGCGCTACGCCTCGGCGATCGAGGACGCGGCGCGCGGTTGCGCGGGGATTGTGCTGCAGTTCCCGCTGTACGCGGGGATCATCGGGATGATGAAGGGCAGCGGGCTCGCGGCGAGCGTGTCGGAGTGGTTCGTGCGCGCCTCGGGCGGGGGCGACGCGGGGCTGAGCGTGATGATGTTCTTCTCGGCGGGGCTCGTGAACATGTTCGTGCCCAGCGGGGGCGGGCAGTGGGCGGTGCAGGGGCCGATCGCGCTGGGCGCCGCGGCGGAGGCGGGGGTCTCGCCGGGGAAGGTCGTGATGGCGGTGGCCTATGGCGATCAGTTGACGAACATGCTGCAGCCGTTCTGGGCGTTGCCCCTTCTGGCGATCACGGGGGAGCGCGCCAGGGACATCGTGGGGTACACGGCGATCGCGATGGCGGCGGGCGGGGCGTGGATCGTGCTGTGCCTGGCTATCCTGTAGCGACGGCGCCGCAGCGCCGGGGAAGGCAAGGGCGGATGGCTTCGATCGTTTTCTATTTCCAGGTGCACCAGCCGTACCGTCTCAAGCGGTACACGGTGTTCGAGGACCATCCGTTCTACTTCGCGGACGACAAGAACGCGGAGATCTGCCGCAAGGTCGCGAGCAAGTGCTATCTGCCTGCGACGAAGCTGATCCTGGACCTGGTGCGCCGGCACAAGGGCAACTTCAAGGTCTCGTACTCGATCACCGGCGTGGCGCTGGACCAGCTCGAGGCCTGGTCGCCCGAGGTCCTCGATGTGTTCAAGGCGCTGGCGGACACCGGCTGCTGCGAGTTCATGGCCGAGACCTACCACCACTCGCTCTCGTTCCTGTACTCGAGGCAGGAGTTCGTGGAGCAGGTGGACCTGCACACCCGGCGCATCCGCGAGCTGTTCGGCCAGACGCCGACGGTGTTCCGCAACACCGAGCTGATCTACTCCAACGAGCTGGCGGCGTTCCTCCAGACGCTGCGCGACGGCCAGGGCAAGCCGCGCTTCAAGGGCGTGTGCTGCGAGGGCGTGGACTGGCTGCTGCACGGGCGCTCGCCCAACTTCGTGTACGCGCCGCCGGGCGGGGGCCCGGGCGCCCACGGCGGGCCCTTCGCGCTGCTGCTGAAGAACTACCGGCTGTCCGACGATGTGGCGTTCCGCTTCAGCAACCGGGGCTGGTCGGAGTGGCCGCTGTCGGCGGAGAAGTTCGCCCGCTGGGTGAACGAGATCAACGGCAATGGCTATCTCTGCAACCTGTTCATGGACTACGAGACCTTCGGCGAGCACCAGTGGGCGGAGACCGGCGTCTTCAAGTTCCTGGAGGCGCTGCCGGAGAAGGTCTTCGATGTGAACCCGGGCCAGAACCATTTCAACACGGTGAGCGAGGCCATCGAGCGCTTCCCGCCGCAGGGCGTGTACGAGGCGCCGAACCTGATCTCGTGGGCGGACACCGAGCGCGACCTGTCGGCCTGGCGGGGCAACCCGATGCAGGACTCGGCGCTGGCGGAGGTCTACAAGCTCGAGGCGGGCATCCGCCGGCGCGTGCAGGAGGCGATCGCCAGCGACGATCAGGGCGAGATCGAGTCGGCCGGGCACCTGATCAACGACTGGCGCAAGCTCACGACCTCGGACCACTTCTACTACATGTGCACGAAGTACTTCGCCGACGGCGATGTGCACAAGTACTTCAACCCGTACGACTCGCCGTACGACTCCTACATCAACTTCATGAATGTGCTCGACAATGTGCGCGAGCGGCTGGAGGGCGTCTCCGCAGGAGCCGCGCGATGAGCCCGATCCACCAGGCCGGGCCCGGCGAGCCGCTGGTCAGCCACTACCGGCGGCTGTTCGACTACGACCGCGACGCCACGGCGAGGGTGATCGAGGCGCTGCGGGCCGCCGGCAAGCCGCCGCAGAAGGCGATCGATCGTCTGGGGCACATCGTCGCGGCGTCGGAGGTGTGGCTGAGCCGCGTCGATCGCGAGGCGCCCGCGCCGGACGAGCTGTTCCCGCGATGGGGTCTGGGCGAGTGCGAGGAGCGCGCCGAGGCGGTGGGCCTGGCGTGGCGCGAGCGCATCGGCGGCTGGGTGGACACGAGGCTGCACCAGCCGGTGCGCTACACCTCGACGGAGGGCGTCGCGTACCAGTCGCGCCTGCACGAGATCCTGACGCATGTGGTGAATCACGCGACCTACCACCGCGGGCAGATCGCGGTGGACCTGCGCGGCGTCGGGCGCGAGGCGCCCTCGACGGACTACATCGCGCTGACGCGCCGGCCCGATTGAGCCGACGAAGTTCTCGACGATCAAAAAAGCGCAGGCCCCCGGCGGTCTCCTCCCGTCCGCCGAAAGCTGCGCCTGTCGCCTCGGACCGTCGGCGAGGGCTTGTCGCCTCCGGCGCCGGTGCGAGGAACAAAGGGGTGAAGAGCCGTGGTCCGCGGCCGCCGCCGCGCCCTGCCCGAAGTGAACAGGAGCAGCGTACGACTCCCGCGCGTCGGCACAAGGGCGAACGCGCAAGGGATCGGCCAATTCGGACCGGGGCGGCTTCAGGGGGCCGTGGACGGGGCCTGCGGGTAGATGATCAGGCGGTCGTGGCAGAGCAGCGTCAGATCGTTGGCGCCGTCGCCGGTGACATCGGCGATGATGGCGCTGCTGGGCTCGAACTCGCGCTCCTCGCCGCCGGAGAACAGGCGGCTCTCGAAGACCTCGAACTCGGTGGCCTCGAGCAGGCGGCGCGAGCTGGTGAAGGTCAGGATCTGGCACATCTGCTCGCCCGCGTCGAGGATCACCAGGTCGACGAAGCCGTCGCTGTTGAGATCGCCCGAGACCATCTCGTGCTCGAGGCGGCCCTTCTCATCGGAGCGCCACGCGGCGAACTCCTCCAGCGAGGCGCGCGAGCCGCCGAGGCGAACCACGCCGAAGGCGTCGTCGGACAGGCAGAGGATGCTCGGCTGGCCGTCGCCCGCGAAGGCGCCGGCGAACAGGGCGCGCGGATCGAAGCCGGTCAGGCGCATGCGGTCGGAGACGCCCCAGGCGCCGTCGCGACGCTCCATCATGACCAGGCGCCCGGCGTTCTTGTCGGAGACGACCACCACCGGCGCGCCGTCGCGGTCGATCACGGTGAGGCCGACGAACCGTGTGCGGGCGTCGGGATCGGTCACCTGTTCCACCACGCGCCAGCCTCCCGTGAGGTCGAAGGAGCAGGCACGGACGAAGTTCTGGTCCGCGATGAGCAGCTCGTCGCGCCCGTCGCCGTTGATGTCGAGCAGGGCGGTGTTCTCGGGGCCCGCGGCCTGCACGAGGCCGAACTGGGGCATGGCCCGGTCGGTCAGGACGGTCGGGCCGTCGGCCGAGTCCAGACCCTTGACCATGACCATCGGCTCGCTGGGGGTGAACAGGAGCAGGTCCTTGAAGCCGTCGCCATCGATGTCCGCCGCGAGCATGGACTGGGGCGGACGGTTCACGCCCTCGAGCGCGACGATGGCGGGCGCGCCGCCGCCGGGGCGGTGCAGCTCCAGCGCGTGGTCGCGCCGGTTCTGCACGACGACCGCCAGGGCCGGGCCCTCGCCGAGTTCGACGAACGCCATGGCGACCGGCGAGGCGCCGGCCGTCGCGATCGGCAGCGGGTCGGGGAAGGTGAGGCGGTCGGTCGAGGCGTCGTACTCGCTGACGCCCACGGCCTTCTCCTCCTCGCTGAGGACGAAGACCTCCAGCGGGCCGGCGCCGTTCCACTGGCCCGCGGCGACGGTCTTGGGCGCCTTGAAGGCGCTGAAGCGCTCCTCGCGCGCCAGGCCCAGGCCGGTCTCCTGCCGGTGCAGGGAGAGGGCGTTGCCCTTGGCGTCGGTCGAGAGCAGGTCGAGCATGCCGTCGCCGTCGATGTCGGCGACGATCACCGACCGGGCGTTGTTGGCGCCGTCGGCGAAGGCGCGGACCTCGGCCTGCACCTCTCGTTCGCCGCCCAGGCTGCTGGCGGGGTCGATGGACTGCTGGTCCACATCGAACATGACGAGCCGGCGCGTGGTGCGCTCGATGACGCCGATGGAGGCCGCGACGTGCCCGGGGAAGCGAACCGAGTCGGCCTCGCGCAGCGGGGGCATCTCGAAGCGCAGTTCCGGGCCGATGAGGCCGCGCTTCGCGCCGCCCGAGGCGCCGCGGCCGATGGGCTTCTGCAGCCACAGGCGCAGGGGCGCGGCGTCGTCGGGCACGGCGCCCATGATGTCCTGCAGGCCGTTGCCGTCGTAGTCCTCGATGAAGAACGCCAGCAGCTGGCTGGAGCCCGTGCCCGCGCTGCCGAGCGTGGTCGGCGTGCCGAGCGTGGCCCCGTTGACGGGGAAGACGCTGATGCGGCCCTCGACGATCGCCAGGACCTCGGGCTCGGGGCCGTCCATGACATCGGCGATCGCCAGGCCGTCGCGTCCGGCGGCCAGGCCTCGGACGGTGCGCTTGGTGGCGACCTCGTAGTCGCCCTTGGCGGTCTGCCGAAGGACGACCAGCTCGGGCGGGACGCCGGCGTAGAGGATGTCCATGCGTCCGTCGCCGTCGAAGTCGTGGACGCGGAACGAGGTCACGCGGTGCGAGACGCTGACATCCTTGCGCTCGTACCAGCGCGACGAGGGCAGCTCGTTGACCTTCAGCCGCGTCGAGGCCTCCTCCGCCGTCAGCGGCTCGGCGCGCTGCAGGTGGAGCTCGATGCGGCTCTTGCGGTTGTTGACCACGCCCAGGTCCATCAGGCCGTCGCCGTTGAAGTCCGCCGCGATGACCGGCCCGGCGTTCTGATCGACCACGATGAACCGGGGCGGAGCGAAGCCGAAGAAGCGGCCCAGATCCTCCTCGGGCCCGTTGTCCGCGGCGAGCGTGACGCCGGCGAGGCAGGCGAGGCCGGCGCCGAGGGGAAGGAGGAGGGGTGAGATTCGCGTCATGGTGCGGCGCCCTGGCGAGAGGAAAGGAAGGGTGGCGGGCGCCGAGTTCGTCCCGGCCCGCGGCGAGCCCTGCGGGATTCCAGCAGGGCGCATACTCTACCGGCGAGAACGCCCCCCGACGCAATCACGGGAGGCGCGAATCGGCCTCGGACCCCCACGCAAAGGAGCCCCGGATGCGGATCACGGCGGGATGGATGCTGGCCCTCGCGGGCGCCGCGGCGCTGCTGGACGCGACGGCCTCGACCCGGGCCGTCGCGCAGGACGCCCCTGCGTCGGGCCCGAGCATGGATGTCGTGACCTTCACCGATGGTCGCGAGGCGCGGGGCCGGATCATCAAGGAGACGGCCGAGGCGGTGTGGCTGGACCTGGGCTTCGATGTCCTGCGGGCGCCGCGGACGAGCATCGACTCGATCGAGCGCGCCGACGCCGAGAAGGTGGCCGAGGCGGCGGGCCCGACGGCGATGTTCCGCACGGCGGTCTCGCTGCCGGAGCGCTCCGCGCGGGAACAGGCTCAGCGCTGGGGCGAGGCGGTGATGCTCATCTCCACGCCCTCGGGGCTGGGCTCGGGGTTCCTGATCAACCCGGACGGCTACGCGATCACCAACGCGCATGTCATCCAGGGCGAGACGCGGATCAAGTGCACCTTCTTCGAGAAGGACGGCGACGCGATCCGGCGCAATGTGCTGGACGATGTCGAGATCGTCGCCGTGAACAACCACCTGGACCTGGCGCTCATCCGCGTCAAGAGCCCGGACGGCAAGCCCTTCCCGACCGTCTACCTCGCCGGCGCCGACGATCTGGCCGCCGGTCAGGAGGTCTTCGCGATCGGCGCGCCGCTGGGCCTGGAGCGCACGCTCAGCAGCGGCGTGATCGCCACGACGCTGCGCGACTTCGAGGGCGTGACCTACATCCAGACGACGGCGCAGATCAACCCGGGCAACTCCGGCGGCCCGCTGTTCAACCTCAAGGGCGAGGTCATCGGCGTCTGCAACATGAAGATCCCCTTCGGCGAGGGTCTGGGCTTCGCGATCCCTGCGCGCTATGTGCGGGACTTCCTGCGGAACCGCGAGGCGTTCGCCTACGACAAGAACAATCCCAACAGCGGGTACATCTATCACGACGCGCCGCCCCGGGAGTCCTTCGGCGTCGCCCCCGCGCTCAACGACGGTCCGGCGCAGTGAACGCCGTCCCAACGGGGCCCGCGCCCCTCTGATCCAGGAGTTCATCCCTTGACGCATCGCACGATTCGTTGGAGCGCGGCGTCGCTGGCCGCGGCCCTGTTCTCCGCCTGCGCCCTCGGCGCCGGCGCCCACATCGTCGACCTCGCGCCGCCGGGGTGTTTCCTGGTCGCCTCCGTGGATGATGTGCCCGGCGCCAAGGCCGCCCTGGAGCGCACCAACCTGCTGGCGTTCTGGGATGAGCCGTCCGTCCGCAAGCTGGTGGACGACGCCGATTCCGAGCGGGCGCAGCTGGGCGTCTGGATGGACGGCGCCGATGTCGACATCCACGACCTGTCGCTGCCCGGCGGATCGCTGGGCTTCGCAATGTTCCTGGCCTTGAACGACCTCGCCGACGACGAGGACGGCCAGCCGCAACTGGCGCCGCACTCCATCCTCGTCGCGGACTACGCGGAGGACGCCGACGGCGCCGCGAAGCTGCACGAGACGCTGCTGGCGATCTTCGACGAGGCCGAGCGCCTGGGCGAGGCGGAGGTCGAGCCGATCGAGGTGGGGGATGTCGCGGCCACGCGCGTGGTCATCGACTACGAGGCGATCGACGAGCGCATCGCGGGCGAGGCCGGCGTGGACGACGACGCCGCGGACGAGGAGCTGGCGGAAGATGAGTGGTGGGTGGAGGAGGAGCTGGGCCTGGCCGATCGCGACCTGCCTCGCGTGATCCTCTTCGCGCGGGTCGGCAATGTGGTGGTGGCCGCGAGCCGGCGGGAGACCTTCGAGGATGTGGTCGATCGCCTGGGCGGCAAGGACCTGGGCCCGACGATGAACGCCGACGCGACGCTGGCCGCCGCCCGGGCGCAGCAGACGAACCCGCACGCCTGGGGCGCCATTCTGGTGGCGCCGCTGATCGACTCGCTGCGCGACCCTGACGAAAGCCCGATCGCCGGCGCGATCGAGGAGATGGACCCGCAGTTCCTCGACGCGCTGGACTGGATCGAGCCCGCGGCGACGGCGCTGGGGCTCGACAAGCTGCGCGCGATCAGCGCGGGCGTCCGAGCCGACGCGCCGGACGCGATGCTGGAGACGACGATCGCGGCGCTGGCGCCGGACAAGGGCGGCATGTTCCGCCTCTTCGAGGGCGAGGCCCGGCCCTTCGCGCCCTCGCCGATGATCGGCGCCGACGCGACGATGGTCTGGTCGATGCGCATGAACTTCGCGGAGATCCTGCCGCTGGCCCGCAGCGTCGGGACTTCGCTGCCCGACCCGCAGGGCGCCGCCATGATGGCGCAGGTGGAGGCGATGGAGGGGCAGGTCGGCCCCGTCCTGAGCGCTATGGGCTCGCAGCTCACGATCGCCAACAAGATCGAGCGGCCCTACTCGCTCGAGAGCCGCAAGGGCATGGTGATCATCGATGTGCGCGACCGCCAGGCGCTGACCGACGCCCTCGGCGGCGTGGCGCCGATGATCGGCGCCCAGGCGCGCGACTTCGTCGGCTCGCAGATCTGGGAGTCCGCATTCATGCCGGACATCGCCGTCAGCGTGTCGGCCGGCGGCCTGGTCTACGGCGAGCCCGCGATCGTCGAGAGCGCGATCCGCGAGGGCGCCGACGCGGCCCGCGCGAAGCTCGCGGACGATCCGCGCTTCCAGGAGGCGACACGCGCGCTCCGTCCCGGCATCGCGCACTACTACGCGGACTCCCGCGCCCGCGCCGAGTACGGCTCGTGGCTCATGGACAACATGGACCGGCTGCTCCTGGCCGAGCTCGAGGAGATGGGCGTCGAGGAGGAGTTCCGCGAGGAGTACCTCGAGTACGCGCGCGACAGCCTCGTGGGATGGGGCCGGTACATGCCGCCTTCCGATGTCCTGACGCGCTACTTCGGCGACACGGTGGGCGAGCTGCGCTCCACTCCGGAGGGCGTCGTCTACCGTCAGCTCACGCTGCGTCCGAAGGCGCGATGATCGAGTCGAGTTTCACTCGCTCCTGATGAGAAAGCAGGGCGCCATCTGTCGACGGCGCCCCGCTGGAGGAGAGAGAGAGATCGACCCAATCATAACGATCATCGG
>CALKYH010000215.1 GCA_938003595.1 uncultured bacterium
AGGCCCCAGTCGATGAGGAAGCCGCGCAGCGAGCGCCCGCCGCCGATCTGCGTGGCGAGGGTGAGAGGCAGGAGGATGAGGAACGCGACCAGGCCCGCGGCCATGAGGCCGCCCTGCACGCCTGCCGCGCCAGTGGCGTTGAGCAGCACGGCGGTCCCGAAGGCGAAGAGCAGGTTGCAGGCGAACAGGCCGGCGTAGGTGGGGCCGGGGTTCTTCGACATTTCGGCGATCTGCTCGCGGGTGAGGCCGTAGACCCGCGCCCATGTGTTGCCGAACAGCAGCGCGTACCAGAGGGCGCCGAGCATGAACCCCGCGACGCCCGCGACGAGCACGGCGAGCCAGTTGACGGCGAAGAGGCCTTGTGTGTCCATCGGATGTTTTCCTGTCACTGGAGGGGTTCGGTGCGCGCGCTGACCTTCGCGCGCGATCGGGCTCCGCCGGGAGCGGCGGTTTCGAGGAGGTCGAAGTACGAGCGCAGCTGCGCGACGGAAGCGTCGTAGGGGACGAGGTCGCCGCTGGCGCGGGCCTGCATCACGGCGCCTTCCATGACGGTGAGGATGAAGTGCGAGAGGGCCTCGCGGTCGGTGTCGGGGGGCAGGCGGTCGCCGGCGTCGTCGAGCCACTGGCGCACGCCGCGCGACCAGTTGCGGAAGTTGAGGTCGATCAGTTCACGGATGTTGGGATGGCTGTCGCCGACCTCGATGGCGAGGTTGCCGATGGGGCAGCCCATGGTGCAGCCGGTGATCTCCAGGCCCATGCGATACCAGGCGAGCAGGGCGAAGACGCGCTCGATGGGGTCGTCGGTGGCCTGCTCCTGCGGCTCGAGGACGATGGGGCGGAGCATCTCGACATAGCGCTGGAGCACGCCGACGAGGAGGGCCTCCTTGGAGCCGTAGAAGTGGTAGAGGGAGCCGGCGTTGACCTTGGCCTCGCGCAGGATGGTGGAGATGCCGGTCGCGTTGTACCCCTGCTCGTGGAACAGGCGCATGGCGGTCTCAAGGATGCGGTCCTTGGTGCCGGAGGCGGGGGCGGGCTCCGCGGCTGAGGCGCCTTCCAGGGCGGTTTCGGGGCTGGCTGGGGGGTCTTTGGGCATGGTTGAGCGGTCATTCAACAGTGAGTTGAACGATCTGTCAAGAGGCATTTGAGTGATCGATCAAATTATCTCACCGGGCGGCGACAAGGTCGCGGACGAAGCCCAGGACGGCGCGGACGATCTCCCGGCCCGAGGCCGCGTTCTCGGCGGCGAGGGCGAGGTCTTCGCGACGGCGGTGGGCCGCGGCGGCGTCGAGTCCCGCGCCGGCGTTGGGGTCGGAGGCGTGGTCCGCGAGCGCCGCGAGCGAGGGCGTGAGCAACGCGTCGATGGCGGCGGCGCCGGCGCCGTGGGCGAGGAGCATCCGGCGCTGCCGGGTGATGAGCGTCTGATCGGCGGCGAGCTGGGCGAGGGCTTCGACGAGGAGCGAGCGTTCGATCTCGGACAGGGGCTCGGCGCCGGGGGTGGTGAGCTTCGAGGCGAGGCGGTCGAGAGCGGTGGTGTCCATGTCTGGTCTCCGGAGTCGTAGAGGTTGAACGCGAAGATCGCGATGGGCTTGAAGGGGGCGAGGCAGGGATCGCGGCGCGGGAGTCAGAGATGCAGCAGTTGTTCGAGGAGGCGCTGTGCGGCGGCGCGTTGGGCGGGGTTGTGGAGGGTGGAGGCGGCGGCGAGGTTCCAGAGTTCGATCGCCGCGGCGCGAGAGGCGGCGTCGAGGGCGGGCTCGGCGCTGGTGAACTGCGCGACGGCGCCGGCGTCGGCCTGGAGTTCGGCGTGGAGGCGGGCGAGCTGCGCGGCGCGCTCGTCGAGCGCGGCGAGCACGGCGAGCGCATCGGCGTCGTGCCGGGCGACGGGGGAGAGCTTCGCGAGGAGGGCGCGCCTGGCGTCGGGGGCGTTGGAAAGGGCTTCGGAAGCGGCGAAATCGGCGAGGAGGCGTGCGGCGTCGTCGCGCGAGAGCAGGCCGGCGCGCAGGTCGGCGACGAGGGCGGAGCGGTCGTCGGGGTCGGCGAGCGCCGCGTCGAGGGCGATCGCGTCGGGCCGGCCGTCGGGCGTGGTCCAGCGGGCGACGAACTCCAGTTGAAGGTCGGTGAGCAGGCGCTCGCGCCGGATGCGCAGCAGCGCCTCGGCGGCGGCGCGCAGGGCGGCGAGGTCCTGGGTGTGCGCGGCCTCGAGGGCGCGGGCGTGTGCGAGGGTGGACTGCGCGACGGGCTGCGCGGCGTCGGGGGCAAGGCAGCCGCCGACGAGCAAAGGCAGCGCGATGAGAGCGAGGCGGGGGTGTGCGGGCATGGTGTAGGTCTCCGTAGGCGTGCGAAGGGAAAGGAAGAACGAGGCCGGTCGCATGATGACATGTCGGCGCCGGGAGTCCAGCGGGCGCACGCGGAAGGACGCGATTGTGCGCGCGCCGGTGGAGTTTTCCTGGTGGAATCTGCCGCGCGCTAGACGGGCACGGGCTCGTCGGCGGGGTAGAACTCCTCGACGACGGCGCGCCAGTCCTCGATGGACTCCACGCGGATGAAGCGCACGCGGACCTGGTCGGGGCTGGGGTGACGCTCGGCGAAGCGGACGCCGAACTTGCGCATGAGCTTGGAGGCGAGCTGCTCGCCGTTGACGGCGCAGGAGAGTCGGAAGTGCTCGAGGAGGACCTCGCGCTGCTCGGCGAGCGTGGGCTCGCGCGGCGGGAGGCCGGCCATGAGGTCGCGCGCCTGGCGGAAGATCCAGGGGTCGCCGATGCAGCCGCGCGCGACGGAGACGGCGTGGACGCCGGTGTAGTCGAGCATGCGGAAGATGTCGTGGGCGTTCCAGACATCGCCGGAGCCGAAGATCACGCGGTCCGGGCGCGAGCGGACCAGCTCGCGCAGGAAGGTCCAGCGTGAGGGGCCGACATACTTCTGCTCGACGGTGCGTCCGTGGACGGTGGCCCAGGCGTAGCCCATGTCGTAGAGGGCGTCGAAGATGCGCAGGAAGTTGCGTTCGGCCTGGGCGGAGTCGTCGCTGCCGCGCCGGAGCTTGACGGTGGTGGGGATGTGCGCGGGGACGGCGTCGCGGACAGCGCGGAGGATGTCGAGGGCGCCCTGCGGTTCGCGGAGCCAGTGCCCGCCGCGGGCCTTCTTGGCGATCTTCTTGACGGGGCAGGCGAGGTTGACATCGATGGCGGCGAAGGTGCGCTCGGAGGGGATGATGTCGTCGGGCGCGTCGAGGCCCTGCGCGAGGTCGCGGTAGTAGCGCGGCGGGCGGGCGCCCTGCTCGATCATCTTCAGCGCCGCGGCGGCCATGGTGTCGGGGTCGGAGCCCATGACCTGCCCGATGAGCGGGTGGTCGTCGTCGGCGCCGGGGACATTGTCGTGCAGTTCGCCCAGGTCGGCCTTGTCGAAGCCGTGCCCGTTGGACAGGAGCGTGCGGTCGAGCAGGGCCTCGGTGACGCAGGCGGGGCAGCCGTGCCGGCGGGCGATAATGCGCATGGCGGCGTCGGAGTACCCGGCGAGGCCGGCCTGGAGGAAGGGGGCGTCGAAGCCGGGGATGTGCGCCGGGATGCGGGGGTCGAGGCGATGGGCGCGGGCGACGGCCGCGGCGTCGATGGATTCGGCGCCGGGGGCGATCGCCGGGCAGGGCGGGGTGGCGTTGTTGCTCTGGCAGCCCATCGGGGCGACTATAGGGGGCGATGAAGAAGCTACCGATGATCGGCGTGCTGGCGGCGGCGGGAGTGGCGGCGCTCGGCGGGTGCTCCGCGGGGAAGGTGGATTACGCGCGGCCGTTCCCCTACGAGGCGGCGCGCGCGGAGCCGGAGTCGATCCAGGTGCTGCGCGACGAGACGCACATCACGATCACGAACACCTCGGCCCGGGGCTTCGGCCCGAGCACGCTGTGGTTGAATCGGTGGTATTCGCGCCCGATCGACGGCTTCGCGGTGGGCGAGACGATCACCCTCGGGCTGTCGGAGTTCCGCGACTCGACCTCGGAGCCGTTCAGAGCCGGCGGGTTCTGGGCGACTCAGCAGCCGATGCGGATCATCAGCGCAGACCTCGAGACCGAGGGCGAGCTGGTGGGGCTGGTGGTGATCGCTGACCGCAACTGATCGCAGGGCGATGCGAGATCAGTCGGGCATCCACGCGCTAGGCGCGAAGCGGTCGCACGGAAATGAAAATCCACCGCATCGGGGGAAGATACGGTGGATAGGAGGGAAGAAACACGTCAC
>CALKYH010000216.1 GCA_938003595.1 uncultured bacterium
CCACAGAGAACGGTGAGTGGTCGCACTGCTATCGACCTCTCCTCGAAGAACGACTTGTAGCCTGAAATGGAAATGCGTCGCAGGCTCGGAACCTGATATGTCGCTGTCGGAGGAGATCTGCTCACTCGACTCTCCTTGAGGTGCTCAACGCAGCATTATGCGAGACCGCCCAATTCTAATCCCCCTGCTCCAGCACCGCCATGAACGCTTCCTGGGGGATGTTCACATTGCCCACATTCTTCATGCGCTTCTTGCCCTCTTTCTGCTTCTCGAGGAGCTTGCGCTTGCGGCTGACATCGCCGCCGTAGCACTTGGCGGTGACATCCTTGCGCATGGACTTGATGGTCTCGCGGGCGATGACCTTGGCGCCGATGGCGGCCTGGATGGGGATCTCGAACTGGTGGCGGGGGATCTGCTCGCGGAGCCGGGCGCAGAGGGTGCGGCCGCGGGAGACGGCCTTGTCGCGGTGGACGATGACGGAGAGGGCCTCGACGGGTGAGCCGTTGACGAGGATGTCGAGCTTGACGAGGTCGTCTTCGTGGAAGCCGGTGACCTCGTAGTCCATGGTGCCGTAGCCGGAGGTCATGGACTTCAGCTTGTCGTAGAAGTCGTAGATGATCTCGGCGAGGGGGAGTTCGTAGTGGAGGATCTGGCGGTCGTCGCCGACGACGGACTGGGATTTGAATGTGCCGCGGCGGTCCATGCAGAGGCGCATGACATCGCCGATGCATCGGCTGGGGACCATGATGTCGAGTCGGACCATGGGCTCGCCGATGGCCTCGAAGGTGCCGGCGTTGGGGAGGTCGGCGGGGTTGTGGATCTCGGTGAGGGTCCCGTCGTGCATGCGGACCTGGTAGGTGACGGTGGGGGCGGTCTGGACGATCTTGACGCCGCCCTCGCGTTCGAGGCGCTCCTGGATGATGTCCATGTGGAGCAGGCCGAGGAAGCCGCAGCGGAAGCCGAAGCCCAGGGCGTCGGAGTGGACGGTCTGGTAGGTGAAGGAGGCGTCGTTGAGGCGGAGTTTCTCGATGGCTTCGCGGAGTTCCTCGAAGTTGGAGGACTTGGCGCCGGGCTCTTCGTCGTCGCCGGCGGTGGCGGGGTAGAAGTCGCAGAAGACCATCTGCTTCGGCTCCTGGTAGCCGGGGAGGGCTTCTGCGGCGGGGTCGTGCTCCTGGGTGATGGTGTCGCCGATGCGGACATCGGCGAGGGTCTTGATCGCGGCGACGAGGTAGCCGGTCTCGCCGGGGCCGACGGACTGGACCTTGGTGGCGCGGGGGGTGTACTTGCCGAGTTCGGTGACGATGAAGGAGCGCTGGACGCCCATCATGCGGATCTTGTCGCCGACCTTGAGATTGCCGTCGAAGAGTCGGAAGTAGACGATGACGCCGCGGTAGTCGTCGTAGACGGCGTCGAAGACCAGGCCTCGGGTCTTGGTGGTGACGGGGGGGCGTGGTGCGGGGAGCTTGGTGCAGATGGCGTGGAGGAGTTCGGGGATGCCCTGTCCGGTCTTGGCGGAGACGAGGATGCAGTCTTCGGCGGGGAGGCCGAGGATCTGCTCGATCTCCATGGCGACATCGTCCACGCGTGCGGAGGGGAGGTCGATCTTGTTGATGACGGGGATGAGTTCGAGGTTCTGGGCGATGGCGAGGTAGGCGTTGGCGACGGTCTGGGCCTGGACGCCCTGGGTGGCGTCGACGACGAGGATGGCGCCTTCGCAGGCGATGAGGGCGCGGGAGACTTCGTAGGTGAAGTCCACATGGCCGGGGGTGTCGATGAAGTTGAGCATGAAGGGCTCGCCGGCTTCCTCGTGGAGGACGGTGACGGCGGAGGCCTTGATGGTGATGCCGCGTTCGCGCTCGATGTCCATGGAGTCGAGCATCTGCGCCTGGGCCTCGCGGTCGGAGACGGCCTTGGTGGCCTGGAGGAGGCGGTCGGCGAGGGTGGACTTGCCGTGGTCGATGTGGGCGATGATGGAGAAGTTGCGGATCTGCATGGGGAGGGCTGGCGAGGCGGTGTCCGGGGGGGGAGCGGCGGCTGGTGAGGGGGGACCCGGGGGGTGTGGACGGTGAGTTTAGGTAGGCCGCGGGAGGAGTGCGGGCGCGCGAGAAAGCGGCCGGAGGGTGAGTCCGGCCGCGTGGTGGAGGCGTGGGATGCGGGGGAGGTCAGCGATTAGGGGCAGAGGGTTCCGTAGACGCCGAGGAGGGCGTTGAGGTCGGCGAAGTCGACATCGTTGTCGCCGTCGAGGTCGCCGGCGAGGCCGGGACCGGTCTGGCCGAAGTTGCCCAGGAGGATGTTGAGGTCGCCGAAGTCGGTCTGGTTGTCGCCGTTGAGGTCGGAGGGGCAGGGCGCGGCGCCGGCGAGGACCTCGAAGGCGCCGTTGAGGGTGTCGGAGCCGTCGGCGTTGGAGACGGTGACATTGCGGAAGCCCAGCGCGGCGCCGGGGGCGATGTCGAGGATGAGGCCGCCGACGGAGGTGCCCTCGGCGTCGGGGGCGGCGACGCCGATCACGGTGACGCCGGCGCCCGAGACGGAGACATCGCCGACGGCGACATTCTTGAGGTTGACGCCGGTGAGGGTGACGGCGACCTGGGTGTTCTGCTGGCCGGAGTTGGGCGCGACATTGGAGAGGTCGGTGGTGGCGCCGAAGACGGTGAGGTTGATGGTGTCGAAGCCGGCGGCGCCGTTGGAGTCGGTGACGCGGAGGGTGACGGGGTAGAGGCCGTTGGAGACATACTGGCGGTTGGGCTTGGTGATGTCGTTGGTCTCGAAGACGCCGTCGCCGTTGAGGTCCCAGTCGAAGGAGGCGGTGGTGAGGAA
>CALKYH010000217.1 GCA_938003595.1 uncultured bacterium
TGACATCGCTCGCGGTGCGCGGGCTCCGCCGTCTTACAGCACAAAAAAACCGCGCTCCATCGACAGGAGCGCGGTCATTGTTGATCCAACGGAGAGGAAGGGATTCGAACCCTTGATAACCCGAAGGCTATACCGGTTTTCGAGACCGGCCCATTCAACCGCTCTGGCACCTCTCCCAAGGTGATCGTCCCCGCCCGGGCGCCCGCGGGGCGACCAGAGGGGGAGGGGGCGATTCTCGCCCTCTCCGGGGCCAAGGTCAACCGGGGCGCTCGGGCGCGGCGGAAGTTCCCGGTCCGGCCCGGGCTATCCGGCCTGCTCCCGCTGGTCGGCACGCTCCACCATCTCGTCGAACTCGAAGAAATCCATCTTCACGAAGCGGTTGGCCAGGTCGGGGTCGAACTGCGTCCCGGCGTGCCTGCGGATCTCCGCGAGCACATGCGGGCGGTCCAGCGCCTCGCGGTAGGCGCGCGAGGCGCTCATGGCGTCGAAGGCGTCGGCCAGCGCGATGAGGCGCGCCGCCAGCGGGATCGCCATGCCGGCCAGCCCGTCGGGGTAGCCCTTGCCGTCCCAGCGCTCGTGATGGTGCAGCACGCCGGGCAGCATCGGCGCCAGCTGCGGGATGCCGCTGAGGATGCGCTGGCCCGCCATCGGGTGTTCACGAACCAGCGCGAACTCCGCTTCGGTGAGTTTCTCCGGCTTGCGCAGCACGCTCTCGGGCACGCCGATCTTGCCGACATCGTGCACCAGGCCGCAGATGCGCACGCGCTCGATCTCCTCCGCGCCCAGGCCCGCGGCTCTGGCCAGCTTCGCCGCGAGCAGCGACACCCGCTCGCTGTGGCCGCGGGTGTAGCGGTCCTTGGCGTCGATGGAGGCGACCATGGCCTCGACCGCGCCCATGAGCAGGGCCTGGCGCTCCTCGGCGTGCCGGCGTTCGGCGTCCAGCCGGAGCACGGCGCCCAGGGCGAGCGCCGCCAGGCGTGAGAGGCCCACGGCGAAGGGCGCGGCGTCCTCCGCGGCGCCGGCCGCGGAGCCGTTCTCGCCCCGGTTGTCCAGGTACAGCAGCGCCGCGACGGCGCCGTGGAGGGTCAGCGGCACGCACAGCGCATCGGCGATGCCCAGGCGCACGACGGAGGAGCAGGCGTCGTCGTCGTGGGTGAGCTCCAGGCGCGAGGGCTGGCCGTCGAGGGCCTCGCGCACGAGGGAGCGGCTGACCTCGAAGGGTTCCTCCGATCGCGCTTCGCGCGACCAGGTGGCGACGGTGTCCACCTCGCCGTCGGCGCCGAAGGGCCGCAGGTACGCGGCGTTGGCGAAGCCGGTGCCCTCAACGGCGGCGCGGAGCATGGATTGGGCGAGGGCGAGTTCGTCGGGCGCGGCGTGGAAGGAGCCGGCGCAGTCCAGCAGCAGGTTCAGGCGCTGATGCGCCAGGACGGCGTCCCCGTCGAGGTCGAGGCGGGCGATGGTGGCGTGAGCGTCGGCCGAGCCGCCGAGCCGGCGGGTGGGGTTCTGGTCGCGCGTGGTCGCTCGCCCGGTCCTGGTGCCGCCCTGCTCGGAGACGCGGAAGGTCCAGGGGGAGATGACCACCAGATCGCCCGTACGGACGGGGAACTCGCGGCCGGGGGCGAGGCGCACGCCGTTGACCCAGGTGCCGTGCATGCTGCCGGCGTCGGTGATGAGCCACTGGCCGGGGCGGTCGGGCCCCTCGAGGCGAGAGGGCGGGCGGTAGGTGAGCCGGGCGTGGTCGCGCGACACACGGTCGCTCTCGGGCAGGGACAGCGCGTGCGTCGGACGCCGGCCGATGCCCAGCGGCCCGGGGGGCGCCAGCTCCAGCGCGCGCACCGTCGGCCCCGACACCGAGATCAGCGCGAGTTGTCCGCTCATCGTGCCGGATTCCACGCGGAGGGGCCTCCCGATCGCGCTCGCGGCGCCTTGGCGCGAGGGCGCGGGACTATACGGCCCGAAGCCGGGCCGCCCCCCGATCGCGGGACGCCGCTGGGACAGTGGGGGGTAGACTACCCCTGAAATCCTTCCCCCCGGCGCCCCAACAAGGGGCGTCAGCCCAGGCGTGTCTCCGGCTCCGATGTTCGCGGTCGGCGCGCCGAAGAGGAGGCGTCCGCATGCTCACGCTCGCCAACGATCTGAGCGACCTCTCCCTCTGGGTCATCGGCGGCATCGTCGCCGTGATCTGGATCATCGCCGCGACCATCCAGAGCGTTCTGGCGACCGGCGCCCGCGAGCGTTCACGGCGTGAGATCGCGGCGTACATCGCCGAAGGCTCCATGAGCCCGGAGCAGGGCGAGCGCCTCATGAGCGCGGGCAAGCCCGCCGACGAAGCCTGATCGCGTCGAAAGGAAGGCTGCACCATGGACGAACTGCTCAACGCCGCCGCCCGAGACCTGCCCGAGACGCTGTCGATCGCGCTGATCTTCGGAGGCGGCGCGATCGTCGCCGTCATCGCGCTCATCATGGGCGCCATCCGCTCGACGAACACCCGCAAGGAATATGAGCGCTCGCGACGCGAGGTCGCGGCGTATGTCGCCGAGGGCGCCATGAGCCCCGAGGAGGGCGAGCGTCTGCTCGCCCAGAAGCCGCACAAGTAACGCCCGCCACCAACTTCCCGGAGACCGAACCATGCACCATCTCATGCTCGCCAACCAGGGAGAGGTCATCGGCGTGCTCGCCGTCGCCGGGGGGCTGGTCATCGCCATCATCACCATCATCATGGGGACCATCCGCTCGACGGTCGCCACCAAGCAGCGGGAGCAGTCCCGGCGTGAGATCGCGGCGTACATCGCCGAGGGCTCCATGACGCCCGACGATGGTGAGCGCCTGATGAAGGCGAACGCGCCCGGCGAGAAGCGCTGCGGCTTCTGAACTGGGGATTCGGGGGGGCGCTCGTCAGACGAGGGTGTCGATCAGGTCGCCCATGACCGACAGGTCGGTCACGACCAGTGTCTTCGCCGGGGCGGGCGCGGGGCCGATCTTCGCGACGACATCGCCGATCCTGGCGCCGGAGTACGCCGGCCGACACTGGGGCAGGATCTGTGCGCCCTGGGGCTCCGGCGCCGAGAACAGCGGCAGGTCGCGCGCCAGGTCCGTTCGGAACTGACGGAGCTTGCGGTTGCGTTCCTCCAGGTAGTCGGCATAGGTCGGCGCGGTGTCGCGGCGGTTCTGGCGCGCCAGCTCGTTGGAGAAGGTGGCGGTGTCCTCCACGGCGCGCACCGGCGGGGGCGGAGGCACAGGGGGCAGGATCACCGGGACGCGAGGCGCCACCGGGCCGGGGAAATGCCCGGCCAGCGGCGCCACATGTCTTGGATCTCCTATCCTCACGCATCACAGGGACAGAAAACCGTGCCGGGCGCCGCGGTTTCCGCAGGGCCCGATAGGATCCCCCTCCCCGGAGCCCTGCCCCATTCGTCCCCGATCACCCCCGGGCCGGATATGACGCCTGTTGCCTCGACGCAACGCCCGTGTGGATCTGACGCCCTTGCTCCTCACCCCCGAACTCGACTACCACCTCCCGCCGGAGCTCATCGCCACCACCCCGGCGGAGCCCCGCGACAGCGCCCGGCTGCTGGTGGTGTCCCGCTCCAACGCCTCTCTCCTCGAGGACCGGCGCGTTGCCGACCTGCCCTCGCTGCTGAACCCGGGCGACCTGCTTGTGGTGAATCGCACGCGAGTCCTGCCGGCGCGGCTGCTGGGGCGCAAGGTCGAATCCGGCGGCCTGGTCCCGGGGCTCTTCGTGCACGCCCCCGGGCGTGATCGCTGGATCGTGATGCTCAAGGGCTCGCGGCTGCGCGCGGGCGTGCGTGTGGAGCTGCTCGACGCCCACGGCGCACCGACCGGGGTGGTCCTGACGCTCGGGGACCGCGCCGAGGAGGGGTGGCTGTGCCAGGTGTCCGGGCTCGGCGAGGTTGAGTCGGCGGCGCAGGCGCTGCAGCGCGCCGGCGCCACGCCCCTGCCGCCCTACATCCTCAAGGCCCGGCGCGACGCCGGGATCAATCTTCCCGACGAGCGCGACCGCGACTGGTACCAGACGGTGTACGCCCATGAGGCCCAGCCGGGCTCGGTCGCGGCGCCGACCGCCGGCCTGCACTTCACCCCCGCGCTGCTCGACGCCCTCGCCGCGCGATCCATCGATCGGGCCGAGGCGCTGCTCGATGTCGGCCTCGGCACCTTCCGGCCCGTCGAATCGGCGACGGTCGAGGAGCACCCGATCCACTCGGAGCACGCCGAGGTTCCGGCGGAGACGCTGCGCGCCATCGCCCGGGCCCGCGCCGCCGGCGGGCGCTGCGTCGCGGTGGGCACGACGACGGCCCGCGCGCTCGAGTCCGTCCCGGTCGGGGGCGAGTCCTTCGCGGGCGAGACGCGCCTGCTCATCACCCCGGGCCACCAGTGGCGACATCTGGACGCCCTGATGACCAACTTCCACCTGCCCCAGAGCACCCTGCTCGCGATGGTCGCCGCCCTCTTCCCCGGCGGCGCCGCCCGCGTGCGGGACATCTACGCCCACGCCGTCGCCGAGCGGTACCGCTTCTACTCCTACGGCGACGCGATGCTCATCCTCCCGTAGGCCAATCCGCCGGGGATAAACTGCGCACCGGCTCGCCCGGCCGTCGATATTCCCCGCGGCGCCCGC
>CALKYH010000218.1 GCA_938003595.1 uncultured bacterium
TCGCTGCACACGGCGGACGCGATGCAGGCCTTCTCGCGCATCATCGAGTTCTTCCCGCAGCACGAGCACGAGTTCATCCGCTCGTCGCTGAGCAACTCGCTCAAGGCGGTCTGCGCCCAGCGGCTCATCCCCGCGAACCCCGACCGCACCGGCGGCGTGCCGGTGGTGCCCGCGACCGAGGTGCTGCTGAACAACGCCGTCGTCAAGGAGCGCATCCGCGACGGCGCCGACGAGGACATCCCCGCGATCATCAACGGCTCCATGGCCGACGGCATGCGGTCCTACACGCAGTCCCTGGCCGAACTGGTCGAGAAGGAGATGATCTCGATCGACAACGCCATGGAGGCGGCGCCGAACCGCGAGGCGCTGACCAGCCGCCTGCGCGGCGTCGAGGTCCGGGCCGCGACGCTGGTGAGTCGGAACAAGGGGTGACCCCGGGGGGGCGGCGCCGCCGGGGCGCCTGCGTCCGGAGCGCTCGGCCCGGGAGTCGGTCGGGCGGCCCGCGTCTACACTCCGCTCACGCCCGTCGGCCCATCGGTCGATGGCGTTGAACCGGCGCCCGGCCCCGAGGTCGGCGCGCCCCAGGAGCGAGCGTCGATGACCGGCAAGACCCCCAGCGAGCGCCTCTACGAGCGAGCCCTTCGCGTGCTGCCCGGCGGCGTCAGCCGCAACGCGGCGCTGCGCCGCCCGCACCCGACCTATGTCGCGCACGCGCAGGGCTGCCGCGTGACGGACATCGAGGGCGTCACACGCCTGGACTTCGCGAACAACATGGCGTCGATGATCCACGGGCACGCGCACCCGGCGATCGTCAGCGCGGTCACGGAGCAGCTGAAGAAGGGCACGGGCTTCTCCCTCGCGACGGAGGTCGAGGTCGAGTACGCCGAACACCTGGTGTCCCGCTCCGCGAGCTTCGAGAAGATGCGCTTCGTGAACTCGGGCACCGAGGCGGTCATGTGCTGCATCAAGGCCGCGCGGGCGTTCACCGAGCGGCCGATGATCGCCAAGATCGAGGGCGCCTACCACGGCCTGTACGACTACGCGGAGACCAGCCAGACGGCCTCGCCCGCGAACTGGGGCGATGTCGATCGGCCCGCGAGCGTGCCCGTCACCCACGGGACGCCCGCCTCCGCGCTGGCGGAGGTCGTGGTGATTCCGTTCAACGACCCCGATCGCGCTGTCGCGATCCTCGATCGGCACAAGGGCTCGATCGCCTGCGTCCTGGTGGACCCGCTGCCGCACCGCGTGGGCCTGATGCCGGCCGACGAGGCGTTCGTGTCGGCGCTGCACCGCTGGACCCGCGCCAACGGCGCGCTGCTGGTGTTCGACGAGGTCATCACCTTCCGCTCCAACTACGGCGGCGCGCAGGAGTGGTACAAGGTCCGGCCCGACCTGACCGCGATGGGCAAGATCATCGGCGGCGGCTTCCCCGTCGGCGCCTTCGCCGGACGGGCGGACATCATGGATGTCCTGAACCCGCTCGCGGCCAAGGTCCTGTTCCCGCACTCGGGCACCTTCACCGCGAACCCCGTCACGATGACCGCCGGCCTGACCGCGATGCGTCTCTTCGACCGCGCGGAGGTGGCGCGGGTCAACAGCCTGGCCGACGAGGCGCGCCGGCGGATCGCGTCCATCATCGCCGAGTGCGATGTGCCCGCCTGCGTGACGGGCGGCGGCTCGCTCTTCCGGCTGCACTTCCGGGCGACCCCGCCGGTGGACTACCGCTCGGGCTACGCGAGCCCGGCCGAGAACGCCGCGCGCGAGGCGCTGCTGGAGCACCTGTTCCGCAACGGCGTGTTGCTGATCGGCTCCGCGACGGGCGCGGTCTCGACGCCGATGTCGATGAAGGAAATCGACGAGCTGTGCGATGCGCTGCGCGCGGGGCTGCTGGCGGTCCGACCGAAGCTGCTCGCGGGCGCCACGGCCTGAGACGGGATGCTGGGCTCGGTCGGGCTCAGTCGCACGGCGTCCCGAACTGCCCCAGCGTCGCGTTCAGGTCCGCGAAGCCGACGACCGCGTCGTCCGCAACGCCGTCGCCGTTCGCGTCGGGCGCGATGTTCGGGGGCATGGTTGGGGAGACGGGCTGGTTGAAGAACCCCAGCACATTGTTGACATCCGCGAAGTTCACCATGCCGTCGTCGTTGGTGTCGCCCAGGCAGGGCAGCGCCCAGGCGCGGATGTTGTCGGCGTAGAGGATGGAGCCGGCGGGGGCGGTTGCGTCGTCGCCGCTGTGGAAGCCGAGATGGTCGAGAACCTCGTGGAGCCCGCCCTCGGCGCTCTGCAGCGGCGCGGTGCGCACGACGGCGCCGACGCCGTCGGTGAGGATCCGCGCGTTGACCTTGAAGATGAACGAGCCGCTCAGCACGCGGTGGATGGTCAGCGTGAACCACTGGTTGAGGCCCACGCCGACATCCGCCAGCGTGCGGCCCGTGTCCACCCAGACCGGGTCGTTCAGCACGGGGTCGACCGCGTCGGGCGTGAGGACCCAGAGCGTGCCCGAGCCGGCGGAGTACAGCAGCGCCGCGTTGGTGCGCGTGACGCCCTCGCCGGCGCCGTCCTCGGCGACGAGCCAGGCGCGCGTGGTCTGCCCGTCGGTGAGCTTGAACTTCGCGCCCGCGGCGTACCCGCGCGTTTCCGACGGCGTCGCCCGCGGGACTCGCGTGGAGGCCTGCATCGCCAGCATGAACTGTCCCGGCGTCTGGGCTTGGTCGCGCCGCAGGTTCTCCATGCGCAGGGCACGGGTCTTGAAGCCCAGGTTCTCCACGACCATGGCGGGCGCCGAGGTCCATCGGAACGGCGTGAAGTCGTTGCAGTCGTCGTCGTAGTCGCCGATGGCCAGGCCCTCGACCGCCCATTCCAGGTTGTCCATGTGCGGCAGGTCGAACGGGGGCAGCGACAGCCCCGGGCAGAAGAAGCAGTCGAGATCGACATCGTCGATCCAGAAGCTGTCGCCATGGCCGTCGGCCTGGTTCTCGGATTCGTAGCGGACCTCGTTGATCGACTTGACGAAGGCGTTCATCGCCACGCCGGAGCCGGGCCCGACCACGGGCGAGCCCGCGTAGGAGACGGTCATGGCCAGATTGTCTTCCACCGTGATGCACAGCGTCGCGGACTGATCGAACAGCAGCGCGACGCCGGAGTCGTAGTAGTCGTAGCTCGGGTCGCCGATCGTCGCGGCGCCGCCGATCCGCGCCACGGCGCCCTCGCCGTTGGGGCCGGGCAGGTAGGGATCGTCCGTGTCCTCGTCGTCGATGGGGTCGTACGAGGTATTGTGCTGCACGAACACGCGCGCCGAGAAGGGCGGGCTGGCCTGCGGGTCCCAGTGGCCGAGCGAGACACGCGTGACGAAGGCGTTCTCCAGGAATGAGACCGGCGCCACGGCGCGGACGGTCACCGAGCCCGCGGACAGGCGCGTTTCCTGGCAGAGCGTCCAGGGCGTG
The DNA here is from genome assembly GCA_938003595.1 of uncultured bacterium. Taxonomy (GTDB): domain Bacteria; phylum Planctomycetota; class Phycisphaerae; order Phycisphaerales; family UBA1924; genus JACVCK01. Next base: position 3,441 of record CALKYH010000218.1, read on the forward strand.
TTGGAGAACGCGGAGACCTCCGGGAGCGTGCGGGTGAACTCCTCGCGGTGGTGATCATCGGAGAAGATGTTCGTCTGGCGGATGAGCTTGTCGCCCTCTTCGACATCGACATTCGCCTTGGAGGAGAGGGTGTCGAACCAGAGGTCGCTCTGATCCTTCAGTGGGCCGGGCAGGAGCCACTGGATGTCGTCGAGATAGCCGTTCTGGCCGCAGGTCAACGGCTGAGGAAAGCTCGGCAGCGCCCACTCGACGCCCTCGGCGGTGAAATTGTCGTAGTACGCGGGCGACATGGGGGCTTCGTAGGAGCCGTTGCCGCCGAGCGCGTCGAAGGTGTGCCCCGTGAGGTAGGGCTCTGCGTAGACCCGGTGGAACCCGGTGCCGTCGTTCACATCGATCGAGGCCACCGTGAAGCCCTCCGCGTTGGCCTCATGCCGGACACGCACCCAGGAGCCGATCGGCATCAGGGCAGGATCGCCGGGGAGGGCGCCCGCCGGGGCCGAGCCGATCCAGCGGGAAAGCCGGTAGCTGCCGATCAGGTACGAGTCCGGATCGAGTCCGAGCATCCAGATCTGATTGGGCTCTGGTTTGGTCACCGGCCCGCCGCACTCGGGGTAGGTGCAGGCGCCGCCCCATTGCATGCGATGGACGATGAAACCGGAGGTGACATAGAGGGGCTCCGAGGTCCACAAGGTGTTGGGAGAGGTGACGAACAGGTCGTGCTCGAAGCGGGCGGGCTGGCCGAGGTCGGGCCGCAGCGGCATCCGCACGGCCGGCGTATTGGTCCGGAACAGCTCGTACCGGAAGCCGAAGAAGAACTGATCGGGCGCCGCGCCGGTGGTCGCCATGAGACGCACCTTCGGCGTGGTGTTGCCGGCGACATCCTCGGCGACGGCGTAGGCGATCCGGCCCGGGGCGGTGGTCCCACGGAACAGGCTGCGGCCGGTGATCGAGCCGTCCGACCAGATATTGCTCGACAACTGGAGATTGAGCAACGCGGGCTCAACCGCCAGTGAGTCCAGGTTGTCCACGCTGGTCAGCAGGACGCCCCGCTCCCCCGCGGCGCCGCGCCCGACGCTGATAGGTGTCGATGCGGCCGGCGATGTGCGGCTGGGCCTCGTCGGCGCCGCGATGGGCTGATCGTCGGGGCCGAGAGGTCGCAGATCGAACGGGTTTGAGGCCAGGAGCGACGAACCGGCGGCCAGGGCGATCACAACGGCGGCTGCGGGGCGGAGCATGGGCTGGTCTCCCGGGGTCTGGATGGATCGCGTCACTGGCAGGGCGCGCCGAACTGGGCGAGGGCCGCGTTCAGGTCGGCGAAGTTCACGATGTTGTCGTCGGCCAGTCCGTCGCCGTCGGCGTCGGGGGCGACATTGTTCGGGGCGGTGGGGGCCGCGGGCTGGTTGTAGGCGCCGAGGATGTTGTTGATGTCCGCGAAGTTGACGACGCCGTCGTCGTTGGTGTCGCCGCCGCAGGGCAGGCCCCAGGCGCGGATGTTGTCCGCGTAGAGGATGGAGCCGACCGGCGCCGAGGCGTCGTCGCCGCCGAGGAAGTAGAGCCTGTCGAGGTCCTCGTGCAGCCCGCCGTCGAGGGACTGCAGGGGATCGACCCGCACCACGGCGCCGCCGCTGTCGGTCAGGGGCGCGGCGTTGATCTTGAAGATGAAGGTCCCGTCCAGGTTGCGGTGGATGGTGAGCGTGAACCACTGGTTCATGAGCACGCCCACATCCGCGAGCGTGCGCCCGGTGTCGACCCAGATCGGGAGATTCGCGATCGGGTCCACGGGGTCGGGCGTGAGATACCAGAAGGTGCCGCTGCCGGCGGAGTACAGGACCCAGGCGTTCGTGCGGAAGAGGCCGGGGATGATGTCGGCCTGGGCGACGACCCAGGCGCGGGTTGTCGCGCCGTCCGTGAACTTGAACGAGGCGCCCGCGGCGTAGCCCCGGGTCGGGGACGGCTCCACATGCGGCAGCAGCGTCGCGGCCTGGAGGAACAGCGTGAAGGCGCCCTGCGTCTGCGTCGTGTCGCGAAAGAGGTTCTGCATCCTCAGGACCTGTGTCTTGCCCGCGAGCGACACGACCGGCATGTTCGGCGCCGAGGACCAGCGGAACGGCGTCTGTGGGTTGCCGTCGTCGTCGTTGGCGTCGATGGTGACATTGAGGTTCGCCCACTCGAGCGTGTCGAGGTAGGGCGTCAGCATGACCGGATAGTCGCAGTTGCAGGCGGCGTCCGGGCAGTCGAAGGCGATGTTGTCCACGAACAGCGAGTTCTGGAAGCCGTCGGCCTGGTTCTCCGACTCGTGCCGAAGCTCGTCGATCGTGTGGACGAACGCGGGGATCATCACGCCCGTTCCGGCGCCTGCGATCGGCGCCCCGCCGTAGGTGATGTTCATGGAGAAGTCCTGCGCGACCTCCACGCACCAGGACTGGACGGAGTTCAGCGGGAAGGTCACGCCGGTGTCGTAGTAGTCGAAGTTCGGGTCGCCGATGGTCGAGGCGCCGCCGATCCGCGCCACGCCGCCGTTGCCGTTGGGCCCCGGCACGAACGGGGTCGTGGTTCCCTCGTCGTCGATCGGGTTGTACGCCGGGTTGTGCTGCACGAAGAGGCGACCGAGGAACGCCGGCGTCCGGCTCGGGTCGTAATGGCCGAAGGACAGGCGGGTGACGACCGAGCTCTCAATCAGCGACGCCGGCGCGAACGCCCGGACCGTCGCGTAGGGCGCGCCGGTAAAGCGTGTCTCCTCGCACAGCGTCCAGGTGTCGCCGAACGCCGCGGCGGCCTGCGGCAGCCGGCGCGTGAACTCCACGCGGTGCTGGTTGTCCCCCAAGCCGTTCGTCTGGCGGATGACCTGCCCGCCGCCGACGACCTCGACGCTCGCCTGCGAGGAGAGCGCCGCGAACCAGACAGGGTTCTGATCGCGCAGCGGCCCGGGGTAGAGCCACTCGATGTCGTCGCTGTAGTCGTTCGGACCGCACACGAGCGGCTGGGGCGGCTCCGGCGGGGTGTACACCTCGCCCTGCGCGAAGATGTTGTCGATGTACATCGGCGAGTTCGCGGCCTCGTAGGAGCCGTTGGCGCCGAGGGAGTCCACCCGGGTTCCGGAGGGCGTCGCCGCGCTATAGCAGAGATGGAACCCGGTGCCGTCGTTGAAGTCGAGCGAGTGACGCACGAGCCCATTGGCCGTGGTTTCGTGGCGCACGCGGACCCACTGGCCCGTCCGCATGGCGACGAAATCGCCCACAGACTCGCCGCTCGGCGCCGAATCGATCCATTGGCACGGCATGTACTTGGGCGCCACCGGCCCCGGCTGCACTGGCAGCACGGTGACATAGGGAATCGGCCCCGTCGGAAGCCCGACATCGTCGCAGCCCGTCACACAGGTGCCTCCCCAGAGCATGCGGCTCACGAGGTAGCCGCTGGAGACATAGATCGGCTCGGTGGTCCACATTGTGTCGAGCGAGGTCACGAACAGGTCGTGCTCCAGCAGCACATTCTGCGACGCGGTCGGGATGAACTGCATGCGCTCCAGCGGGCTGTTCGACCGCAGCAATTCGTAGCGAAGCCCGAAGAAGAAACCGTCCGGCGCGAAGTTGGAGGTCGCCATCAGCCGGGCCTTCTTCGTGGCGTTGCCGCCCGCCGCGGTGTTCACGGCGTACGCGGTCCTGCCGGCCGCCGTCGTGCCGAGCCAGCGGTTGACGCCGGTGATCGAGCCATCGGTCCAGAGGGCGTTGCCCTGCTGACCCTGGAGATTGGCCGGCTGGAGATTGAGGTTCTCGAGATCGTCCCCCATGCCGAGCGGGCCGCCGCGCCCCACGGCGATGCCCTCGACGGGCTCCGGGCGCCGCTCGTCGATCAACAAGCCCACCGGCCCGCGCTCACGGGCGATGACGCCGGGCGCCTCGACGGGCCCCAGGGGCTTGGGGTCGGCGACGCCGGTTCCAGCGGCCGTCGGAAGCGCGGCCGCGAGGCCGATCGCGGCGGTCAGCAGACGATTCACCATGACGCAACTCCTCAAAGCTTGAGGGAGATGGACGCATATCCGTCGATCGCGAGGCCGAATCGACGCCGCGGAGGCGGCTCCCCGCGGCGCCGGATGGAGATCAGTCACAGGGGATGTTGTACTGCCCGAGCGCCGCGTTGAGGTCGGCGAAGTTCACGATGGCGTCGTCGGCCACGCCGTCGCCGTCGGCGTCCGGCGCGACATTGGGGGGCGTGGTGGGGGCGAAGGGCTGGTTGTAGGCGCCGAGGATGTTGTTGATGTCCGCGAAGCCGACCACGCCGTCGTCGTTCGTGTCGCCGGCGCAGGGCAGGGACCAGGCCTTGATGTTGTCGGCGTAGAGGATCGAGGCGACCGGGGCGGAGGCGTCGTCGCCGCCGAGCAGGAACAGCCGGTCGAGGTTGTTGTGCAGGCCGCCGTCCACGCTCTGCAGCGGATTCGCGCGGACCACGGCGCCGCCGCTGTCCGTCAGAATCTTCGCGTTGATCTTGAAGGTGAAGGCGCCGTTGAGGTTGTGGTGGATCGTCAGCGTGAACCAGGTGTTCAGCGCGACGCCCGCGCCGGCGAGCGAGACGCCGGTGTCCGTCCAGACCGGGTCGTTGTTGAGCGGGTCCACGGCGTCCGGCGTCAGGTACCACAGGGTGCCGGTGCCGGCCGAGTAGACGAGCCATGCGTTGGAGCGGTAATCGCCGATGAAGGCGCCGGCCTCCGCGACCATCCAGGCGCGCGTCGTCTGGCCGTCGGAGAACTTGAACGACCCGCCCGCGGCGTAGCCGCGCGTCGGCGAGACGGTCACATTCGGCAGCTGCGTGGACGCCTGCACGAAGAGCGTGAAGTCGCCCTGCGTCTGCACGGTGTCGCGGAAGAGATTCTCCATTTCCAGGACCTGGGTCTCGGCCCCGAGGTGCTCCACGGGCATGTTCGGCGCCGACGCCCAGCGGAATGCAGTCTGCGGGTCATCGTCGTCGTCGTTGGCGTCGATGGTCACGCCCTGGTTGGCCCATTCCAGATCGTCGCCGTAGCGCAGCGTCAGCGGCGGCAGCGAGACGATCGGGAGCGCGACGCAATCCAGCGTGAGGTCGTCGACGCACAGCATGTTGTTGTTGCCGGCCAGCGTGTTGCCGGACTCGTGGCGGAACTCCGTCACCGAGTGAACGAACGCGTTGAGCACGACGCCGGACGCGCCGCCGACGATCGGGACGCCGCCGTAGGTGATCGTCATGCTGTCGTCGACGGCGACCTCGAAGCACAGGATCCGGGCCGAGGCCTGCGTATTCCCGGCGGGGACAGCCACGCCCGAGTCGTAGTAGTCGAACGCCGGATCGCCGATGGTCGCGGCGCCGCCGATCACGGGGATGCCGCCGTTGCCGTTCGGGCCGGGGAGGTACGGGTCCAGGGTGTCCTCATCGTCGATCGGGTCGTAGGCGGGGTTGTGCTGCACGAACACGCGGCCCTGGTAGGGCGGAACCGCGAAGGGATCGAAGTTGCCCAGCGTGACGCGGGTCACGAAGGAGTTGTCCAGAAACGACACCGGCGCGAAGCCGCGCGGCGTGATATTGCCGCTGGACACCCGGGTCTCCTCGCAGAGCGTCCAGGGGTTGCCCGGCGTGGCGACAACCTGCGGCAGCTGGCGGGTGAACTCCTCGCGGTAGCGGTCGTCGCTGAACTGGTTCGTCTGGCAGATGCGCTGATCGCCGTTCGAGCTGTTCACATTCGCGCGAGAGGAGAGGGCGTCGAACCACACCTCGTGCTGGCCCTGCAGCTGGCCGGGATTGAGCCATTGCATGTCGTCTCCGTAGCCGCTCGGGCCGCACTCAAGTTCCTGCGGCGGGATCGGCAGGTGGACCGCGACGCCCGAGCCGGAGATGTTGTCGAGGTACATCGCGCTGTTGGCGACCTCGTAGGAGCCGTTGAATCCCAGGGAGTCCATCTTGCTGCCGGTGAGGAAGGTGTCGGAGTAGCAGAGGTGGAAGCCGGAGCCGTCGTTGTAGTCCAGCGAGCACTCGATGGTCCCCGCGGCGGTGGCGTCGTGGCGGACGCGGATCCAGCTCCCGGTCTGCATCACCACATCATCTCCCGCCGACGCGCCGGTCGGCGCGGAGCCGATCCACTCGCAGGTGCGGAAGATGCCGGTGAGAAACGAGTTGGGATTGATGCCCAGCACATAGACGCCCGGCAGGGGGCCGGTCGGCAGGCCGATGTCCCCGCAGTCCGCCACGCAGGCGCCGCCCCAGAGCGTCCGCGACACGATGAAGCCGTTCGTCACATAGGTCGGCTCCGAGGTCCACAGCGTGGCGATGGAGCTGACATACATGTCGTGCTCCAGGCGCGCCGGCTGGCCGATATCCGGCTGCAGGCCCTGGCGCTGCAGCGTCGCGTTGTCGCTCAACAGCTCGTAGCGGGCGCCGAACGAGAAGGAGTCCGGGTCCTGAGGAGTCGTCGCGAGCATCCGCACCTTGACGGTGCTGTTGCCGTCGATCGGGTCGTTCACCGCGACCGTGACCCGGCTCCCGACGGTCGAACCGCGCCAGCGATTGGTCCCGGTGATGGGCGCCCCGGTCCAGACCGCGCTGCTGGCCTGCAGGTGCAGCGGAGCGGGCGCCAGCATGAGGGTCTCCAGGTCGTCCGTGAAGCTGAGCGTGACGCCGCGCTCGCCGGCGACGCCGCGCTGCACCCCGATCGGAGCGTCCACCCGGACCGGCGTCAGGGGCGAGACGGACCCGGGGCCCTGCCGCAGCTGAAGGGGCTCCATAGGCCGGTCGTTGTGATCCAGGGCGCGCAGGTCCGCGGGTCCGGAAGCCAACGCCACGGATCCAACGGCCAGCGCGGCGCCGACGACGCTGAGGAACTGACGCATGTTCGGATCTCCTTGATGAAGCCCGGTGGAAGGCCGGGGACTTGGGCTGGGCGGCCCGCCGGCGGCGGACCCATCATCACAAGGCGTTGAACGGCAGAACTTTACTGTGGTTCTGGGTTCACGGGAAGATCGCTTCAGTGAATCCCTGTACGCATGATCCGGGGGGGCAGATGCAATGAAAACAGAACGGCCCAAAAAGAACACCGCGGAGGTTTCCCTCCGCGGTGTTGAGAGTCATGGACTCATCCGACTCCCGCGGTTAGCCGCGGGTCCCTTGCAACATTAGTTGCAGGGGTTGTTGAACTGGCCGAGGGCCGCGTTCAGGTCGGCGAAGTTCACGATGGCGTCGTCGGCGACACCGTCGTTGTTGGCGTCGGGAGCGACGTTCGGGGGCATCGTCGCGGCGACGGGCTGGTTGAACTGACCGAGGATGTTGTTGATGTCGGCGAAGTTGACGGCGCCGTCGTCGTTCGTGTCGCCGAGGCAGGGCAGGGCCCACGCACGGATGTTGTCAGCGTAGAGGATGGAGCCAGCGGGCACGGCCTCGTCGTCGCCGCTCAGGAGGAACAGGCGATCGAGGTTGTTGT
>CALKYH010000219.1 GCA_938003595.1 uncultured bacterium
GCCTGCGGGCCGCGTTCGCCTCCATCGTGCCGCCGCTGGCGATGGCGGCGATTGTAATCTCACTGTTCGTCTGGTTCTTCGCCTCGATGATGAGCAACGCCGCGAACATGCGCGCGGGCATAATGCCCATGATTTCAGCCACCACGATCGCCAGCGCACGGATCCAGGCGGCCAGTACTGGCACAGACCCCTTCAGGCACGCCGCCTACCTCGTCACGGACGACTCGCTGGCGGCGTACGACCTCGTGCCGCACTCCGGCATGAGCCTGCTGGAGACTCCGGTGGTGGACCAGTACGCGCTGAACGACCTCGAGTTCGACGGCACGCTGCCGTACGAGGAGGCAATGGCCCGCCGGGCGACGGTCGCGAAGGCGTTCAGTCAGGCGGTCCCGGACAGCGCCCCGGCCTACCGCCTCGGCGATGTCGTGTTCATCAAGGACTCGGGCGACGCGATGAGCCCCGGCCTGCGATGGTCCATGGTCATCATCCCCGAGGGCGGCGTCTCCGGGATCGGGGATTCCATCATCGTGGTCGATCAGTTCGGCGGCCCGACCACCTACCCGCAGCCCGTCTTCAAGCGCAAACTCGCGAGCGAGAACGCCGCCCGGGTCGCCGCGGGCCTGGCCCCCATCCCCGACCCCGCCAGCATCCCCCACGACCAGCGGAACTGGACGCCCCCGCCGCCCCCGATCGACGGCGCCGCGAAACCCGACGCCGACTCGGGCTCCGCCGACGACCCGGGCCACTGACGGGGCGTACACTCGCCCCCCCGATGCCTCCCCGCCCCCCCAAGCGCCGGTCCTTCGCTCCGCGGCGATCCTTCGATGTCGTCACCGATCCTGCGCGCGACCGCGTCATGCATCGGCTCGGCATGCAGGCCCGGCGCTACCCCGACCTGGACATCGCGCCGTTCGTCACCGACGACCTGCCGCCGCTGGACGCCGCGTTCGCGCACGCCGTGTACGACGCCGTGCTGCGCCGCTGGCTGACATTGGCGTACCTGCTGGAGTCCGGCCTGACCCAGCCGTGGGACACGCTCGAGCCCAAGGTCAAGGGCGCGCTGCTCGCGGGCGCGGCGCAGATCGTTCTGCTGGACCGCATCCCGCCCCACGCGGCGGTGAACTCGTCCGTCGAGTGGGCGAAGCGGCGCGTGCGCCCCGGCGCCGCGGCGCTGGTGAACGCGGCGCTGCGCCGCATCGTCGAGCTGGTCTACCCGCCCGGCTACGAGGAGCGCGTGCGTCGTGAGGTCTGGACCGACGCCCCGGACGAGATCCCCATGCCCGACGGCTCGGCGCTGGCGCTGGGCGGGCCGGTGATGCCGACCGACGGCCTCTCGCGCCTGGCCGTGGCGACCAGCCACCCGATCAATCTGCTGCGCTCGTGGTCCAAGGCCATGCCGATCCGCGAACTGAAGAAGCGCGCGCTGCACGGCCTGGGTCACCCCCCGACGATCCTGAACACCGCCCACGCCAAGCCGGAGCTGCCGCTGCCGGAGGAGTTCCTCCGCCGGCACAACGCGCCCGGCCACCATGTCTGGACCGGCCCGCACGAGGCGCTCGTGAAGCTGCTCCGCTCGCGCAACGATGTCTGGGCGCAGGACCCGGCGTCGTCGCTCGCTGTGGAGTCCGTCGCGGACCTGCGGCCCGAGTTCATCATCGACGGCTGCGCCGGCAACGGCACCAAGACACGCCAGCTCGCCTACACCTTCCCCGAGGCGCAGATCGTCGCGACCGACATCGCCGAGGAGCGGGTGGACGCGCTGCGGAACAACTTCCGCACGCACCCCCGGGTGAAGGCGGTCCCCATCAAGGCGCTGGAGGAGTATGTCGGCAAGGCCGACCTGGTCCTCCTGGATGTGCCCTGCACCAACACCGGCGTGCTGGCGCGCCGCGTGGAGGCCCGCTACCGCTTCGACGAGGACCGCCTGGCCGAACTCGCGGCCAAGCAGAAGCAGATCCTCGCGGACTCGGTCCGGCTGCTCAAGCCCCACACCCCCGGCGGTCAGCGGGGCCGCATCCTGTACGCCACCTGTTCGCTCGACGCCAAGGAGAACGACATGCAGGCCGAGTGGGTGAACCGCTGGCACGCGCTGTCCCCCACCCGGCTGCGTCGGCAGGAGCCCCAGGGGGGCCCCGGCGAGCCCCCGGAGCGGTGGGTGGACGGCTCATTTTCCGTGCTTCTGGGCTGAACGAGAGGATCCACCGCCATGGTTGCAGCGCCCGCGGGCATCGCTACGATTGCCGACCCAACTCGCCCGGCGACGCCGAAGACAACGATGAACATCCTCGACATCATCACGCCCGATTGCATCAAGGCCCCGCTCGAGGCGCAGGACAAGAAGGCCGCCATCTACGAGCTGGTGGACCTGCTGGCCAAGGCGGACAAGGTCGATGATGTCGAGGGCCTGCGCGACGCGGTGTGGTCCCGCGAGCAGACGCGCACCACCGGCATCGGGCACGGCCTGGCGATCCCCCACGGCAAGTGCGTCGGCATCCCGCGCCTGGCGATGGCCATCGGCATGCCCGCCAAGCCGATGGACTTCGCCGCCATCGACGGCAAGCCCGTGCAGCTGATCATCCTGCTGGCCAGCCCCATCGATCGGACCTCCGATCACATCCAGGCCCTGGCCCGCATCAGCAAGATCATGCACCCCGAGCCCTTCCGCGAGCGGATCTACGCCGCCAAGTCCGCCGCCGAGATCTACGAACTCCTGCGGGAGGCCGAGAAGGCCACCTGAGCCACCGCCGCCGCGGCCTCGCCGGGCGTTCCCTAGAATCGTCCCGAGCATGACCCCACAGGCCGCCCCCACCACGGAAACCGAACTGGACGCCGACGCGCGCGCCACCGACGAGGCGCTCCGTCGCCTCGCCGCCCACATCCCCGCCGTCGATCGGCGTATGGCCGATCACATCCGGCGCACGCCCATGCCGGACCGGCTGCGCGAGTCCATCGAGTACAGCGCCCTGGGGCCGGGCAAACGCCTCCGCCCCATGCTCGCCGTGCACGCCTGCCTGGCGGTCGGCGGCGAGCCCGAGCGCGCCTTCGACGCCGGCGCCGCGGTCGAACTGATCCACGCCTTCTCGCTCGTCCACGACGATCTGCCGGCGATGGACAACGACGACCTGCGCCGCGGCCGACCCACGAACCACATCGTCTACGGCGAGACCATGGCCATCCTCGCGGGCGATGCGATGGTCAGCCTCGCGTTCGCCCTGCTCACCCCCGGCCCCCACCAGGCGACGGACCCGGCGCTCGCCGGCCTGCTCAGCGCCGAACTGGCCGCCGGAACCACCGGGATGATCGCCGGGCAGGTCTACGACACACTGGGGGGCTTCCCCGAAGACCTCGACGACCGTCAGCGTCTGGAATTGATCCACCGGCACAAGACCGGCGCGTTGATCCGGGCCTCCTGCCGCATGGGCGCCCTGGCCGGCATGTGGCCCCGGGTGGACGCCGACCGACTCGACGCCGTGACCCGCTACGGCGACGCGATCGGCCTGATGTTCCAGGTCGTGGACGACATCCTCGATGTGGAGCAGACCGCGGACCGACTCGGCAAGCGAGCGAACAAGGACGCCGACGCGGGGAAGGCGACATTCCCGGGCGTGCTGGGTCTGGACGCTTCCCGTGCGGAGGTCTGCCGGCTCCGGATCGAAGCGCTCGACGCGCTCCGCCCGCTGGGCGTGAACGCCGCGGGCCTCCGAGACTTGTGCGAACTCATGGCGGTCCGCGACCGTTGATGCAGAGCGAAACGGCCCTGACGGGCCTCCCGGGGGCTGATCCACTACACTTAGGGTCTCCCAAGACCGCCCCAAACCTCAGCCGGAGCGACATGGGCCTCCTCGAGAACATTCACAGCCCCGCCGACCTCAAGCGCCTTTCCGTCGAGGACCTGCCCCAGGTCGCTCAGGAGATCCGCGACGCCATCCTGCAGCAGGTCTCCCGCTCCGGCGGGCACCTGGCGCCGAACCTGGGCGTCGTCGAGCTGACGGTCGCGCTGCACTATGTGTTCGACTTCGGGCACGACCGGCTGCTGTTCGATGTCGGGCACCAGTGCTACCCGCACAAGCTGCTGACCGGGCGCCAGTCGATGCTGGGCAAGCTCCGCACTCGCGAGGGCATGGCCGGCTTCCCCGAGCCGCGCGAGTCCTCGTACGACCTGTTCTCTGTCGGGCACGCCGGCACGGGCATCTCGACGGCGGTGGGCATGTCGCGGGGCGACCTGCTCAACGGCGAGGCGTTCGA
>CALKYH010000220.1 GCA_938003595.1 uncultured bacterium
GTCAGAATGTCGACCTCTATCACCGCCGCCGGCGCAGACCCGCGAGCGCCGCGAGCGCCAGCAGCGCCGCGCCGCCCGGAGCGGGGATGCGGTTGGTGGCGATCAGCGCGAACAGCGAGCCCTCGTCGGCGAAGAAGACCTCCGCGAGGCTGTCGTCGTCGAGCAGGTTCGCCAGCGTCATCGCCTCGCCGGCGATCGCCCAGCCGGCCAGCCCGGACTCGAAGCCCGCGTTGCTCAGGCCGATCGGGGCGCCCGTCGGGCTGTTCACGATCAGGCCGTCGATCGCCAGCGCGCTCTCGGCCGCCGTGTCGTCCGAGTCCGCCACGAGAAACTCGATCATGACCTCGCCGCCGCTGGGCTCGCCGGCGCCGATCGCCGCCGGGACGGTCAGCGTCATCTCATTCCAGCCGATGATCCCGCTGTCGAAAACGAGGCTGCCGCCCAGGCCCTGCGGCGTGCGGACGGAGCCGTCCACATCCGGATTCTCGAAGTCGAACGCCTCGAACTCCACATCGCCGTTGTACGAGGGGTCGTCCACGGCCCCGCCGAACATCGCCAGCGTCTCGCCCGAATCGGCGTCGAACAGGCGAACACGGAACACGTCGTTGTAGTCGTCCGGATCCGGGTCCTCGTCCGTCATGAACGCGTACGAGAAGGTGACCGTCGAACCGGCGCTCAGGAACCCGAGCGACCGCGTGATCCACGACCCCTCCGTCTCGATCGTCCCGTTGCCGTCCAGGTCAGAGCCGATCGGGGGCAGGGTGCCGCCGGCGATCGCCGAGGTTGAAACGGCCGCGCCGAGCGCGATGAGCAGTGCATGGTGCATGTCTGACTCCTCCAAAGAGATGGATCCAATTCCACGCGTGCGCCGAGCGAGGCCCTGTGCAAGCCCTCGCCCGGATGAGGGGGCCAGTATGCGCCCCGCACACCACGCCCACAACAGGAAATCTGCATGAACAAAGCCCGATCATGCGCAATGTTCGCGCGAGATCGCCCCTCACACGCCCGAATCGGCGATCTTCCGCGCGTCAATTTTCTCGCTTGATCACCACGAGCGTCACATCGTCCTCCGCCGGCATTTCCCCCGAGATCGCCGGCGACGCGCCCGTGAGCCGCTCGATGATCGTCCCCGCAGGTTGCGGCGCCGCGCCGATCACCGCCGCGCGCAGCCGCTCCGGTCCGAACCGATCGCCCGGGGTGTACGAGCGCTCGAACAGCCCGCCGCCTGGCCGATCGCGCCGGTCGCAGGAGTCGCCCCCCGTTATGCCGCCTCCGGCGCGTCAGCGACGCCGCAGGGACGGGGGCCGTATCGGGGCTTACGGGTAGTACTTGAACTTCTGGCCGCCGATGCTCGCCTCGAACATGAGCCCGCCGTTGGGCATCGTGAACACCGCCACGCCGTCGGAATAGTCCGCCGTCGCCGCCGCGCCCGCCGACGCCGCCACCGCCGAGGCGTTCGCCGAGAACTCCAGGTTGTTGCTCTTGAACGTCTCCATCGCCGCCTCGTTCTGGAAGAAAACGATCTCGGCGTAGCTCTGCCCCCCCAGCTGCGCGCCGACCGTCACCTGCGTCACTTCCGCCGTGCCGATGCGCCGCCCGTTCTCGTACACGATCCCGCCCTCGCCGTGCGCGGCGCCGACGCCGATCGCGCCCTTCGTGATCTCCGAGAACACGACATAGCCGTACGAGTTGTCGAAGAACTTCTGAATCGAAGGATCCTCGGCCTTGAAACGGGCGATCGCGTCCGTCGTCTGCACGCTCCGCTCGTTCGCGCTGGTCTGGTTGGTCTCCGCGTCGCGGTAGCTCGAGCAGCCGCCGATAAGCGTCGCGGCGGCGATCAATGAGAAAAGTGTGGTGGTCTGGTGCATGGGTCGAGTCTCCGTAGTGGGGTGCGTATGAGCGATAATCTCGCCCAACGGCGTGAAACAAACGCGAGCCGGGCGTGAATCCCGCTTCACGACCGTCGCCCGCACATGCTACAGAAGCGACAGTCGGGTTTGATTCGGTATTGCATTCGCACCCGCCCTCCCTACTCTGGACTCGCCCGCGGAACGCACAGGCCGCGGCCGACACGATGCACCCCTCGCGCCGCTCCGCAGCCCAGTGGGCGGCGCCCCCTCAGGGAGGAGTCCGCCCATGCTGTCTTCGTTCATCGCCGCCACGCTCTGCGCCGCCACGGGCGCCGTCCCTCCCGACCTCGTCCCGCAGGTGGACCCCGTCACCGGCCTGGGCGCATTCCGCGGCTCATTCTCCGACAGCGCCCCCAGCCCCTTCGTCCCCGTCGGCACGATCGGCCTGCTGCGCGCGCCCGGCCTCGTCCCCGCCGATCCCCTCGAATCCGCCAGCGGGCTCATCGTCTCCTGGGGAGAGCGCCCGATCGAGTACATCCTCGAGATGCCGCTCTCGCACGACGAGGGCGAAGCGCTGGAAGTCGTCGCCCTGCTCGACGCCTGGGCTTCGCAGGTGCAGACGCCGGCCGCGCCCGTCGCCGCCGATCGCTTCTTCGTCAGCGCAGCCGGCGCCTCGTCCGACGGCCTCGAACGCGCCGTCATGGGCTTCGTCAACAACGAGCGCGCCGGCCGTTCCGAGCAGATCCGCTTCGTGCCCGGCCCCGGCGCCCCCGTCGCCCTCGCGGGAGCCGTTCTGCTGACCCTCCGCCGCCGCCGCGCCTGATCGAGGACATCCGAATCCGGATGCTCAGGGACCGCGAATCGTCCCCGGAGTTGGTCGCATCCAACCCCGGGGCGTCGCCGCGCCGCCGCGCCCCCGCGAACCTAGGCTGACCCTCCCGCATCCAACCACCATGCACCGAGTCAAGATCCTTCTCGCGTCCGCCCTCGCCGCGCTCCTCCTCGCCGGTTGCTCCCGCACCGAGGCCCGCGCCGACCGCGCCCCCGAGCCCGCTCCCGCCATGACCACCGACCCCGCCAAGCCCGCCCCCTCCGACAACCGCGCCGAGGCCGTCTTCGCCGGCGGCTGCTTCTGGTGCGTCGAGGCCGTCTTCGAAGAACTCGACGGCGTCCACGAGGCCATCTCCGGCTACGCCGGCGGCGACGCCGCGACCGCGAACTATCAGGCCGTCGGCTCCGGTCGCACGAAGCACGCCGAGGCCGTCAAGATCCTCTACGACCCCGCGGTCATCGACTACGGCACGCTGCTGCAGGTCCACTTCGCCACGCACGACCCCACGACGCTCAACCGGCAGGGCGCCGACATCGGCCCGCAGTACCGCTCGGCCATCTTCGTCGCCGACGACGACGAGCGCGCCGTCGCCGAGGCCTACATCAAGGCGCTCGACGACAGCCATGTCTTCGCGAACCCCGTCGTCACGACCATCGAGCCCCTCACCGGCTTCTACCCCGCCGAGACCTACCACCAGAACTATGTCTGCAACAACCCCAACGCCGGCTATGTGCGCAATGTCGCATGGCCCAAGGTCGAGAAGGTCCGCAAGAAGTTCGCCGACCGTCTGAAGGACGAGTCGCCGCTGGGCGATTGAGGCCGCCAGGCCGTCGCCGGACTGCCCCGGGTCGCTATCCTGTCCTCGCCGCCTGCACCCCGCGGCCACAGGAGCGCTGCCCCCATGACCACCGCCCGTCGAACCCTGCTCGCCCTCGGCGCCGCCGCCTCGCTCGCCCTCGTCGGCTGCGGCAACTCCACCAACATCCGCCTGGGCGTCAACCAGCAGCTCAGCTACACCGCCAAGGTCCAGGGCAACGCCACCGTCAAGAACACCGGCTACACGCCCGTCACCATCGTGAAGCGATCCGCCGACACCGAGCAGGTGCTCACCATCTCGCTCCAGCCCGACAACAAGCAGGATCACTACCTCGAGCCCGGCTCGCGCATCACCTTCATCTCCGGCTACAACCTCCCCTCCGAGTTCGAGCTCTCGTACACCTCCAGCATCGCCTCGTCCCTCACGAAGGAAGGGCCCGGCCCCGCGACCGACCAGTGATCGCCGGGCCGCCCTCCGTCATGGCCGAGCCGAAGCCCGCCACCATCGTGCCCCGCGCCTCCCGCTGGCTCTCCCACGCCGCGGGCCTCATCGTCGCGCTCATGGCCGTGCTGCACATGGCCGGCCACCTGCGCACGCGCCCGCCCAAGTCCGCCGACGAGGCCGCGCTCCGCGACCTCATGGCCACGCTGGAGTTCTCCTTCCTCGGTGGGCGCTTCACCATGAACGACGCCCGCGCCACCCTCAACTGGTTCTACTTCGGCTTCGCCGTCCTCGCCGCCGCCATCGTCGCGCTCGCCATGCCCGCGCTCGTCCGCTATCCCTCCGTCTTCGCGCGCATCCAGCTCCTCTTCGCCTTCGTCCTCGTCCTCACCGGCGGCGTCTCCCTCTTCCACGGCTTCACCATGCCCGGCCCCGCCTTCCTCCTCGCGGCGCTCCTCAGCGCCGGCGCCGCCGTCCTGACCATCCCCAAGCCGGATCCCTCCGCTTAGCCGGCGACCGCAGCCGAGCCTCCCATGAGCGATCGACCCCAGGCGCGGCTCCTCCACCCCAACTCCTGGCCCATCGCTGCGCGCCTCTCGCTCGACCTCGCCCTTGCGGCGCTGCTGCCCCTGTCCGTCGCTCTCTGGTTCTCTCTCTCCGAGAGCCGCCGCGACCTCGAGCTCGCCGCCAGGGACCACCTCGAAGTCCTCGCCGGCGCCGCCGCCGACCAGCTCGACCAGCTCATCGCCGAGTCCCGCCGCGTCGTCGAGGTCCTTTCCGCCGACAGCGCCGTCATCGCCCTCGCCGGCGCCCACGCCGACCAGAGCCCCGACGAGCCCGCCGCGTTCGAGTTTGCCCAGCGCACGCTCCACGCCACCGAGCGCGCCAACCCGCACATCTCCACTGTCTTCCTGATCGATCGCGACCTCGTCGGCCTCGCCTCCACCAACCCCCGCAACATCGGGATGGACCTCTCCTTCCGCACCTACGCGCAGGCCGCGCTCGCCGGAAGGTCCTTCGTCTCCGAGTTCGTCGTCGGCAAGTCCACCGGCGAGCCCGGCATCTACTGCTCCGCCCCCGTCCGGGGTCACGACCTGACCGACCCCGCCGTGTTCGCCGGCGCCGTCGTCAAGATCCGGGGCGAGGGCGTCTGGGAGCTGCTCGAGTCGCTCCCCCTCCCCGCCAACTCCATCGCCGCCCTCGTGGACGACCGGGGCGTCATCATCGGGTTCCCCGATCGCAGCCTGCTCTACCACTCCCTCGGCGTCCTCAGCCCCGAGCAGATCGCCGCCATCGACCCCGAGATCTCCTACGGCGTGCGCTCGATCAACTCCATCGGCCTGCCCGCCCTCATGCCCGCCGCGACCGACGACTCAACCTCCGGCGCCGTGCAGTTCGAGGTGCCTCCTCGCCTCGCCGCGCAGAGAGCGTCGCAACGGCGCGTCGCCGGCTACGCCGCCATGACCGAGCGCCCGTGGAAGGTCTTCATCGTGCAGGAGCAGGCCCAGGCCGACGCCGCCGCGACCGCCCTCGTCCGCAACCAGCTCGCCATCGCCGGCGTCGTCTCCGCGCTCGCCGTGGGCCTCGCGCTCCTGCGCGCCCGCTCGATCGTGCGGCCCATCAAGGAGCTCGCCGCCGCCGCCGATCAGCTCGGCGCCGGAGACTTCTCCGCCCGTGCGCCCAAGCATGCGGACGATGAGGTCGGCCGCCTCGCCGACGCCTTCAACCGCATGGCGCCGCGCCTGCAGGACGCCGTCGCCCTGAAGCAGTCCCTTGAGGTCGCGATGGAGGTCCAGCAGAGTCTCCTCCCCGCGCACAACCCCACGATCGCCGCGCTCGACATCGCGGGCCGCACCCGCTACTGCGACGAGACCGGCGGCGACTACTACGACTTCATCGATGTCTCCCAGCCCCACCCCGGCGCCGCGTTCGTGGCGGTGGGGGATGTCATGGGCCACGGCATCGGCGCGGCGCTGCTCATGGCCTCCGCCCGCGCCGCCCTCCGCGCCGGCGCCCTCGACGGCGACGACCTCGCGCCCCTGCTCGACCGCGTCAACGCCGTCCTCATCCACGAGGGCAATGTCCGCTTCATGACCCTCGCCATCCTGCTCATCGACCCCGAGCGCAACGAGGTCCGCTGGGCCAGCGCCGGGCACGATCCCACCATCGTCTACAACCCGCTCACGGACGATTTCCATGAACTCATCGGCGCCGGCATCCCCGTCGGCATCGAGCCCGGCTACACCTACGCCGACTACCGCCGCGAGGGCCTCAGCCCCGGCCAGGTCCTGGTCGTCGGCACCGACGGCGTCTGGGAAGCCCCCTCGCCCACCGGCGAAATGTTCGGCAAGGACCGCCTCCGCTCGGTCATCCGCGCCATGCACGATCAGCCCGCCAGCGAGATCGCCAAGGCCATCGAGACCGCCGTGGACGCCTTCCGCGGCACCGCCGCCCAGAAGGACGACATCACCTTCGTCGTCATCAAGGTCAAGCCCGTCTGAACGCGCGTACCCTTGCCGCCATGACCGAGCACCGCGCGCTCACCTTCGATTGCTACGGCACGCTCATCGACTGGGAGTCCGGCATCCTCGCCGTCCTCCGCCGCTGGGCCGACCGCGCCGGCGCCGGGGGCGGGGGCCGCGCCGACGACGCCGCGCTCCTGGCCGCCTTCTCCCGCGCCGAGCCCGCCGCCGAAGCCGCGGCGCCGACCGCCCTCTACCCGGACATCCTCCGCGACACGATGACCCGCATCGGCGCCGACCTCCGCGCGCCCGTCACTGCCGCCGATCAGGACGCCCTCGCGATGAGTGTGCCGAACTGGACGCCCTTCCCCGACACCGTCGCCGCCCTCCGCCGCCTGAAGTCGCGCTTCCGGCTCGTCATCACCTCGAATGTGGATCGCGCCTCCTTCGCCGGCACGGCGCGCCGCCTCGAGGTCCCCTTCGACGCCGTCATCACAGCCCAGGACGCCGGCGCCTACAAGCCCGCGCTCAACCACTTCCACCTCGCCGAGCGCACGCTCCGCGACAACGGATGGATCGCCGACCGCGCCCAGTGGCTGCATGTCGCCCAGTCGCTCTACCACGACCATGTCCCGGCCAAGTCCCTCGGCCTGCGCACCGCCTGGGTCGATCGCCCCACGGGGCGCAGCAAAGGCGCCACGCCGGCGTCATCGCCGGTCGCCCCAGACATCGTTGTGCGCTCACTCGCCGAACTGGCCGACGCGCTCGGCGCCTGATCAGCCCCGCTGCTGCTTCAGCAGATCGCGGATCTCGCTCAGCAGGATCACATCCGCCGGCGGCGCCGGGGGCGCGGCCGAGGCCTGCTCCCGCTCGAACCGCTTCTTCGCCGTGTTCATCGCCTTGATCAGGATGAACAGCGCGAACGCCACGATGATGAACGAGATCATCGAGTTGATGAACGATCCATACGCCAGAACCGCGCCCTGCTTCCTCGCCTCCTCCAGCGCCGCGCCCTCCGTGATGCCGTCCGACAGCGGGAAGTAGAGGTTCTTGAAGTCCACGCCCTTCAGCGCCAGCCCGATCGGCGGCATGATCACATCGTCCACCATGCTCTTCACCACGGTGCCGAAGGCCCCGCCGATGATGATGCCCACCGCCATGTCGATCACATTCCCCCGCATCGCGAAGTCGCGGAATTCCTTGCCGATGCCCATGAGCTGATTCCCTTCCAGAGGTGTAGGGGGGAAGCCGGATGGCCTCCCCGGGCCGCGCAATGGTCTACCACCGGCCGGGCGGGCCCACAACCCGGGAGGTACATTCCCACACCATGAGACGAATCCAGCCTGCGTCGTTCGCCCTCGCCCCGCTCATTCTCCTCGCCGCCGCCGCCCTGCTCCCCGGCTGCGCCGCCAGCCGCGACCTCTCGACGCCCTCGCGCCTCGAGGCCGCCCAGAAGGACGCCCCGGCCTGGTACAAGGCCCACTACATCAAGTCCGAGCACATGGTCGAGATGCGCGACGGCGTCAAGCTCTTCACCAGCGTCTACCGCCCCCGCGACACTTCGAAGACCTACCCCGTCATCCTCCGACGCACGCCTTATTCCTGCGCGCCCTACGGCGAGGACGCCTATCCCCGCTTCATCGGACGACAGTCCATCCCGTACCTCGAAGCCGGCTACATCCTCATCTCCCAGGATGTCCGCGGCGCCTACATGTCCGAGGGCGAGTTCGTCAACATGCGCCCGCACATCGACAACAAATCCCCCGGCGACATCGACGAGTCCACCGACACCTGGGACACCGTCGAATGGATCGTCAACCATGTCCCCACCAACAACGGCCGCGTCGGCATGACCGGCATCTCCTACCCCGGCTTCTACGCCGCCGCCGGCATGATCGACGCCCACCCCGCCCTCAAGGCCGTCTCGCCCCAGGCCCCCATCGGCGACTGGCGCTACGACGACTTCTTCCACCACGGCGCCTTCTTCCTCCC
>CALKYH010000221.1 GCA_938003595.1 uncultured bacterium
TCGGCGTCGCGCCGGCGCTCCTTGCGGAGCAGGACGCAGATCTTGAGCGACGCGGGGGACTGTTCCAAGATGGCGTCGCGCAGCGCCGCGAGCGTGCGCCCGGTGTCGAGGATGTCGTCCACCACGATGACATGCTTGCCGGTGAGCCCGCGCGGGATCTCGCCCTTGATGGTGGCGCCGACGGACTGCGTCGCCGTGCCGGGGTAGGACGCCACGGCCACCGTCGCGATCGACATCCGCAGCGGGATCGCCCGGATCAGGTCCGCCGTGAAGACCAGCGCGCCCGTCAGCACCGGGATCATCACCACTTCGGCGCCGGGGTCCACCGGCTCGGGCGTGCCGGTCTCGTCCCAGCGGACCACGCTCTCGCCCTTCGCGGCGGACAGCGCCTCCAGGTCGGCGGTGATCTGCTGGCCCATCTCGCGCACACGATCGGCGATCTGCGCCCGGGGGATCAACAGCCGTTTGGCGTCGCCGATCATCCGGGGATGGTATCACCCCGCCCCATGAGGGGCCGGGGGCCCGGAAGGAGCGACGACGGAAAGCCCGCCGCTGCAGCGGCTTCCAACCGCCCGCCGAGCCCGCGCAGCGCGCGGTATCGTGCCCTCATGCTGAGCATCCAGTACGCGAACTGCCTGTCGGACCGGGTCGGCGAGCACGGGCTCGACGCCGCCTCCATCGCCCCCGGCTCCGCCTCCGCCAGGGCCTGCGCCGAGATGACCAACTCCCTCGACGCCACCCGCGGCAAGGACTGGGAGCGCTGGCGCCTGCTGCCCTTCGACCCCATGCGCAGCGCGCACACCGGCGCCATCCGCCCGATCGTCGAGCGCCTGCGCCCCGGCTGCGAGAACCTCGTCGTGCTCGGCATCGGCGGCTCGGCGCTGGGCAACATCGCGCTGCAGGCCTCGCTCAACTCCACCGTCTACAACCTGCTGCCCGCCGGCGAGCGCCCCGGCCCGCGCATGTGGGTCGTCGACAATGTCGACCCCGCCAACCTCGGCGCCGTCATGGGCCTGGTGAAGAAGCTCGACCCGACCTACCAGAAGACCGTCTTCAATGTGGTCAGCAAGTCCGGCGAGACCGCCGAGACCGCCGCGCAGTTCATGCTCGTCCGCCAGACCTTGATCGACGCCCTCGGCCGCGACAAGCACGCCCAGCGCATCGTCGCCATCACCGACCCCGCCAAGGGCACCATGCGGAAGATCTGCGACGACGCGGGCTATGTCACCCTCCCCGTGCCCGACGGCGTGGGCGGGCGCTTCAGCGTGCTCTCGCCGGTGGGCCTGTTCTCCGCCGCGATGTGCGGCATCGACATCGACGCCCTGCTCGACGGCGCCGCGGAGATGGACGAGCGCTGCCGCCAGCCCGACCTGGCGAAGAACCCCGCCGCGACGCTCGCGACGCTGCTCATGCGCCTCGGCGCCGAGAAGCGCAAGACCTCCCATGTCATGATGCCCTACTCCAACCAGCTCTACCTGCTGGCCGACTGGTACCGCCAGCTGTGGGCCGAGTCCCTCGGCAAGCGCGTGAACAAGCAGGGCAAGGAGGTCTTCGCCGGCTACACGCCGATCAAGGCGCTCGGCACCACCGACCAGCACTCCCAGGTGCAGCTCTACCGCGAGGGCCCCAACGACAAGGCGTTCATCCTCGTCGAGGTGCAGAGCTTCGGCGCCGAGGATGTCGCCATCCCGCGCGGCCTGGGCGTGGACGCCGTCGCCTATCTCGAGGGCTCTTCCTTCGGCAAGCTCCTGGCCGCCGAGAAGCGCGCCACCGAGTTCGCGCTGGTCGAATCGAAGCGCCCGAACCTCACGATCTCCTTCCCCACGATCGACGCCCGCCATGTCGGGCAGTTCATCGCCCTGTGGGAGATCGCCACCTCCTACTCCGGCCTGATGCTCGACATCGACGCCTACGACCAGCCCGCCGTCGAGACCGGCAAGGTCGCGACCTTCGGCCTTATGGGCCGCAAGGGCTACGAGGAATGGAAGCAGAAGGTCGAGGCCACGCTGGGACCGAGCCGGCACACGGTCTGAGCGCCGCTCTAGCTCCGCCCGTACACGGGAACCAGCGCCCCGCGCGTGACCATGTTCTCCGGCGAGGCCAGGAACACGATCGTCCGCGCCACTTCCTCCAGCTTGGGCCACTTGTCGTGGTCCGCGTCGGGCATGGCGCGCCGGTTCGCCCGCGTGTCCATGATCGAGGGCACGACCGCGTTCACCCACACGCCCTCGTCGCGAAGCTCCTCCGCCAGCGCCAGCGTCAGCGCGGCGACGCCCGCCTTGGCGCACGAGTACGCCGCCATCCCCCCCACCGGCACGAGCGCGGGCTTCGCGGCGGTGTTCACGATCCGCCCCGTCCGGGCCGCGGGGTCGCGCCCGGCGCGGATCTTCTTCACCGCCTCGCGGCAGCACAGGAAGCAGGTCACCAGGTTCGTGTCGATCTGCCCGCGCAGGTCCTCGAGCGAGGTCCGCGCGATCGGCGCCATGGCGAACCCGCCCGCGACATGGATGGACGCCCACAGCGACGGCAGCTCCGTGTAGAACGCCTCCACCTGGCCCTCGTCGGCCAGGTCCACATTGGGCGCCAGGTCCACGCGCGCGTGCCCGCGCAGCGTGGAGCGATCGGCCTCCTCCTGGTTCCGCGCCGGGATGTGCACCGTCGCGCCCTGCTCCAGCAGCGCCGTCGCCACCGCCGCGCCCAGCGCGCCGCCGCCGCCCGTCACCACCACATGCCTGCCGTCGAACGAACCCGCCATCGCTGCCTCCCGCGCCCGGATCTGGCCGCGGCGCTCTTCGCACGCCACCATACCCGCCGATCCGGCGTCGGGCCTCGACCGGCGGCCCGCCGCCCTCGGCGCCAAAACGAAAACCGCCCCGGACGGTGCGTCCGGGGCGGGGGGGAGTCAGTTCAGCGCCTTGTCACGCCGGGGCTTAGCCCAGGAGCGAGAGGACGTTCTGGGGCTGAGCGTTCGACAGCGAGAGGACCTGGGTCGCCGAGGAGACCAGGATCTGCGAGCGGGTGAGCTTCGCGGTCTCGGAGGCGAAGTCCGCGTCGCGGATGATCGACTCGGCGGCGACGGTGTTCTCGAGGGACACGCCCAGCGAGCGGATGGTCGCGCCGACCGTGTTCTTCTGGAAGGCGCCGAGGCGGCCGCGGAGCGACGAGATGTCGCTGATGGCCTGGCTGACGACCTCCTGAGCCTTGCCGAGGTCGCCGTCGACCACGTTCAGCGAGGAGCCCGCGCCGAGGTTGGAGAGGGTGTAGTTGGAGCCGTCGTCGGAGTAGCGACCGATCTCGCGGACGGCGACATTGCCGATGCCGATGGCGACCTTGCCGCCGATGTCGACATTGCCCGCGAGCTGGAAGTCGGCGCCGCCGCCGGTGATGGTGAACGCGGAGACGGGGTTGAGGGCCTCGGACGCCGCGGTCGAGAGCTCGATCTCGACATCGAGGAAGTCCGTGCTGATGCGGGCGACCTTGCCGACGGTCGTCGCGTTGATGCCGTTGATGGTGGCGCCGAGGTCCTGGCCGGAGTCGGTGATGCGATTGCTCGCCGCGGTGAAGGTCGTGGCGCTCGCGGTGTCGGCGGAGTAGTTCGTGCCGGCGCCGTAGGAGTACACGCCGCCGCCGACCACGCCCGCGTCGTCCGCGACCTTGACGCTGACGAACTCAGCCGAGCCGTACTCCGTCGAGGACAGGCGGATGCCGGTGCCGGAGACGATGGCCGAGACGCCGGTCACATCGGTGAAGGTGTTGATGGTGGTGACGACATCCGCGATCGAGGTGCCCGAGGCGAAGGACAGCTCGCGAGAGCCGTCGACGCCGCCGATCTCGATCACGAAGCGGGCCGCCGGGTCGTCCACGCCGGCGCCGGCGAGGTCGAGCTGAGCGCCGCCGAAGGACAGGAGCAGGGCGCCGGTCTGGGCGGACTGGGTCACCTGGATGTCGACATCGCGGGTGCCGTTGTAGGTCAGCTTCGCGCCGTTGACGCGGAAGTTCGAGACCTCGGCGGCGACGCCGTCGACGGTGTAGTCGAAGTTGCCGTTCAGGAGCTTGATGCCCTGGAACGAGGTGGCCGCGGCGACGCGGTCGATGGTCTGGAGAATGGAGTCGATCTGGAGCTGGTTGGCCTGCTTCTCAGCGGCCGAGAGGCCGGCCGTGTTGGCCGTCTGCGTGACCAGGCCCTGGAGCTCGGTCAGCAGGCCGGAGACCTCCTGAAGTCCGCCCTCGGCGATGTTGGAGACCTGATCGGCTCGCTCGGCGTTGCTGATCGCCTGGCCCAGGCCGCGCCCCTCGGCCCGCAGGGCCTCGGACGCGATCAGACCGGCAGGGTCGTCCTTGCCGCGGCTGATCTTCAGACCGGTGCTCAGACGCTCAAGCGACTGACCCAGCGACTGGTTGTTGTTGCCCAGAATGCGCTGGGCGATCAACGAGGTCACATTCGTGTTAATCCGACTCATTGCGATCGATCCTCCGTGAGTTGCCCCGTCGCGTGCGACGGACGGCGACGCCTGTCCAACAAGCGGCGCCGTGCTGCGCCGGGCGCGAGATCCATCCCGCGCCGGATCAGCGATCGGCCCGGTTTTGACCCCGAATCACGCTGGGACGCCTCCGCCGCCATCTCGCGCCCCGCACGAGCGAACCATCCGTCGCAGAGCGCACAGCCGTCGCAACCGACTCCCCGGTTCGGGAGCGCCGGATAACACGCGCAACGAAAAACGCCGCCGGGCGAGCCCGGCGGCGTGGGGAGGATCAATCCTTATGAAGGGCGGGTCTTAGCCCAGGAGCGAGAGCACGTTCTGCGGCTGCTGGTTCGCGATGCCCAGGACCTGCGTCGCCGACTGCACCAGGATCTGCGAGCGGGTCAGGCCCGAGGTCTCGCTGGCGAAGTCCGAGTCGCGGATGATCGACTCGGCGGCGACGGTGTTCTCGAGGGACACGCCCAGCGAGCGGATGGTCGCGCCGACCGTGTTCTTCTGGAAGGCGCCGAGGCGGCCGCGGAGCGAGGACACATCCGCAATCGCGGCCTGGATGACGCGCTGAGCGTTCGTGAGGTCGCCGTCGACCAGGTTCAGCTCGCGACCCGCGCCCAGGTTGGCCAGGAAGAAGACCGAGCCGTCGTCGTCGTGGCGGCCGATCTCGCGGACCGCGACATTGCCGATGCCGATCGCCACCTTGCCGCCGATGTTCACCTGGCCGGCGAGCTGGAAGTCGGCGCCGCCGCCGGTGATCTCGAAGGCCGAGACCGCGTTGAGCGCCTGCGACGCCGCCGTGGTCAGCTCGACCTGCACATCGAGGAAGTCCGTGCTGATCTGGGCGATCTTGCCGTTGGTGGTGGCGTTGATGCCGTTGATCGTCGCGCCCAGGTCCTGACCCAGGTCCTTCACGCGGTTGCTCGCGTTGACGAAGGTCGTGACGGCGCCGGTGTTGGCGGAGAAGTTGGCCGTGCCCTGGTACTGGAAGATGCCGTCGCCCACGGCGCCCGCGTCGTCGGCCACCTTGACGGCGACGAACTCGTTGGAGCCGTACGCGGTCGAGGACAGGCGGATGCTGGTCGTGCCCGAGAGCGTGGCGGACACGCCCGTCACATCGGTGAAGGTGTTGATGGTGGTGGCGATCTGCGCGAGCGTGGTGCCCGAGGAGAACGACAGCTCGCGGGAGCCGGCGATGCCGCCGATCTCGATCACGAAGCGAGCGGCCGGGTCGGCGGCGCCGCCGGCCAGGTCGAGGCTGGTGCCGGCGAACGACAGGAGCAGCGCGCCCGTCTGGGCCGACTGCGTGACCTGCACCTCGACATCGCGGGTGCCCTGATAGGTCAGCTTGGCGCCGTTCACGCGGTAGGACGCGACCTCGCTGGCCACGCCGTCCACGGTGTAGTCAAAGTTGCCGTTGAGCAGCTTCAGACCCTGGAACGAGGTCGCCCCGGCGACTCGATCGATGGTCTGAAGGATGGAGTCGATCTGCAGCTGGTTCGCACGCTTCTCAGCGTCGGACAGGCCGGCGGTGTTCGCCGTCTGCGTGACGAGGCCCTGGACCTCGACCAGCAGGCCGGAGATCTCCTGCAGACCGCCCTCGGCGATGTTCGCCACCTGGTCGGCGCGCTCGGCGTTGCTGATCGCCTGCCCGAGGCCGCGGCCCTCGGCGCGGAGCGCCTCGGACGCGATCAGGCCGGCAGGATCATCCTTGCCGCGGTTGATGCGAAGACCCGTGCTCAGTCGCTCGAGAGAGCCGCTGAGGTCCAGAGTGTTCCGGCCCAGCACTCGCTGAGCGATGAGCGAGGTCACGTTGGTGTTGATGCGGCTCATGTCGTTCTCCGCGTTCGTGCTGGCGTGGCGGGATTCGCCGACGCGCGTCCCGAACTCCCTCCCGAGATGGCGCCGTTCGGGGGCGGACCACTCGGGGCTCGCGGCCCGAAGCCGGGCGGCTTCGACGACCGCGAACCGCCGGACTTATCGGCGGCCGTTGGAGGTCACATAAGACCGCATGAATTTTTGAGCCCGGGAATCTTTTATGAGTCCCCACGCAGGCCCGAAAACGGCCTCTGACGCCCCGTTCCGCCCGATTTCAGGGTGAACGAAAAGCGGGCCCCGGCTCAGCCGGGACCCGCGTGGGATGGTCAGGATAACGGTCGATCCGCTTTAGCCGAGCAGCTGCAGCACATTCTGGATCGACGAGTTCGCCGTCGCCAGCACCGTGGTGCCCGCGCTGCTGAGCACCTGGGCCCGGGTCAGGGCGCTGGTCTCGGCCGCGAAGTCCGCGTCGCGGATCTGCGAGGTCGCCGCCGTGACATTTTCGACCGCCGACTGCAGCGAGCGGACATTGGTCTGCAGGGTGTTCCGCTCGAAGGCGCCGAGCTTGCCCCGCAGGACCGAGACCTCGTCGATCGCCGTCTCCAGGATCGACGACGCCGCGATGAAGTTGCCCTTGAGCAGGTCGTTCAGACCGCCGGACTTGATCGAGTTGAGGAACTGCAGCTCCAGCGACCCGTCGGACAGCGTCACCAGCGTGCCGCCGATGCGGGAGTCCGCCATCGAGCGGATGCCGATGTTGGTCTGCTGGGCGCTGATGACCTGCGGCCCGAGCTGGTACAGGGCGCCGCCGCCGGTGATGGTGAACTGCGTCGGCGTGCCGGTCAGGGTCGTTGCGAAGCTCTCGGTCAGGTTCAGTTCGATGTCCAGGGACGAGTCCCGGACCGACAGGCTTACGCCGCGGCCCGAGGCCACCGCGCCGTTGACGATCGCCACGACATCCTTGCCGGAGTCGCGGTTGGCCAGGGTCACCGCCGAGGTGCCCCAGACGATCGGCACCTGGCCGTTGTTGTCGATCTTGTAGAGCTGCGCGAACTGGCCGGAGTTGCCCAGGCGCTGCACCGACACGAACGCGTCCGACCCGAAGGCCACGGACTTGAACCGGATGCCCGAGGTCAGGCCCGCGGCGCCGGCGGTCACCCGCTCGGCGCGGACGCCGGTGTTGTCCGAGACGGCGTTGACCGCCTGGATCACCTGGTCGATGGTCAGGCCGGAGGCGAAGTCCAGCACCTGCACGCCGGTCGGGCCCGCGATCTCGAACGAGACCGCCGAGGGCATCTGGCCGGGCGTCACGAAGCTGGTGTTCGTCGAGAGATACAGCGACGCCACCTGCGCGGACTCGATCACCTCGACATCGACATCCACCGTCGAGCGGGTGCCGAAGCGGACGGCGTTGATGCGGGCCAGCGCGATGTTCGACTGGTCCAGACCCGAGGTCAGGTAGTCCAGAGAGCCGTCGAGCAGCTTGAGCCCGGCGAAGGACGCCGTGTTGGAGATCCGCGTGATGGACTCGAGCGCCGAGTCGATCTGCAGCTGGTTCGCCCGCTTCTCTTCGATCGAGATGGCGCCGGAGTTGGCCGCCTCGACGACGAGCGCCTTGATGGAGTTCAGCAGGTCGCTGACCTCTGAGAGGGACGCCTCGGCCGTCGAGATGACGCTGCTGGCGCGCTCGGCGTTCTTGATGCCTTGGTCGAGTCCCGAGAGCTCGGCCCGGAGCCGCTCGGACACGATCAGGCCTGCGGGGTCGTCGGCGCCGCGGTTCAGCCGCAGGCCGGTCGAGAGCCGCTCGAGCCGCAGATCCAGGTTCTCCTGGACCTTGTTCAGGTTGTGCTGGGCGATGAGGCTGGAGATGTTGGTGTTAATCCGGGCCATGGCAATCCTCCGTGATTGCGGCGATCGGTTTCGAAGGCCTCTGCTCGAGGCCGCGATCGGCCGGCCCGTGCTCCCGGGCTCGGCGTGCGGTGAAGGGGATCAGGCGGACTTGGCCGCGGGACGGATCGGCGCCGCGGTGGTGGCTCTGGGCGTGACATTCGCGAGAGCGCCGGCGCCCAGCGCTCGGCGGTTTCGGGCGGGACCGGCGGAGACCGAGTGGGCGAGCGCGTCCAGGTCCCCGTCGTCCAGACGGGCCGCACGCTCGTTCTCGGCCTTGATCGCCTCGTAGACCTCCTTGCGGTGGACGGCGATCCTCGTGGGCGCCGTGATCCCGAGGCGGACCTTGTCCCCCCGGATGTCCACCACCGTGATCTCGATGTCGTCGCCGATCATGATCGTCTCGTCGCGTTGACGTGAGAGGACCAGCATCGGTTCGGCTCCTTCCTATGACGGCGCAGCGCGGGCACACGGCGCGGCGTCGTCGAAACCCTCGTCTTCCGTGACGGGGCGTCTGCATCGGGTGTTCCGGCGCCCGCGGGCGACGCCGACAAATCAAGGCGCCGGGCCCGCCTCAGGCGGACGCGGCCTGGACGCGGCGGCCCAGGGTCATCACATGGTGGCGCGTGGTCCAGCGCTTGTCCGCCAGCACCAGCTGCTCGCCGACCTTGTTCACGACATTCACCACCAGCGGACCCTGCAGGTTCGCCGTCAGGCTGTCGTTGACCTTGTTCACGATCACGAAAACCTGCGCGTCCTCCAGACGGGCCAGGTTCATGTCCTGCATCTGCTCAGGACGGATCGGCGCCGAGTAATCGGCGAAGAACAGGCTGGGGTCGGCCACCACGAACGCCAGCCCCGGCTCGTCCACGCACTGGAGCCAGAAGAAGGCGGCGTCGTCGTTCGGCTGCAGCAGGCAGTACCTCGTGAACGAGGAGAACCCCAGCAGCCCCTTGGGGAAGGTGATCATCCGATCGTCCGCGATCGTGATCGTCCCGAATCGTGTCGTCCGGAGTTCCATCGCAGCGCTCCGCTCTGCCGGCCAGAGTCTTGGGTGAATCCCGCGCGTCCCGCGCGGGCGACTTCCATGTCGTTCTCGCCGCGGCCGGAGCGGCGAGCCCGGGGCTACGCCCGGGGGGTGTCCAAAAGCCCGATCCGGGGCGTCAGCCCAGGAAATCAAGCAGCGTCCTCGAGAACGACTGGGCGGTCGTCGTCAGGCCCGCCTGCTGCGCCAACTGCAGCAGGGCGTACCGGGTCGAGGCCGAGGTGTAGTCCAGTTCCGTCATGTCGCTCCGCAGCTTCTCGTTCAGCAGCTGCACATCCTGCTCGCGTCCACGCCCGGCCTCGATCCGCGAGGCCCGCGCCCCGACCAGCGCCCGCGCCTGGTGCAGGCGGTCGATGTCCGGAGCGAGGTACTCCCCTGCAATCGTGATGCCGCGCTCGTTGTTCGTCTCCAGCGCCGTCCGCATCTCCATCAGCGTCGTAAACACGCTGTCCACGCGCACCTTTGCGCGGTCCTCGGCGGCAAAAGTTGCCGTGGCGCCAGCCGTGTAGACCCCGTTCAGCAGCCCCAGGTCCTCCGCGGCGTACCCGTTGAGCTTGGTCACCGAGGTCTGCCCGGTCACCGGAAGCGTCCCGTCCTCGAACACGATCCCGTTCCCGTCCGCCGCCAGGGTCGCCAGGAACCCGGCCGGCGCCGCCAGGTTGATCTTCATCAAGACATCGGCGACGGTCCCCATGTCCCCGGGCTCCAGGTCCACATCGAACGAGCCGCCGTTCCGGGTGTTGACCCGGAAGTCCATATTCCGGGCCGGGTCGGGCAGCCCCGACACCGGGTCGATCGCCCCGTCCGCGATCGAGACCCCCCGCCCGAAGTTGAAGTCCGAGACCCGGGTCGAGTCCGTGAGCGACCGGATGCCCAGCGAGGTCGCCGCGGTCCCGCCGCCGACCTCCTCGACGCTCATGTAGAGCCCCGAGACCTCGTTCACGACATTCAGGGACTTGCCGTCCTCGCTGATCTCCGCCCGGATGCCCAGCCCGAGGGAAGCGATCTGGGCCTTGAGCTGCCCGACCGTCATCCCGGGGGAGGTCGTGACCACCCCCGTGTTGGACCCGTTCCGGAACCGGATGTCCCCGTAGGTCATGCCCCCGACCGGCGCGAGATCCGTCAGCTGGGTGAGGTTGGTCACCTTGGGATCGAGGTCCGCGTACGTCGGGCCGCTGTCCAGGCCCAGGTCCTGCGCCGTCGTCCCGGACCCGACATCCGCGAAGGTGATCGTATAGGTGCCCGTCACATTGAAGGTCAACTGCTCGCCGGCAGTGCCCGCGGAGGGATAGCCGCCCGCGAGCGCCCCCGGATCCTGCGCCCGGATCGCCGCCTCGATGCGGTCCAGCGCATCGCCGACATTCTCGATCCCCGCCAGGTCCACCCCGATGGTCACCGGCGTCACGCCGTCATCGATGGTCACATCGATCTGCCCCAGCGACACGCCCAGCTGCCGGGCGCCGTTGAGGTCGGCGATCCGCGTCGAGCGCGTCAGGCTCGGGTTGAGGTCCACATCGCCCTCGAGCCGCGCCGACAGCGCCCCGAACGCCTGCTCGCCGCTGATCGTCACGGGGAAGTCCAGACCCGCGCCCAGGTCCGTCCGCAGCCCCTCGCCCGTGCCGTTGTAGCGGATGCCCCCCAGGTACGACTCGAACGGCTGGCGGGGCACGCTGGCCCCGGCGAACACATGCACATCCGCGAACGACCGGTTGGCGACCCCCGTCATCTCCTGCAGGATCGAGTTGATCACCAGCGCCTGGTTGCGGCGCGTCGTCGCGTCCGAGCCCACGCCGATCTGCGACGAGGCGATCGACTGCGCCTCGACGGCCAGATCCCGCGCGTCCAGCAGCGCCTGGTCCGCCGTGTCGAGCAGCGCCTGCGCGTGGCTCAGGTTCCGGAACCGCTGGTCCGCGTTCTCCA
This sequence comes from uncultured bacterium, assembly GCA_938003595.1. Classification (GTDB taxonomy): domain Bacteria; phylum Planctomycetota; class Phycisphaerae; order Phycisphaerales; family UBA1924; genus JACVCK01. The sequence goes on from CALKYH010000221.1 coordinate 11,143, forward strand.
GCCGCTCGTCCAGCACCAGCACCACCGAGGCCCGCA
>CALKYH010000222.1 GCA_938003595.1 uncultured bacterium
TCTTCATCACCATCAGGTTCTTCACCGCGAACCGGTAGCGCTTGAGCGTCGGGATTTCTCGCGAGAACGAGCCGATCAGCTCCATCGCCTTCGGGCCCTGCAGCGCCACCATCGCCGTCTGCATCGTGCGGTCGTCGATGTTCACCGCCAGCTCGTCCTTGACCTTCGCGAAGTGCCCCAGGAGCTTCTCGCGGTTGGAGGCGTTGACCACCAGCAGGAAGTCGTCCTCGTCCATGCGGTAGACGAGCACATCGTCCCGCACGCCGCCGCGCTCGTTGCACACCAGCGAGTACCGGCACTGCCCCGGCTGCATGTCGCTGATCTTCCGCGTGCACAGCCGCTCCAGGAACCGGCGCGCGTGCCGGCCCTTCACCCCCACGCGCCCCATGTGCGACACATCGAACATCCCCGCGCTCGTCCGCACCTGCCGGTGCTCCTCGAACACGCCGCGATAGATCAGCGGCATCTCCCAGCCCGCGAAGTCCACCATCTTGGCGCCGGCGTCGACATGGAACTGGTGCAGAGGGGTCCGGTGCAAGGGCGATCTCCAGGGAAGTGCGGGCGCGGCGCGCCCGGATGGGCAGGCGGGGGCGTCAACGCTAGCCGAATCCCCCCCGACCCTCAACGACGCCGCCCCTGAAAGCGTCCATCCCGCCTAGATGGGCCACGGCGCGTTGTCGATCAGGCGCACAGTCCCCAGCCGCGCCGCGATCAACGCCCGCCCCGGGCCCCTCCAACCCGGCTCCCGCGCCCGCAGCGACTCCGCCTCCCGCGCCACCGCGTACTCGGCCTCCAGCCCCTCGGCCTCCAGGACCTCGCGCATCACGCGCTCCGCCTCGCCCGCCGTCGCTTTTCCGCAGGCCTCGCACAGCGCCCGCGACACCGCCGCGGCGCTCGCTCGCTCGCCCGCGCTCAGGAACCGGTTGCGGCTGCTCATCGCCAGGCCGTCCGGCTCGCGCACCGTCGGGCACGGCGTGATGGCCACCCCCAGCCCGTCCCGCGCCGTCATCGCCCGGATCACCTGCAGCTGCTGCCAGTCCTTCTCCCCGAACACCGCGGCGCTCGCGCCCGTCAGCTCGAACAGGCGGCGCACCACCTCGCACACCCCCTTGAAATGCCCAGGTCGGAATCGATCCTCCAGCCCCGGCGCCGTCGCCTGCTCCGGCAGCGTCGGCGCAGCGCGCCGATCCCCCGACGGGTACACCTCGTCCACCGACGGCGCGAATACGGCGTCCGCCCCGGCCCGCGTGCACATCGCGACATCCGCGTCGAAGGTCCGCGGGTACCGCTCGAAGTCCGCCGGCTCGTTGAACTGCGTCGGATTGACGAAGATGGTCACGACCACCGGCCGCTCGCCCCCCGCAACCTCCACCGCGCGCCGGATCAGCGCCGCGTGCCCATCGTGCAGCGCGCCCATCGTCGGCACGACCACGCCCCCGCGCAGACCGCCGAGCCCCTTCTCGTCCGTGGCGATGTGCATATGGCGGAGATGCCCCCGGTCGCTCAGTCGTCGCGGCAGCCGGGCATCGGCAGGTCCGCCTCGCCCAGCAGGCGGAAGCCCTTCCGGCGCAGCAGCTGCCCCGCGAGCATCAGATCGTCCACCGAGAGCGCGATGGTGGGGGCCCCGTTGGGCCGCAGCATCACCGGGTACGCGAAGTGGATGTTCAGCTCCGCCCCCAGCAGCGTCAGGCACAGGCTGCTCAGCGAGTGATTGCCGCGCAGCTCCACGACGAGGATGTCGCGCTCCGCGAACGGCTGGCTCATCCGCTTGAGGATCTCGCGCGCCGCGTTGGACGAGTTCGGCAGCAGGCGGATCACCGCGTGGTCCGATGCCTCGTGCACGCTCACCGAGCACAGCTGGCACTGCGGGTGCTCCTCGAAGCACTGCACCAGGTCCAGCAGCTTGCCCACCTTGTTGTCGAGGAACACGCTGAACTGCCGGACGCACGGAGGTGAATACCCGTGCGCGGTCTCCAGCGGCATGCCGACTTGGCTCATCCGTCTGATTCCTTCCAGACGAGGCGCCTCGGGCCGATTCCCGCGGCCTCTCGAGGCTCACACCGTTCCCACCCGATTCCGACGCTCCACGATTCTATAGGACCCAGGCGTCCGCTCCAAGCCTTTTTCACGCTATTCCAACCGGGTTAACCCTCCAGAACATCGATCGGCCCGGGTTCCGGGCACAGCCCCGCCGCGGCGCCCTCGCGCAGAAGCCGCGCGATCGCCCCCGCGCCCCCGGGGCCCATGTCCACCGTCAGCCGGTTCACATACATCCCCACGAAGGTGTCCGCGTCCGCCAGCGTCAGCCCCCGGGCGAACCCCATCGCCACGCCCAGCCCCGTCTCGCGCCGCTCCATCGCGTGCTCCACCGACCGCCGCAGCGTCGAGGCGATCTCCGCCCCCGCGCCGGCGCCGAACCGCGCGTCCAGATCTCTCCGCACGCAGTTCAACCCCAGCGGCAGCGGCCCGCCCGTGCGCTCCTTCCACCAGGCGCCCAGGTCCACCACCTGGTGCAGCCCCTCGCGCATGTAGGTCAACTGCCCCTCGTGGATGACCAGCCCCGCATCGAGAACGCCCGCGCCGCCGACGCGCTCCTTCGCCGCGACTGCCTCGATGATCCGGTCGAACTCCATCACCACATGCCGGAAGCCGTTCCCGGCGAGCATCCGCAGCGCCAGGTAGGCGCTGGTCCTCTCGCCCGGCACGGCGATCAGCCGCTCCGGCGACGACAACCACTCCACGCCGTGCGCCTCTCGCGCGACCACCTTGGGCCCGAAGCCGTCGCCCATGCTGGCGCCGCAGGAGGTGATCCGGTACGCCGACCGGGCGTGCGGGTAGGCGTGCGCCGACATCGCCGTGATGTCCAGGTCGGCCCGGCCCGCGGCACGCTGGTTCAGCGACTCGATGTCCAGCGCCACCGGCCGGAACCGGAACCGCCCGGTGTCAATGGTGGGCTCGCGCTCGGCCTCCGGTGTCGCGTCGCCCAGCGGCCACCACATGAACGCGTCGTCGGGGTCCGGCGAGTGGCCGATGCTGAGGATGGGGCGATCGTCGGGCATGGCGGAGTGTAGCCCGGCGCGGCCCTACCGCCGCTTGCTCATCGCCCGCCGGATGTCCCGATCCGCCTCGCGCTTCTTCACATCCTCGCGCTTGTCGTACTCGGCCTTGCCCACGGCCAGCCCGATCAGCAGCTTCACGCGCCCGTCCTTGAAGTACATCTTCAGCGGCACGATCGTCGTGCCCTTGGACATCGAGTCCCGCGCCAGCTGACGGATCTGCTTCTTGTGCGCCAGCAGCACGCGGTTCCGCCCCGGGTCGTGCTGGTTCACCCCCGCCGCGGGCCCGTACTCCTCGATCCGCACGCTGTGCACCATCAGCTCCGGCGGCTCCTCCACAGCGCGGACATAGCCCTCCGCCAGCGACACCTTGCCCTCGCGGATGCTCTTGACCTCCGAGCCCTGCAGCTTGATCCCCACCTCGAGCGTGTCAGTGATGTGATAGTCCCTGCGCGCGCGACGGTTCTCGATCGTGGGTGCGTCGGATTGGCCCTTCTTCTTCGCCATGGCGCTGCGCTCGGACGGCGGCGAGCCTAGACCCGCCCGCCCCCGCGATCAACGCCCGGCGCCCCGGCGCGACAGCGCCGGCGGCTCGCCCGAGGCCGGAATCGGCTCGCCGTCCGGCCCGCACACCATGATCGTCCGCTTGCCCGCGGCCTTGGCCGCGTACAGCGCGTTGTCCGCCTGCGCGAGAAGCTGGTCCGGGTTCGCCGGGTGGCTCTGGTGCAGCGAGGCGATCCCCACGGACATGCGGCACAGGGCCAGCGGCCCGACGATCGCCGCCGCGCGGTCCTCGAACGCCCGGCTCAGCCGCTGGGCCAGGTGGGCCGCCGTCTCGCAGCTGGTCTGGGGCAGCAGCGCCAGGAACTCATCGCCGCCGAACCGGGCCGCGACATCGCTGGACCGCGCCTGCTCCCGGATGATCGACCCGGCCAGGGTCAGCACCTCGTCGCCGCGCTGGTGGCCCAGCGTGTCGTTGACCTGCTTGAAGCCGTCCAGGTCCACCATCACGCACGAGAGATCATGCCCGTACCGCAGCGCCTGCGCGAACATCTGCCCGAGCAGGCCCTGCAGGCGACGACGATTGGCCAGGCCCGTCAGGTCGTCCGTCAGCGCCATCTGCTCGAGCCGAAGCACGGCCTCCTGCAGCTCATCGTTCCGGATCCGCAGCGCCTCGTGCGAGTCGTTCAGCGCCTGCTGCAGCCGGCGGTTCTCCTCCTGCATGCGCGCCGCCGCGAGGTTCTTCTCCAGCACCAGCGGCAGCGAAGCGAGCAGCTCGCGCGACTTCACGACATAGTCGTTCGCGCCCGCCTTGATCGCCGCGACCGCCGTCTCCGGCTGGCTCTGTCCGGTGACCATGATGATCGGGGCGTCGAAGCCGCGCTCGCGCATGATGCGGAGCCCGTCCAGGCCCGTGCCGTCGGGCAGGTTGAAGTCGCACAGCGCCGCGTCGAAGGCCGTCAGGTCGATCGTCGAGAGCGGCGCCAGTCGATGCACATGGGTGACGCTCGCCCCGCCGGCGCGCCGCTCGATCGACTCGGTCACCAGCGCCGCCGTGTCGGGATCGTCCTCGATCACGAGCACGCGCACGCCCGTCGGCGGCGGCGAATCCGGGCTGGGATGGCGGTCGGTCATACGGGCCTGCAGGGGGTGCCTTCGCCCGCCCGGTTGGCGCCGGGGCGCGGCTCGGCACGATCATCGGCCCATTCCCCGCGGCTCTGGACCCTCCCGGCCCGATCCGGCCGATCCCCTCAGGCCGCCCGGCCCTGGGCCTCTCCCGCGGCCACCCTATCGGGCGGGATGGTGAACACGAACCGCGATCCGGCGCCGGGCCTGCTGATCAACGCGAGCGAGCCCTCCCAGCGCTCGACCATCGCCTTCACCGACGCCAGCCCCACGCCCTTGCCCGCCACGCCCTCCGGCGCCGTGGACGCCCTGCGGAACAACTGGAAGACGCGCTCGTGGTCGTCCTCGGGAATGCCCGGGCCGGTGTCCGCCACGGTCACGGTCGCCCCGAGCGGGCCCGTCGTCGCCGAGACGCTGATCCGGCGCACCGGCTCGTCGCCCATGTACTTGATGGCGTTGTCGATCAGGTTCTGCAGCACATGGCGCAGCCGCGCCCGCTCGATGAGCAGCGTCGGCATCGGATCGTGCACCGTCAGCGTCACCCCGGCGCGGCGCAGGTCATGCTCGAACGCCAGCGCCACCTCGTCCACCACGGCGCGCAGCTCCACGACCTCCAGCTGCTCCGCCTCGACGCCGATGCGGCTCAGCTCCAGCACATCGCTGAGCATGCTCTGCTCCAGCTCCGCGTTCGCCAGCGCCCGGTCCAGCCGTTCGACCACCTCCGCCGGCAGCGTCCCGCCGGAGCGGATCTTGATGCTCTCGATCATCCCCTCGATGTTCCGCAGCGGCGCCATCAGGTCGTGCCCGATGAGCCGCACGAACTCCGATTTCTCCGCCAGCTCCAGCTGCAGGAACTCGTTCGCGCGGCGCAGCTGCGTGGTCCGCGACTGCACCGCTTCCTCCAGCCCGCGGTTGGCCGTCCGCATGCCCTCGATCGCGTCGCTCAGCCGCTGCGCCATGATGTTGAACGCCCGCGCCAGCGTCGTGATCTCCGGCGGCCCGTGCTCGGCGATCGCCCCCGGGCGACGGCCCTCGGTCAGCGACTCCGCCGCCCGCACAATGCGCCGCAGCGGGCGCGTGATCCGACGCATCCACAGCGCCACCGCCGGGGCCGCGAACGCCACCGACGCCAGCACCGCCACCGCCATCGTCGTCGCCGCCTTCTGGCGCGCATCCTGGACCGTCGGGTCCAGCCAGCACACCGTCACATACCCCGTCGGACGCGCCGAGCCGCCCGGCTCCCACACCGGCATGCGCTGCGCCAACCCCAGCAGCTCGCGCCCGTCGAACAGCGACCTCGGCTCCGTCAGCGGCGCCGGCGTGTCGTTCCGATCGATGCCCATCGCCGACCACGCCCGGTCGCTCCGCACCGCTGTCGCGATGATCCGCCCCCGCGCGTCCCGCGCGATCGCGAACTGCACTCGCCAGTCGGCCAGCGCCTTGTTCAACTCCACCTGCGCCGCGTCCGGACCCGCGACCGCCAGCCGTTCGGCCAGCTGGCGCGTCGATCGCGCCGCGTCCGACCGCATCAGCTCATCCAGCCTCGCATCCACCGCCCACGACAGCGTCAGCCCCGCCAGCGCGTGCGCCGCCACCACGATCGCCGTCAGGCCGAGCAGCGCCTTGGCCGCCAGCGACAAGCGCGGCCAGCGCAGCGGTTTCCACTTCGGACCGGCGTTCCACGGCGTCAAGGCGGGGCGCTCCTGCGGGCTCGCCCGGGGATCGGGCGCATCGCAGGGCATCGGCCCGGCCCGCGGCGCCCTGAAGGTCCGACCCTGTTATCGGGTCGCCCCCATCAGGGATTCCGCCACGCCCGCCACGACCAGTCCAGCGACCGGTCCATCGGCGTGAGCGCAATCCCCTCGAGCATCCGCCGCGCCAGCCGGTCCATCGCCAGACGCTCCTGCGTCAGGCGGGACTCCTGCTCCATCTCGAGGCGCACGCTCTCGAACGGCGGCGCAGGCGGTTCGACCGTCATCCCCGTCCGCAGCGCAATCGCGTAGCCCTCTTCGAGCGCGATCGGCCCCGCGATCTGTCCGTCCGCCGCCTCGATCAGCGCCTGACGCAGCGCCGCGGGGTAGCTCGCGTCCGCCGGATGCACCGGCTCGATGATCCCGCCCCGCGCCGCGCTCGCGTCGGTGGACAGCCGCGCCGCCACCTCGCCGAACGGCTCGCCCGCCCGCAGACGGTTCAGCGCAGCCTGCGACTCCATGAGCGTCGCCGTCGTCAGCAGCCGCGCCTCGATCCGCGGCCCGTACCGCAGCTCGTACGCGCGCCGCGCCGCCTCCTCATCCACCTGAATCGTCGGCCCCACCAGCGCCCGCAGTGTCGCGTTGCGCTTCAGCAGCGCCGCGTACCGCACATCGCCCAGCCCGCGCGCCCGGCGCACGCGGTCGATCACTTCCGCCTCGCCGACAGGATCGGCCCCGCTCATGCCCAGCGACGCCGCGAGCAGCCGCTGCTCCGCCTGGATCTCCGCGGCGCCGATCACCAGCCCCGCCGTCGCCGCCTCCCTCGCCAGGAGCAGATCGAGCGCGACCTCCTCCAGCACCCGCCCGCCCGCGGCCTCCGCCAGCGCCGGGCGCAGCGCGGACCAGTCGATCGGTTCGCCCGAGATCACCGCCGCCGGCCGCTCCCGCTCGCTGGGCGGCGCCTGCTCCCGCTCCTGACGCACATACCGCTCCGACCGCTCCAGCCCCGCGTCTGGCCCGGAGTCCGATCCGCAGGAAAGAAGGCCAACCGCCGGGCCGATCCCTGCGAATAGAACCGCCAGAGAGCGTCCCAGACGCCTGCCCCGACCCGCTCTTCGCCCGATGCCGTAGTCTTTCACGGCCGGATGACACGCGGATCAAGCCGCCCTGTCAACGCCCCCTCGCCCCGCCGACCCCCCATGACCGACCACGAGAGCCAGTCCATCGCCCAGGAACATGCCCTCCTGTGCCCGTACTGCGGACACACGCAGGACAGCGGCCGGCAGTGCGCCCGTTGCCGCGGCCTGTTCGAGCCCCTCTCCCGTCAGGCCACGCAGAACTCCATGGGCCCCTGGCAGGTCCGCGACGAGAGCAATCCCTTCACGCCCGGCTGCTCCATCGAGACCCTTCGCGCCCTGATCGCCAGGGGCCGCGTCCGGCCGGAATCCATCGTCCGAGGCCCCACCACGCACCAATTCTGGCGGCGCGCGGAGGACACCCCGGGCCTGGCCCACCTCTTCGGCCACTGCCATGCCTGCCGCGCCAATGTGCACGCGACCGACAAGATCTGCCCGCAGTGCGCCGAATCGCTGACGGCGCCGCTGGACCGCGACCGCCTCGGGCTCTCGCCGGTTCGCTCGCTCTCCGGCCCCCGGCTGGACTCGCCGCTCTCCCCGGTGACCGACGCCATGCCTCGCACGAAGGCCCCCGAGCCCGTCGCGGCGCCGGCGTTCAATGCTCACCCGTTCGACGGGCTGGCGATGCCGAGCCCCAAACGATCGAGCACTTCGGCCGGTCTGCCCGCCCTGATCGCGGTCGTCCTGGCCGCCATTGCGGTGGTGTTCGCCCTGGTGGTGCTGGATCCATTCTCGTCCGATAACTCGATCGCCCGCCGACCCGTCGCCGACCCGACGGACTCGGCGCTGGCCTCATCAGACCCGGCCGCCACGGGCTCCACCGCGGCCGGTCAGCCAGCCCCAGCCGCCGCCGACGCCGACGACGCATGGCGGGCCGGGGTCGAGGCCTCGGCCGTCCTCGCGGCCTCAGGACGCGAGGAGGACATCCGCCAGGCGCTCGCCAGTATCCAGAGCTTCGCTCGGGGTTTTCCGGCAGGGGAAGTCCCCGCCGAACTGGCCGCCGAACAGGCTCGGCTGGAGCGTCTGCTCGAGCAGCAGACCCTCCGTCGCTTCGTCTGGTAGGGTGGCAGTCGTTCGGAATTTGATCGTATAACGAGTTTGGCCCTGCAATTCCCGCCGGGATAGCGGCCATATCATCGTAAGTGCCTGTTTTTCAGGCACTTATGCGAAATCCACAAACATCATCGCCCGGCGTTGACGGCCCCGACCCACCGCATACCCTAGCCACAGACCTCGCCGTTGCGGAGGGCCGGGCGACGAGGCGAAAACCGGGATCAGACCACTTCCGCGGCCTCGGCCGTGGCACGCCGCCGAACGGGGATCGGAGCCCTCGTTCGGCGGTTTTTCATTTCCGCGTGCGCACCGGCGCGCCGCCATCGACTCGATCGCGCGCCACTACACTCGACATCGCCACGAACCAACCCCGACAGAGAGCGCCGACGATGACCACCGCCACTTCGCACCCGTTCCTCGCCCGCGTCGACGCCGTCCTCGACGGCCTCCACAAGACCGGTCAGTACAAGCGCCTGCAGATGATCGAGGGGCCCATGGGCCCGGTCGTCAACCTGCGCGGCTACGGCGAGCGGCTGTGCTTCTGCTCCAACAACTATCTCGGCCTCGCGGATCACCCCGAGGTCGTCGAAGCCGGCATCCGGGGCCTGAAGGAGTTCGGCGCCGGGACCGCCTCCGTGCGGTTCATCTGCGGCACATTCTCGCCACACGAGAAATTGGAGCAGCGCATCGCCTCCTTCATGGGGCATGAGGCGGCGTACACCTTCGTCTCCTGCTGGAACGCCAACGAGGCCATCTTCCCCACCCTCTGCGAGCCCGGCGACATCATCATCTCGGACGAGCTCAACCACGCCTCGATCATCGACGGCGTGCGGCTTTCGACCGTCATCAAGAAGGGCCTGCACAAGGCGGTCTACAAGCACAACGACTTGGCCGACCTCCGCCGGGCGCTGCAGGAGGCCCGCTCCAACAAGGCCGTGACGGGCGTGATCTGGGTCTGCACGGACGGCGTCTTTTCGATGGAGGGCGACATCGCCGACCTGCCCGCGATGCGCAAGCTCTGCGACGAGTTCGACGCCCTCCTGATCGTCGACGACAGCCACGGCACGGGCGTCATGGGCCCCACCGGACGGGGAACCCACGAGCACCAGGGCCTCACCGGCGACGACATCGATTTCTTCACCGGCACCCTCGGCAAGGCGCTCGGCGGCGGCGCCGGCGGCTACATCTCCGGCCCGGCCCGCGCCATCGACCTCATCGTCCAGCGGGGCCGACCCACGCTGTTCTCCAACGCCCTGCCCGTCACCGTCGCCTGCTCGGCCGACAAGGCCATCGAGATCCTGCAGCGCGAGCCCCAGCGCGTCCAGCGCCTGCGCGACAACACCGCCTACGCCCGCGACGGCATCCGCAAGGCCGGCTTCACCGTCGTCGAGTCGCCCACCGCCATCTGCCCGATCATCGTCCACGACA
>CALKYH010000223.1 GCA_938003595.1 uncultured bacterium
TGCCGCCGAGCTTCTCGGTGGCCTCGTGGGTGACATGGGCGACGGTCAGGGGGCGGTGGGTCATGGGTCAGCGGCTATCGGACGGCGACTCGGACAGCGGCGCCAATGCATCGGCCAGCGGGCCGTCCGTGGTGAACCAGGTCAGGCCGTCGGGCCCGATCTCGACGCGCAGGCTCCGGTCCAGGGCCACCAGCTCGGCCGCTTCGCCGGCGACCCAGGCCGATCCCACGAGCCCCGGCAGGTCCGTGATCCTCGCGCTCAGCGTCGTCCATCCACCGGACTCGCTCAGGGCGAGCGCCGCCACGCCGCGCTCGGCCAAGGCGCCAGCGAGCGCGCACGCGGCCGGGAATGGCTCGCCGTCGATCGGGATGCGCCCGCTGCGGATCGCGCTCATTCGTCCATCGCCGCCCCCACCGCCGCGCCCGTCGGGGCGGACTCGACAGCCGTCGATATGGTGGACGCGGGGCCGGGCCAGATGTCCTCGATGTCCTGTTCGTCGTTCACGCGGCGGAGGAGCAGGTACAGGATCGTGCCGCCGGTGAAGTGATACGAGATGACCCAGCCGGTCAGCAGCAGCGCGAAGGCCCCTTCCCAGAATCGGACCAGCCACGAGGCGACGGCGCGCGTGCCGTCGGGCGCGGCGCCGAAGGAGACGCGGGACCAGTCCGCCGCGATGACGCCGCCGCCGAGGGGCGCGGCGTCGCCGGCCCACTCGTTCGTGAGGCCCGCGGTGAGGTTGATGGTCCACACGACGCCGACGGTCAGGGCGATCAGGGCGACCGCCCCAATGAGGAGCAGGGGCGCCAGGTAGAGCAGCATTCTGCCCGGCCGGCCATAGAGGTATGCATAGGCTCGCTGCACGGCGTCGATCGCGTCGGCGCCGTCGGTCGCGACGGCGGGCAGGAGCAGCGCGTGCGCGAAGGCCACGCCGACGAGGAGGAATACGATCACGCCCCCCAGCAGGAGCAGCAGGCCGTAGAGCAGTCCGCCCGCCACATCGAGGACGGGCCATCGCATCAGCCACCCGATCGCCAGCAGCAGCAGGCCGATGCCCCCCACCGCCAGCGCCGGGATCAGGAACGCGCCCAGGCCGCTGCGGGACCTGGTCACGCCGAACCGCAGCGCCGCGCGGGCGCCGAGGCCCTGTCTCCACGCGGCGTCGCACGCGACCGAGCGGCAGAGCGCCAGCCCGCAGATCACGAAGATCGGCGCCAGCAGCGCCGCGAGCGCGAGGGTGGACCATGGCGCGGATGTGACGGTCGCGCCGATGCGGTCGGCCGCGTAGGCGACGGCGCCGGCGACGGCCTGTGGATCGAGCGTCACCACGCCCCAGGCGGCGTTGGAGGCGCCGACGATCGCGGCGTCGGCGAGGGTCTCGAACACGCCCCGCGACACGCCCGCGCCCAGGGACAACGGGCTGCCCCGCACGGAGTCGAACAGCGAGCCGATGGCGGCGATCGACGCCGCGCAGACGAAGCCGATGAGCAGGCGCGACGGCGCCGCGCTCATGGGGAACGCCCGGAGAACGCGCGGCCAGATGAGTCCGCTGGTCAGCTCGGCGAGCGTGACCGGACCCCGTGTCGAGTTGGTCATGCGATGTCTCCTGCCATCGGGGCCGATGCTACCAGCGCACGGCCCGCGGCGCGGATCGCGCCGGTCAGTCGCCGGCGGCCCGCTGGCCGAGCGCCCGCGCCATGACGGCGAGGATGGTCTCGGGCTCGCTCATGCGCCCGGGGCCGACGGCGCGGCAGGCCTGCCAGCCCTCTTCGGGGCCGACGAGGGTGAAGCCGTCGTCCCGCAGGGTCTGCGCGTTGCGCTGCGTGCTGGGCTGCGCCCACATGACCTCGTTCATGGACGGCGCGAGGATCACCGGCGTCGCGGCGCGGTCGATGGCGCTCAGGACGGTGCAGACGACATCCTCCACGATCCCGTGGGCGAGCTTGGCCATGCAGTCCATCGTGCAGGGCGCGACGACGGCCATGTCGGCGTCCCGCGCGAGCGAGATGTGCTGCGGGTCCTTCGATTCGATGTGCTCCCACGCGCTGGTGTAGACCGGGCGCGCGGACAGGGCCTGGAAGGTCAGGGGGGTGACGAATCGCGTGGCGGCGTCGGTCATGCAGACCGTCGCCTCGGCGCCCGCCTGGGCGAGCCGGCTGACCAGCATGGCTGTCTTGTAGGCCGCGATCCCGCCCGTCACGCCGACCACGACGCGCCGACCCCGGAACAGCGCCAGGTCGATCGGCTGGGTCACGCCGGGTTCACTCCCGCTCGTCGGAGGGCAGGCGCATGTGGCGGCTGCTGGCGCTGAGGATCGGCTCGTCCGACCACTCGGGCTCGATCTTGTTGAGGCGGATCTCCTCGACGGCGATCTCGAGGTCCGACCGGCCGTTCCGCTCCACGAGGGGGCGGGCGCCTTCCATCAGCTGCACCACGCGGCGCTGGATGAGGACGCACAGCTTGAATTTACCGCCGACCTTGTCGACGATCTCGTCGCTCTTGAGCGCTTCGATCATGCGGAGACCATCTCCCGAGTTGGGGCTTCTGCACTCGCCTGTCCCCCGCGTCCGCACATCCGGACGACGAATCGGGACGCTGGGCCGGCCGAGTCGAGCCCGGTAGAATAGGCCCGCGGCGACTGACCGGCAAGGGTCGGACGCCCTCCCAGCAGCCAGACAGGATCCCCACCCGGCCCCGGCCCGTTCCGGAGCCCCGTGCGGCGTCCATAACCGCAGGGGCCCTCGTGCCTTCCATGTCCACAGACACCTTCAAGTTCGGCGACCGCGTCGTCCACACGGGCAAGGCCGAATGGGGCGAGGGCGTGGTCACCGGCGCCCAGCCCGCCACCCAGGACGGCAAGCCGTGCCAGCGCGTGACGGTCCGATTCGATCGGGTCGGCATCAAGGCCCTGTCCACCGCGCTCGCGCCGCTGCAGAAGGTGGAGGACCGGCCGCAGATCGACGCGGCGCTCGCCAACGCCGGCACAGACTGGCTGGCGTCGGTCGGGAGCAAGCAGGTCATGGAGATCATGACGAAGCTGCCCGAGCCCGCGACGGACCCCTTCGCCAGCGCGGAGCGCCGCCTGGCCGCGACGCTGGGGCTCTACAAGTTCAAGATCAACGGCGGCTCGCTCATCGACTGGGCGATCCAGCAGACGGGCCTGAAGGACCCCCTGTCGCGCTTCAACCGGCACGACCTCGAGGAGTTCTTCAAGCGCTTCGAGAACAACCGCAACCAGCACCTGAAGAAGCTCGCGTCCGATATGCAGCGCACGGACCGGGCGACCTTCGACCGGGTGATGTCCTCGGCGCCCCCCGAGGCCCGCGACGCGCTGCGCCGGTTCGACGCCCGCTGATGCGTCCACGCCACACGCGGCCCAACCGGACCGCCCGGCGGCGCGGTCTGTAGGGCCTCCCGACGGGCCGACCCCTCCACCGCTTGCCCTTGGCCAGCATTCCCGGACGCGCGCGCTCTGGCGCCGGCTTTGGCGCGGACGGGCCCCGCGTTTGATCTTCTTCTCCTCGTGACCCGCCGGGGTCGCATTCGTACCGCGAAGACACGAGGAGCGAGCCATGACCGACCAGGAGTTCCAGCAGAAGCTTGACGAGCTGATGGGCCAGATCGAGGCCGCGCCCGAGGGCGACCGACCCCGCCTCCGGGAGCTGGCCGAGGAGACCCGCAGCCGGCAGGTCCGGATGAAGAAGATCATCGGGGAGCTTCAGGAGTCGCTCGACTACCTGCGCCTGAGCGTGAAGTACCTCGTGTTCGATCTCGAGGCCACGCGGCGCGAGAACCAGTACCTGCGTCGAATGATCAACGGCGAGGCCGGTCCGCGGCCCGACGCCGAGGAAGACCACTAAGCAGCCGCCCGGACCTTCGCGAGAAAGAGAGAGCCCGCGAAGGGCGAAGAGAAAGAGGGAAGGATTCTCGGCGCGCACGAAACAGGGCGTTCGCGCCGTGCACAATCGGTGTCTCCGTGCCAAACTGTCGCCCGCGGTTCTGCCGCGGGCGACAGTTTTTTTGCCGATCATCGAACGCCATGCCCCGACGCCCCGCCCAACCCGTCCGACTCTTCGTCGCGGCGCACCCGCCGCCGGAGGTCGCCGTCGCCATGCTCGAGGCGCTGGCGGCGCTGGACCTGCCGGCCCACCGCGCCGTGCCCGCGGCCCAGGTCCATCTCACATTGCAGTTCATCGGCGACACCGAACCCAGGCGCCTGCAGGAGGTGGCCGAGTCCGTGGAGCGATCGTGCGCTGGGCTCGAGGCTTTCGCGCTGACGCCGCTGCGGCTGATCGCTCTGCCTCAGAAGGGCCCGGCGCGCCTGGTCGCCGTCGAGACCGACGCCCCCGCCACACTGATGGAGTTGCAGCGCCGGCTGGCCCACCGGCTCGCGCGCTCGGTGCGGGACCGGGCCGGCGATCGATTTCTGCCCCACATGACGCTGGCTCGGCTGACAACGCCCGGCGCCGTCGGATCGTTGCCGGAGCGGCTGGAGATTCCGCCGTTCCCGATCAGGCGGGTGTCGCTGATGAGGAGCGTGCTATTGCCGGATGGGGCCGAGCACCGCGAGGCCGCGGCCTTCCCGCTGCTCAACGCCGAGCCCCGGCCGCCCGCAGGAAACGGCCTCCACGCCCCCTGAGCGGTTGACTTCCCCGTGCGAGGCGGCGACGATGCCCGTCCCTCGCCGGAGAGGTGGCCGAGAGGCTGAAGGCGACGGTTTGCTAAACCGTTATACGGGTCTAAAGCTCGTATCGGGGGTTCGAATCCCCCCCTCTCCGCTTTCCTGTTTCGCCTGTCCTACCGGCGCTTGCCGGGCTTGTAGGACGGGGCGCTCAGACCGGTCATGCCGTACTGGGACGGGACCCGCTCGGCCGCCGAGACGAGGCCCGACGGGCTGCCCCCGCGGCCGCGGCCCCCACCACCACCGCCGCCCACGGCGCCCACGGCTCCGGGATTGGCGTAGGAGGTTGAAGCGTACGGCTGATAGCTCGGGGACTGCAGGCCGGCGTAGCCCATGCTCCGCGTGTCGTTCGGCGAGTAAGCCTTGCCGGACATGCGCCGCTCGACATCGTCCTGCCGCAGATTCGTCGTGGCGTAGGACGGGTAGACCTGGTCCCTGGTGAGCCCTGCGCGAGCGTAGGCCGCACGAGACGGACCGCCGTCCGCGCCGACGCGGTACTCGGGGCGGGCAAAGGCGCTGTTGCCGCCGTACATGTCCTGCACCGTGCCGCTTCGGCGGTCGAGGCGATAGGACGAGGCGCGCAGGGATCCCGCGTTGCCCCGGCCGTTGGGGTTGTAGCCCGTGCCGCCGACCATGGGGTTGGCGTCGAGGGAGTGGTCGAGCGCGTACTGGCCGATCGCGGCGGCGCCTGCGAGCAGCCCGCCCACCACGATCGCGCGGAGGAGAACCGATCGGTGATGCTGACGGGTCATTCGGCCTTCCTGACCTCGTGGAGCGTGACATCGACGATGATGGTCTCGTTCGGGCCGAGGTTCGGGGGCAGGCCCAGTTCGCCGAACGCCAGCGCCGGCGGGATGGCGACGCGCCAATGGCTGCCGGCGGGCATCATCTTGAGAAACTCCTGCACGCCGGGCACGGTCTCGCGGAGGACGACCGGCTCCATCGCGCCGGTGGCGAAGTCGAAGCCGTCCATCCGCGTGGCGCGGAAGGAGGCGACCACAAGGCTGTCGTCGGTCGGCTTCTCGCCGGATCCGTCGGTCACCTTCTGGATCTGCAGGCCGCTGGGCGTCGTGATGATGCCGGGCTCCTTGGCGATGATGTCGCGGAGCGTCTGGCTCTTCTTGAGGTTGCTCTCGGCCAGCGCCTTGAACGCCGGATCGTTCTGCAGTCGCTCCGCGGCCTCGAGGCGACGCAGCTCTTCCTCGACCATCCGCATCAGGTGCGCGCGCCGCTTCTCGTCGAGGCGGGGCGACTCCTCCTTCAGCGCGGCGGCGAAGCCCTTGAGGATCTCTTCGTTGTTCACGGTCACGCCGTCGGCCCGGAGGCGCGCGAGCGCGTCCTCGCCGAGCATGTGGCCGATGGCGTACGACACATCGTCCACCGGGAGGTCGCGCGAGGGCTGCCCGACGGCGAGCCCGGCGCCCAGGAACATGGCGAGCGCGGCCAG
>CALKYH010000224.1 GCA_938003595.1 uncultured bacterium
ATCATCCGCAGCAGCGTCGTCTTCCCGCACCCCGACGGCCCCAGCAGAAAGAACAGCTGCCCCTTGGCGACCGACAGCGACACATCGCCCACCGCCGTCGTGGCGCCGAACCGCTTCGTCAACCCGCTGATCGTGATGGGCGTGGTCATGGGCCGGCAAGGATAACGCCCCCGGCCGGGATCGCCCCCGAGTTACATTGCTCGCCATGAAGACCCCCTCCCTCCGCGTCGCCGGCTTCCTTGGCGCCATCTTCACACCGCTCCTCCTCGGCTGCGCCGCGCCCCCGCCGCCGGCCGAGGCCGTGCGCGTGCTCACCGTCGCGGAGACCTCCGGCTACACCGCCACCTCCACCTACGCCGAGACCGTCGCGCTCATGGACCGCCTCGCCGACCCCGGCGCCTTCGTCGGCTCGCGCCTGCTGCGCCGCGCCTCGATGGGCAAGACCGGCGAGGGCCGCGACATCCCGCTGCTCATCCTCGCCGATCCGCCCGTCGCCGACCCCGAGGCCGCGTACGCCAGCGGCAAGGCCGTCGTGCTCGTCTTCGCCAACATCCACGCCGGCGAGGTCTGCGGCAAGGAGGCGCTGCCGATGCTCGTGCGCGAGATCGTCAGCGAGCCCGCGGCGCCGTGGGCCCGCAAGATCCTCGACAATGTCGTCCTCGTCCTCGCGCCCATCTACAACGCCGACGGCAACGAGCGCTTCGGCCCCAACGAGCGCAACCGCCCCGGCCAGATCGGCCCCGACATGATGGGCCAGCGCGCCAACGCCCAGGGCCTGGACCTCAACCGCGACTACATGAAGCTGGACGCGCCCGAGACCCGCGCCATGGCCCACTTCTTCACCACCTGGCGCCCGCACATGGTCATCGACTGCCACACCACCAACGGCTCGCTGCACCGCTACACCCTGACCTACGGCGCCTCGCAGCTGCCCGCCGGCGACACCCGCCCGCTCGAGTGGACTCGCAATGTCCTGCTCCCGGCCGTCAACCAGCGCGTCCTGAAGAAGGACGGCTTCGACACCTTCTGGTACGGCGACTTCAACGCCTTCCACACCGAGTGGCGCACCTACCCCTGGAACCCGCGCTACGGCGCCAACTACGCCGGGCTGCGCGGCATGGTCGCCATCCTGTCCGAGGCCTACGCCTACGCGCCCTTCAAGGACCGCGTGCTCTCGACGCTGGCGTTCGTGCGCGAATGCGTGCTCTTCGCCGCGGAGAACCGCGTGGCGCTGATCAAGGTCGTGGAGGACGCCCGGCGCGAGGCCGCCAAGGGCGAGCCGGCGGAGGTGCCTATCCGCTTCGAGTACGCGACCTACCCCGAGCGTCTGACCGTCAAGGGCTGGCAGATGCGCCCCAAGGACGGCGGCGGCGTGGAGTCCACCGGCGTCGAGAAGGACTACGCCGATGTCGAGTTCTGGGGGCGCTTCGTCCCGACCATGACCGTCGAGCGCCCGCGCGCGTATCTCATTCCACCGACGCACGCCGCGATCGTCGAGAACCTGCGCGCGCACGGCGTTCGCGTCGAAGAGGAGCGCATCGAGCGCACCGCGGAGGTCGAGGAGTATGTGATCGTCAGCGTCGAGGACAAGCCGGCGTTCCAGCAGCGCCAGATGAAGCTGGCCGAGGTCGAGAAGCGCTCGGCCGAGCGGCGCATCGGCCCGGGCTGGGTCCGCGTGCCGGTGGACCAGGAGCTGGGCACGCTGGCCGTGTACCTGCTGGAGCCCGCGGCGGACGACGGTCTGGCCGCCTGGGACTTCTTCGGTGGAGAACTTGTCGGCGGCGGTGTGTATCCGGTGGTCCGCATCCCCCGATAGTGGGCGTGAAAATCTCTTAAAACACCCCTCACGCAGGGGTTATTGGGCGCTAAATCCCCCAGAAATGGTGGTGACAATCCGACTACGGGCCCGGCTCTCTGTTGGTGTCGTTCGCAAGGACTGCGGGCGTCGCCGCAAGGACGCGGGTGGGATCGCAAGGACGCGAAGAAGCTGGCCGCAGGGATGCGGCGACACGAGCCAACGAGGGCGCCGCTGAGTTGGAGGTCCGTCCTGGTCCGGACCTTGCTCGGGGGCGAGAAGGGCTCCATCGGTTCCTTCGTCGGGCGAGGTCGGTAGGCCGCGCCCGACGATTGGGAGTGGAGGGTGGGACGGGTTGAGTTTGCGCCCGGTCGGCAGGGTGCGCGGCGGTGGGCCGCGTCGACATGGATGTCGCACCGACAACGGGAGGTGGGTGATGCGAGGACGATTCCTGGATTGGATGGGCGCGGACGGGGCGGCGGAGGTGGAGGTGGATGATGCGCTGCTGAGCGGCGCGGCGCTGGAGGTGGATCGAGCGCTGGGCTGGCTCAAGGCCGCGGGCGATCTGCAGGCCGAGCGCTGGGGCGAGGGCGTGGCGCGGATGACAAGCCGGGTCGAGTCGATGGCCGCTCGATTCCCCTGTCTGGGCGATCCGACACGGTCGTTGGTCGTGTCGGCCTTCGTCGTTTTTGCGCGTTCGACCGGGCTGCGTCCGATCGAGCTGGCGGCGCTCGTCGAACTTCCGGAGTGGTTCAAAAAAGATCTGGACTTGCTGCGCGAGTGCGATACCTTGGCAGGCCCGCGGCGCCCGCGTCGATGCGTGTGGCCCGCGGATTCCGCCGGGCATTCGTTCCGCCTGGCGCCGCGTCGCGGCGCGGGGAAGCGTTCGAAGGCTCGCCGTTCGCAGGTCGAGTCTGCAGAGGATTGATGTACGGTCGCTCGTCGGCGCGGTGGGACGCGGCGCGAGCGAGGACGGAGCGAGGATGGACCATCGGGGCGCCCAGATCGGCCGGCGGCGGCGGGGCGCTTCGGAGGGCGTAGGAATTCGGGCGCGGGGCGCACTCGCGGGCGCAACGCTCCCGACCGGATGACTCGGCGGTCGCCACGGCGCGCCCGTCGGTCGAGGGTGGGTCCGGCGGTGGTCGCCGGCGGGACATTCGAATCCGTGCAGGACGCACGACCAAGGACAGAGGTTCGCCATGACCGCGACCGACTCTTCTGTGGAATCCCGGAGCGCCGAGTGCGTCGAACGCCTCGCGCAGCGGCATTACGACATCGTGGTTCGCTATGTGTGCCGCTGGGGTTCGCGCGAACTCGCGGAGGATGTGGCGCAGGAGGTGTTCCTGCGCCTCATGGCGCTGCCGAACATCGCGGAGCGCGAGCTGTCGGCCGGCTACCTCATCGCCGTGGCGCGGAACATCCTGCGTCGGCAGGCGCAGAGGAACAAGCGGGCGGCCGAGGCGCTGGCGGCGCTGCGGGCCGGGCAGAGCCAGGACGGGGCCTGCGAGGGCGAGGGCGTGGACGGCGCGCCGCCGGTCGAGGCCCGCTCGCTGCAGGCGGCGCTGAACTCCCTGTCCGACAAGCATCAGGACGCGGTCCGCCTGCTGGTGTGCTGCGGGCTGAGCTACCGGGCGGCGGCGGCGGCGATGAATGTGGGCCTCAACACCGTGCACACATGGGAGTTGCGCGGGATCGACCGCATGCGTCGCCGGCTGGGCAAGCGGGCCGCGGCGGCCGCCTGAGCGGGATCGGGCGCGAGGTCGGCGCCCCGCCCCGAGAATGAGCGACAATTCACGGTCCTTTCAGGGGCGGTGCATCTGCGCGCCGCATGATCTGTCGTGACCGATCGCCAGAGCGTTCGAGTCGGACGGATCCAGAACACCCTGCGCCGCGCGGCGACTCGCCCCGGCGCTGACGAAAGGACACAGCCATGACGACGGTCATCACCGGCGTTTTCGAGAACGCATCGCAGGCGGCCCGCGCCGTCGGGACGATGGAGTCCCGCGGCGTGCGCTCGACCGACATCAGCCTCGTCACCTCCGACCGCGTGGGGAGCGAGGCGTTCACCGTCGAGAAGCACAGCAAGGTCGCCGAGGGCGCCGCAACGGGCGCGGGCGTCGGCGGCGCCGTGGTGGCGCTTGTCGCGGGCCTGACCGCGGTCGGCGCGATCGCCACGGGCGGCCTGGGCATCCTCGCGGCGGGCCCGATCGTCGCTGCGTTGGCCGGGGCCGGCGCGGGCGCGGCGGCGGGCGGCGCGATCGGCGGGCTCGTCGGCCTGGCGATCCCCGAGCACGAACTGAAGTTCTACGAGGAGTCGCTGGAGCGCGGCGGCGTGGTCGTCGGCGTGTCCTGCGACCACAAGGACACTGTTCAACTCGTGAAGGACATCATGAAGGACGCCGGCGCCTCGAAGGTCTCCAGCGTCTGACCAACTCACTTTCCACGGCCGAGCGCCGTCCGCGGCGACCCCGCGCGGCGCCAGGGACGGGTCTTGACCGGCGTCGAAGCACAGGCGACGCCGGCGAGCCCCGCCCGACGGCGCCGCTCACGGTCGCCCCGGACGAGCGCTCCGCCGATTCGCACCATCACGCCGGGCGCCCCGGGCCCCGGCGCCGGAACGGAAACACCGCACCATGTCGATCAAACTGGACCATCTCGAGAAGCTCTATCTGTCGCAGTTGAAGGACGCCTTCAGCGCCGAGCATCAGCTGCTGGAGGCGCTGCCGAAGATGCGCGACGCCGTGAGCGACGAGAAGCTGCGCGGCGCCTTCGTGGACCACCTGGCGGAGACCAAGCGCCATGTCGAGCGGCTGGAGCAGATCTTCGGGACGATGGAGGGCAAGCCCGGCGGCCACCGCTGCAAGGCGATGGAGGGGCTCGTGAAGGAGGGAGACGAGATCCTCAAGGAGGACGGCGAGCCCGCCACCCGCGACGCCGCCATCATCTGCGCCGCGCAGAAGGTGGAGCACTACGAGATCGCGACCTACGGCTGCCTGCGCGAGTACGCGCGCATGCTGGGGCACGACGACGCGGTGGAGCTGCTGGAGGCGACGCTGCAGGAGGAGAAGGACGCCGACGGCCGCCTGACCGGGCTGGCCGAGGAATGGATCAACGCCGGCGCGATGTAGGGCTCGTGGACGGGTGAGAGGAGGAGGAGACCTCTCGCGCCGAACGCATCACTGCATCCTCCGGCTTCGACGAGACGGCCGGGCCCCGAGGTTCTACTGACCACCCAGGACCCGGGCTCGGCCGTCTCGCTTATTTGGAGAACGCTCTACGATCTGTCCCTGGTTGCTTGTGGGGGTTGCTTGAGGGCGCCGCGCCGGCGCCGGAGGTGGACCGATGGCCATGGTGCGGCTGGGTCGTGGGTACGGTGGTTCGCCTCGCGGCGGTCGCGGGCTGTCGCCCCGATTGCTCATCGCGGGCGTGATTCTGGTGGTGGCGGTGGGAGGCTATTTCCTCCGGACGAGCGTGAACCCGATCACGGGGCGGTCCGAGCGCGTGGCGCTGAGCGTGCAGGGCGAGGTGGCGCTGGGCCTGCAGGCGGCGCCCGAGATGGCGCAGATGTACGGCGGGT
This sequence comes from uncultured bacterium, assembly GCA_938003595.1. GTDB lineage: Bacteria > Planctomycetota > Phycisphaerae > Phycisphaerales > UBA1924 > JACVCK01. The sequence continues at coordinate 5,373 of CALKYH010000224.1, forward strand.
TGTCGAACGACGCCGCGGCTCAGGCGCTGGTCGATCGCGTCGGCGGCGCGCTGGTCGCGGCGCTGGAGCGGCTGTTCCCCAGCGGCGAGAACCCGTACCCCTTCGAGTTTCATGTGCTGGCCGACCCCGAGGTGGTGAACGCCTTCGCGCTGCCGGGCGGGCAGGTGTTCATCACCGAGGCGCTGCTGCGCCGGCTCGAGACCGAGGGGCAGGTGGCGGGCGTGCTGGCGCACGAGATCGGGCATGTGGTGGAGCGGCACGGCGCCGAGCGTCTGGCGCAGCAGGGGCTGATGCAGGGCGTCGTCGGCGCGGTGGGGGTCGCGGCGTATGACCCGGATCGGCCCGAGACCGCGGCGGCCGCGGCGCTGGCGCAGGCGATCGGCACGCTCGTGACCCTCAAGTACGGCCGGCAGGACGAGCTGGAGAGCGACGAGTACGGCGTGCGCATCAGCGCCGCGGCCGGCTACGACCCGCGCGCGATGATCCGCGTGATGGAGATCCTGCGCGACGCCTCCGGCGAGCGCGGCGGCCCGCCGGAGTTCCTCAGCACGCACCCGGACCCGGGCAACCGCATCGAGCGGATCCAGGAGCTGGTGCGCCGGGTCTATCCCGACGGCGTCCCGACGGATCTGCGCGAGTAAACGCTCAGCGCCGGCGCCGCACGCTCAGCGCCAGGAGCGCGGGGATCATGGCGCCCGCGGCCGGGGGCGCTGGGACGACGGTGAGGAAGACCGGGCCATTCAGGCCGTTCGCGGCGCCGGAGGCGAAGACATCGATGAACGCTCCGGTCGCGGCGTCGAAGCGCAGCACGCTGTCGCCTTCGAGGGAGGTGACGAACATGAAGCCGTCGGCGAAGGCCAGGCCCACGGGCGTGCTCATGCCGCCGGCGCCGGGCGTGGTGAAGGCGCCCACGAGCTCGCCGGTGTGCGCGTTGTAGCGCAGCACGGCGTTGGAGGTCTCGGAGGTGATGAACAGGTCGTCGCCGCGGAACTCGAGCACGCGGGGCTTGCCGACGCCGGAGATGAACGCGCCGAGGAAGGCGCCGGTCTGACCGTCGTACTTGAGGATCTGGTTGGTGTAGTAGGAGGGGATGTAGAGGTGGCCGTCGGGGCCGTAGGTCATGCCGTTGTCGGGGCCGTTGAGCCCGCCCAGGCCCGCGGCGATGAAGGTGGACTCGAACACGCCGGTGGCGCCGTCGAAGCGCTGGACCTTGTCGCCGGAGAAGGAAGCGATGAGCAGGTCGCCGTCGGGCGTCCAGGCGAGGGCGGAGGGCTGATCGAGGACGGAGGAGCCCGGCGCGGTGAAGGTGTCCACGAGCGCGAGCGTGCCGACATCGAAGCGGAAGACGCGGTCGGTGCCCTCGCTGGCGACATAGAGGCGGCCGTCGGGGCCGACGCGCGTGCACAGCGGCGCCGCGAAGGAGGTCACGGCGCCGGTGTCGCCCAGGCGCGTCCCGGTGTCGATGTCGTAGCTCACGACGCGGCTGGAGTAGAACGAGGTCACGAGCAGCTGCTTGCCGGCGCCGTGCGCGGCGTCGGCGGCCGCACAGAGCGCCAGGAGCGCGCCGAAGACGACGCGGGCGGGGAACAGCGTGGCGGGCTTGGACATGGGGAACTTCTCCTTCGGAATGGGGGAGGGGGCCGGCGAGCTCAGACGCCGCGCCGGGGACGGCCTCGCTTGGAAGCGCTCGGCGCGCGGTGCTGCGCGATGAGCATGGACTTGCCGAACGAGGCGGAGGTTTCGAGCGGTTCGAGGCAGCGGAGCGTCTTCATGAGCTCGGCGTGAGGCGCGGCGCCCGTGACGAGCGGGCGGAGGACGCTGAGGGTCATGTGCGAGCACAGCCCCGAGTAGGTGGACCAGTTCAGCAGCGGGTTGGCCGACCAGTGCGCGGTGCGGAGCTCGGCGCCGTCGTCGCTGAAGAGCGCGTGCAGGAAGACGCGCCCGTCGGCGACCAGGTGCAGCCACTGGCCGGGGCCGGCCTCGACGGCGCGCAGGCCGCGCGGGTCTTCGAGGATCTGCGCGGCGCGCAGCGGCGCCGGGGCGAAGACCTTGACGGCGACGGGCACGCGGTCGGCGGCGGCTTCGAAGGCGGGGCCGAGCTCATCGACGAAGACCGGGCACGCGCTGGCGAGGACGAAGGACTCGGCGTTCTGGATGAGCGTGCGCGCGCGTTCGAGCGTGGCGTCGCGGTCGCGCAGGCGGTAGAGCAGGTCGTCGGGCTCGTCGAGGTCGGCCTCTTCGGCGAGGGCCTCGAGGGCGAGGGCGTCGTCGTCGAGTCGGCGCCGGAGGCGGGCGATGAACTCGGCCGGCGCCGCGGCGCGGGCGACGCGGTTGCCGTCGTCCTCGCAGGTGTAGAGCGCGCCCTTGTCCTCGAGGGACTCGATGGCTTTGTAGACGGCGCCGACCGGGCGGGAGAGGGCCTGGGCGACGCGGTAGCCGGTGGCGGGGGAGTGCTTGACGAGGAAGGCGTAGACCTCGGCCTCGGCGGCGGACAGCCCCATCCGCTGGAGGGCGGCGAGGGGGTCGGCGGGAGTGGATTCGATATTCTTCAAGCAGGAGAAGAATAAGACCGAATCCGGCCAAAGCAAGGGTTCCGG
>CALKYH010000225.1 GCA_938003595.1 uncultured bacterium
GACGGCGACCATGGGGCTGAGGCACTCGGGCACATCGGGGATGTAGAAGACATCCTCGGCGTGCTTGCGGATCTCCTCGTCGCCCTCGGTGGCGACGGCGATGACATGCCCGCCGCGGGCGCGGACCTCCTGGATGTTCGAGAGCACCTTGTCGTACTGGCTGCCGCGGTTGGCGATGAAGACGCAGGGCATGCCCTCGTTGATGAGGGCGATGGGGCCGTGCTTCATCTCCGCCGCGGGCATGCCCTCGGCGTGGATGTAGGAGATTTCCTTCAGCTTGAGCGCGCCCTCGAGGGCGGTGGGGTAGTTGTACCCGCGTCCGAGGAACAGCCAGTTCTCGCGCTCGATGTAGCGGGCGGCGACCTTGCGGATGTGGTCGGACTCCTCCAGCACGCGCCCGATGGCGTCGGGGATCTTCTCGAGGGACTCGATGAGGCTCGCGGCCTGGTCCACCGACATGAACCGGCGCCGGCCGATGAACATCGCGAGCATGGTCATGACCGCGACCTGGCCGACGAACGCCTTGGTGCTGGCGACGCCGATTTCGGGGCCCACGCGCAGGTAGACGCCGGCGTCGGTCTCGCGGGCGATGGTCGAGCCGACGGAGTTCACGACGCCCAGCGACAGGGCGCCGCGGTCCTTGGCCTCGCGGAGCGCCGCGAGCGTGTCGGCCGTCTCGCCGGACTGGCTCACCGCGATGACGACGGCGCCTTCCTCGATGATCGGGTTGCGGTAGCGGAACTCGCTGGCGTACTCGCACTCGGCGGGGATCTTGGCGAGCTCCTCAAAGAGGTACTCGCCGATCTTCGCGGCGTGCAGCGCCGTGCCCTGGGCCGTCAGGATGAAGCGCCGGGCCTTGACCAGTTCGCGGGCGTACTGGCCGACGCCGCCCAGGACGATGCGCCCCTCGCGCTTGTCGATGCGGCCCCGCATGGTCTGCTGGATCGCCGCGGGCTGCTCGAAGATCTCCTTGAGCATGTAGTGCGGGTAGCCGCCCCGCTCGATCTCCTGGAGCTCCATCTCCAGCTCGTGCACCTTGGGGGTGACGGGCACATTGTCGATGGTGGAGGTGCGGAACGAGGTCGGCGTCATGCGGCAGACCTGGTAGTCCTCCAGCGTGATCGCCTGCGTGGTGTGCGCGACGACGGCGGAGGGGTCGGACGCGACGATGTGCTCGTCGGCGCCGATGCCGACCATCAGGGGCGAGCCCTTCCGCGCCGCGACCAGCACGCCGGGCTCCTTCTCGCAGATGACGGCGATGGCGTAGGCGCCGGTGACCTCGCGCAGCGCGGCCTGGACCGCGGCCTCGAGGTCGCCGTCGTACAGCTCGCCGATGAGCATGGTCAGCACTTCGGTGTCGGTGTCGGACTTGAACTGATGGCCGCGCTCCTCGAGCCAGGTCTTGAGCGTGCTGTAGTTCTCGATGATGCCGTTGTGGATGAGGGCGATGCCGTGCCGGTCGTCGCGGTGGGGGTGGGCGTTGGGCTCGGTGACGCCGCCGTGCGTGGCCCAGCGGGTGTGGGCGATGCCGAGGGTGCCCATGAGGGCGTGGCGCTTGGCGAGCTTGCTCTCGAGCACGGCGACGCGCCCGACGGCGCGGACGGTCTCGAGTTTGCCGTTGGGTTCAAGGATGGCGACGCCGGCGGAGTCGTAGCCCCGGTACTCGAGTCGCTTGAGGCCTTCGATGAGCAAGGGGCAGCAGGGCTTGCTGCCGACATAGGCGACGATACCGCACATATCCCTACTCCTATCGAGGCTGGCCGGTGCGGCGGATCGCGCGCTGTCCGGGGTCGTTCTCCGGGGTCAACTCCGAGGGCCATCGGGGCCTGGAGTCCACCACTATCGGCAATGGTACGGGGCTCATCCGCCAATCGTTCGGGGCCGGCGCCGATCCGGGGGAGTTCGCTGAACTCAGATTCCCGAGGTTCGGGCGGGGCGGCGAATGTTCGGGCTCCGTACGATGCCGGCGTGAGCGACCTCTGGGCCGGTCAACGGGAGCAGGCGAGGCGTGCCGCGGAGCCGCTGGCCAGCCGCATGCGCCCGCGCTCGCTGGAGGAATTCGCCGGCCAGGAGCACATCGTGGGGCCGGACCGGCTGCTGCCCCGGATGATCCGGGCGGACCGGATCACCTCCATCATCCTGCACGGGCCGCCGGGCACCGGCAAGACCGCGCTGGCGGAGGTCATCGCCGCGGCGACGCGCCGGCGGTTCGTGCGCGAGAACGCCGCGAGCGTGGGCGTGAAGCGGATCCGCGAGGTGATCGAGGAGGCCGCGGCCCGGCTGGAGGCCAGCGGCGGCACGAACAAGACGATCCTGTTCCTGGACGAGATCCACCGCTTCACGCGCTCGCAGCAGGATGTGCTGCTGGGCGATGTGGAGCGCGGGGTGATCACGCTCATCGGGGCGACGACGGAGAACCCGATGTTCGCGGTGAACTCGGCGCTGGTGAGCCGCAGCACCGTGTTCCGGCTGGAGCCGCTGAGCGAGGAGGCCGTGTCGACGATCCTGCGGCGCGCGGTGTCGGACAAGGAGCGCGGCCTGGGGAAGCTGGCGCTGACGGTGACGGACGAGGCGATCGCCCACTGGGCGAAGATCAGCGACGGCGACGCGCGCCGGGCGCTGACGGCGCTGGAAGTCGCCGTCATGAGCGCCCCGGGGAGGGCGCCCGGCTCGAGCGCGGACGCCGCGGCGCCGCTGACCATCGACCTCGCGACGGCGCAGGAGAGCATCCAGCAGAAGGCGATGGTGTACGCCCCCGACGGCGACGAGCATTACGACGCCATCAGCGCGATGATCAAGAGCGTGCGGGGCAGCGACCCGGACGCGGCGCTGTACTGGATCGCGCGGATGCTCGAGGCCGGGGAGGACCCGCGGTTCGTGGCCCGCCGCCTGGCGATCCTGGCGAGCGAGGACATCGGCAACGCGGACCCGCGGGCGATCATGGTGGCCGAGGCCGCGTGGTCGCTGGTGGAGCGGATCGGCATGCCCGAGGCGCGGATCACGCTGGGCCAGTGCGCGATCTACCTGGCGCTGGCGCCCAAGAGCAACGCGAGCTACCTGGCGATCGACGAGGCGCTGGCCGATGTGCGCGAGGGGCGGACGATGCCGGTGCCCGTGTTCCTGCGCGACGGGCACAAGACCGAGAGCGTCGGCAGCGAGCAGCACGGCAAGGGCTATGTCTACAGCCATGGCGCGCCGAGGAACACGGACATCGGCGCCGTGACCGGGCAGGACTACCTGGGCGTCGATCGCGAGTACTACCGGCCCGACGGACTGGGGACCGAGGAGATGCTGCGCCGACGGCTGGAGCAGGTCCGCGCGGCCCGTCGGGAGGCGAACCCCGAGCGGGAGGGCGGCGCTTGAGTCATCGCAGGAGCACGGAGCATCCCCTCTGGCTGAATGTGCTGATCTGGATCGCCGGGGCGCTGATGATCCTGACGCCGCTCGCGCTCATCATCGTGGGCGCGCTGTGGCCGGCGGTGTTCCTGCGGGCGGTGTGCTTCGCGAGCGGACCAGTGGCGATCATGATCTTCGCGCTGGGCGCCATCCTGATGAAGCCGATCGAGGAGCCGGAGAAGTGCGCCCAGTGCGGGTACGACCTGGACGGGGTGAAGGCGGAGGACTGCCCGGTGTGCGGGACCCCGAGGGCGACGAAATCGGGATAAGATTCTCTCGAATCAGTCGGCGCCGGGCGTGTGCCCGTGCGATTCGGAGCCATGCCATGAACTCGATGTTGGACGCGTTGTCGGATCCGCACATGCGCCACGCGGCGCTGGTGCACCTGCCGATCGTGATGGCGGCGGTGTCCCCGCTGCTCATCCTCGTGCTGGCGGTGAAGAAGTTCAGCAACAACACGCTGCTGGGCGTCTCGCTGGCGGCGCTGTTGCTGGGATCAGCCGGAGGGGCGCTCGCGGCCAACGCCGGCGAGGCGGCTGAGGACAGCCTGCACGAGCATCGCGTGACCTGGCCGGCCGGCTCGAACGACGCCGCGGAAAAGCACGAGGAACTGGGCGAGAACGGCTGGATCTGGCCGCTGATCCCCGCGGCGCTGCTCGCGGCCGCGGCGATGATGAAGCACAAGGTCTGGCGCGCGGCGTTCGGCGTCGCGGCGCTGGCGGGGAGCGTGGGGGTGACGGTCTGGGCGGCGCTGACGGCCCACGCGGGGGGCGAACTGGTGTACCGGTACGGGATGGGGGCGCCGTCCCCGGCGTTGGCGGCGCCGGCGGCTGACGGGGCCCCGTCGGCGGCCCCCCGACCGGACGATGACGAGGATTGAGGGCGGGCTAGACTGGCGGCGTCCCCCGGGTCGGACCGCGGAGCGGCAGCCCGGCGCCGGCCCCCCGGTGCCCGGCCCCACTCAATTCCTCTGGAGCATTGATGACGCAACTTCCCCTGCAGACCGCCTCGAAGCCCGCCCGCCGATTCATCCGGGAGCTCGGCCCGGCGGAGCGTTTCAGTGGCGCGTTCGCGATCGCCAACGCGCAGCTCGGCGCCACGCGCGCCGGCAAGCCGTACCTGCGCTGCCTGCTGGCGGACAAATCCGGCGATCTGCCGGCGCGGAAGTGGACGATCACGGAGGAGGAATTCTCCCGCCTGCCGACCGACGGGTTCGTCTGGGCCGAGGGCGAGACCCAGCCGTTCCAGGGCGAGCTGCAGCTGATCGTGCAGGCGATCGACCCGATCGAGCCCACCTCCGACCAGCTGCGCGACCTGGTGCCCAGCTCGGCGCGGCCCCCGGAGGAGATGTTCGCGGACATCGAGGCGATCCTGAACTCGCTGTCCCACCCCGCGGCGCTGGCGCTGGCCCGGACCTACCTCGAGGACCAGACGCTGATGGAGCTGTTCCGCCAGGCGCCCGCGGCCAAGGCGCTGCACCACGCGTTCCTGGGCGGCCTGTGCGAGCACACGCTGCAGCTGCTCAACCTCGCGGAGGCGATGCTGCCGCTGTACCCCAAGCTCAACCGCGACATCGTGCTGCTGGGCCTGTTCCTGCACGACCTGGGCAAGACGCGCGAGCTGAGCTGGGAGAAGGGCTTCTCGTACACGGACCGGGGCGAGCTGGTCGGGCACATCGTCGAGGGCGCGATCATGCTGCACGACAAGGCCCAGCAGGCGATGAAGACCTCCGGCGTGCGGATGCCGGGCGCGTTCGTCACCGTGCTGCAGCACATCATCGTGTCGCACCACGGCGAGCCGGAGTTCGGCGCCGCGAAGATCCCCGCGACGCCGGAGGCGATCTTCGTGTCGCTGCTGGACAACCTGGACGCCAAGTGCAACATGGCGATCACCGCCGCGCGTCCGGATCAGGCCAAGGCGTTCAACCTCGGCGGGAACTTCACGGAGAAGAACTGGGCGCTGAACACCAAGCTGTTCCGCCCGGATCCGCTGGGGGAGTGAGCGTTCAGCAGGCCGTGTTGTAGAGGCCCAGGAGCGTGTTGAGATCGGCGAAATCGACATCGCCGTCGTCGTCCAGATCGCCCGGGAGGCCTGCGCCGCTGGTGTTGAAGCCGCCGAGCAGGATGTTCAGGTCGGCGAAACCGATCAAGCCGTCGCCGTCGAGGTCGCCGACGCAGGGCGGCGCGTTCTGGCGTTCATAGGCGCCCATATCGACGAGCGGCGCCGTTCCTGCGCCGGTGTCGGGCGCCTGCGGGTCGTCGACGAATCGCGCGAGTCCGTCGAGGTCGAGAGGGACCTTCTCGGAGAGGTTCCCGTCCTCATCCAGGTCCGCGCCGTCGGCCGGCACATAGGAGTTGCGACCGGCGTCGGCGACCGGCGAGCCGTCCGCGAGGCGGGCGTCGTCGTCCGGCGTGCCGAAGAGGTTGTCCGCGCCGTTCGCGTCGGCCAGGAGCGGGTTCGCCTCCGTGCAGCCGGGGTAGTTCGCGGGGTCGATGGGGTCTTCGCCCACCTCCAGGTCGAAGAGGCCCTGGATGCAGGAATAGCGCACCGTGGCGGTGGAGCCGTCGGCGTTGTGGATGGCCTTCTTGAGCCCGGTGGGGGCGTTGGAGGCGCTGGCCCAGAGGATCGAGTTGTAGATGACCGCCACGCTGGAGAGGTTGTTGTCGATGGCGCCGCCGTCGCCGGCGCTGTTCGCGACGAAGGTGGAGTTGACGATCGTGGTCGCGGCGGTGAACGCGAAGATCGCGCCTCCGGCGAGCGAGCTGTTGCCGTTGAACTCGCAGTTCACGATGGAGGTGTTTCCGCCGAGCCACAGCGCGCCGCCCACGAGGGCGGTGTTCCGCCCGAACCGGCACGAGACGAAGCGCAGGCTGTCGGTCAGGGCGCAGACAGCGCCGCCGTTGGCGTAGGCCGCGATAGACCCGCTGGATTCGTTGGACCAGAAGTCGCACCGCACGAAATCGGCCGTCGAACCGCCCTCGAGGAACGCCGCGCCGCCGTCTCCGACGCTGCCGGGGCCGTACGAGTAGTTGTCGGCGAAGACACAGTCGCGCGCGTCGATCGCGGCGCCGTTGACGGCGTACAGCGCGCCGCCGCGGCCGACCCATGCCCAGTCGCTCTCGAAGACGCAGCCGCGGAATCGCGGCGAGCCGCTGAGCACGATCGCGCCGCCGCCCAGGTGCGCGAAGTTCCGCACGATCCGGCAGTTGATGAACTCGGGCGCGCCCCCGTCGATGTGCAGGCCCGCCCCCGCGTGGTGCCCGCCGGAGGACTGCCAGGCGTTGCCCCCGGTGACGGTGACGCCGTCCAGCGAAGTGTCGGCGCCGACGCCGACGGCGGAGACCACATGGTGCGAGTTCTCTGACGATCCCACCCAGTCCGGCTGGTCGTCGCCGTTGAGGTCGCCGGACAGGACGCTCGGGAAGGCGCCGACATCGCGGTCGTCGGGGGCGCCGCCGGCGGCCAGTCCCCGGAACCCGCCTCGGATGGCCACTCCCTCGACGAGTTCAAAGCTGGCGATCCGATCGCCGAGCGCGACAGCGCCGCTCTCGCTGCGGTCGGGGCGGTAGAGGCCGCCTGCGATCCGGATCTCGGTCACGGCTGCGTCGGCCCGGGCCGCGGCGAGGGCGTCCTGGAGCGTGCGGAACGCCGTGGTCCACGCCAGACCGTCGCCGCCGATTGGGGCGTCGTCGTCGACGCGGAGGATCGTGGCGCGGGCGGCGCAGCTCACGGAGGCTGCAGCGATGGCGGTCAGGAGCGTGTATCGGGTTCGCATCGGTGAGGTCTCCTTTCCCGGTCTCATCAGCATGCGGAGTTGTCCAGGCCCAGCAGCGTGTTGAGGTCGGCCAGGTCGGCGTCGCCGTCGTCGTTGAACGGGCCGCCGTGCAGCGCCCTGGGATGCAGCGAGGCCGCCTCGTCGCTCGCCGAGTTCTGAAAAACGGTCATCATTGTCCGAAATATAGGCCGCAGGGGGACCCATGGTCGAGCGAGCCCATTCGGCCGAGCGGAAAGCTCGCCCGGGCGGCCTAGCTCAGCCACCATTTCTCAAGCGAATTCAGGCAGGCGTCGCGGTAGAGGACCTTTAGAAGGTCCTTCGGCAACGCCTTCCCCGAGAGCCGCGGCGCCGACATGGCGTCGTGGCGGTCGGGGTCCACCATGGCCAGGTCCGGGTCGGCGATGGGGGACTCGCCGTCGTAGCCCGTCTCGAACATGGTGCGCAGCGCCCAGTAGCGGCTGGCGTAGAGGTCGAACGCCTCGTCCTCGGCGCCGGCCTGGGCGGCGAAGGTCGCCGCGGGCGAGCCGGGCTCGAAGTTCTTGGCCGTGCCCAGGTGCTCGTCCATGGCGACGATGTCGGAGCCGAAGAGCACGCGCCCGCGGTGCTTCTCGAGGAACTCGAGCAGCTCGGTCCGCGGATGCTTGCTGATCTCACGCACCATCCACTTCGTCGCGGAGGTGTCGATGACGAAGTTGGGGTGCCGGCTGAGCAGGCCGTCGAGGAACCGCAGGTCCTCGGGCCATCCGGCCATGTGCGCGAGCAGCCAGGGCTGGGTGTACTTGTCGCCGAGCTTCTCGAGGGCGCGGTAGTGGTCCTTTTTCTCGAGGTACTTGCTCGCGTCCTTGTACCGGGTGGCGAACCAGGTGTCGGGGTCGGCGACATGGACCATGATCATCATGCCCAGGTCGGTGGCGAGCTTCATCTGGCGCTGGCGCCACTCGGAGTCGAGGTTGAAGAAGTTCAGGTCGCCGCAGTCCTGCAGGGCGATGTCGCGGACGCGCGGCGCCGTCCAGAACTTCACCATGCGGGAGCCGAAGCGCTCGCGCCACTCGGCGATGTCGGCGAGGAATCCCTCGGTGTGGGAGTGTTTGCGGTCGGGGTCCATCCAGCGGGGGACGGCGACGAAGCGGATGTCGCCGTCGAGCGCGTCACGGACGGCCTCGGCCTGGTCGATGCGGGACTGGGAGTAGACGGTCGTGACGCCGTAGAGGTCCCGGGCCTGCTTGAAGATCCGCGCGGCCCGGGCGCCGTTGATGTGCAGGTGGGCGTCGATGATGGGGACGACCGGCGGGCCCAGGCGTGCAGCCTCGGCGCGGTAGTCGAGGCCGAGGCGGTTGGCGGCGGTGCGGGCCCGGGGCGGCTGGGTGGTCGACGATTCGTGGTCGGCGCTCATGCGGAGTGATCGTAGGAGCGCCGCGCCCGAAATCAGGCCGATCGAGCGGCGACTAGGATGCGGGCCGATGGAGCCGCTCAAGAGACTCGTGAAGCCGGGCAAGGCCGCCAAGCCGCAGGGCGCGGCGTACCTGGCGCCATATGAAGTTGCGGCCAGGAAGCACGGCGCCTCGTTCGAGGCCACGCTCTGGGCCAGCCGGACAAGCCAGATGGAGCGCTTCCGCGTCATCGCGGAGATGGTGGAGATGCGCGGGCGCGTGGTCGTCGATGCGGGCTCGGGCTGCGGCGCCATGGCGGAGTACCTGCGTGACCAGGCGATCGGGCCGGCGCGCTACATCGGCCTGGAGGGCGTCGCCTCGGTGGTGGAGGGCGCGAAGACCCGCGACATCCCCGGAGCGGAGGTCGTCCTCGCGGACTTCGTGGCGGACAAGAGTGTCTTCGCGCGGTACGCGCCGGATGTCGTCGTGTTCTCCGGCTCGCTGAACACCGTCAGCCATCGCGACACGCTCGCGGTCCTGGAGCGCGCGTGGGAAGCGCTGCGGACGGCGCCCTGCCTCGCGCAGGGTCAGGCCGCGGCGCTGGTCTTCAACTTCCTGAGCGATCGCTGCGATGAGTCCCTCGCCCGGCAGGACCCCAGCCCGGCGCGCCGGTTCGACACCATGGCGATGCTGGACTGGGCGATGGACCGCTGCACGGCGACGCGGTTCCGGCAGGACTACCTGCCCAACGGGCACGACGCGACGATCGCGATGATCCGGCGGCCCTGACGGCGGCGGACCGACGGCCGCGCCGGCGCCGGTCGGGTATCCTGAGCCCCATGGCCATACTCGTCTTCCAGCACTCGGACATTGGCGGCCCGGGCCGCCTGGGCATGACGCTGCGCGACTTCGGGCACAAGCTCCGGATCGTGCGCCCCGACAAGAACGACCCCATGCCGCCGGACCTCGACGATGTGGACGGGATCGTGGCGCTGGGCGGTCCCCAGAATGTGGACGAGAACCAAAGCGCCGGCGGGAGCAAGTGGCCGTGGATGGCCAAGGAGATGGACCTGATCCGCCGGGCGCACGAGCGGCAGCTGCCGATCGTGGGGATCTGCCTCGGGCACCAGATGCTGGCCGCGGCGCTGGGCGGCGAGGTGGCGCGGGCGGCGCAGGGCGAGCACGGGTTCGTGGATGTGACGCTGAGCCCCGGCGGGCACACGGACCCGATCCTTGCGGGCATCCGCTGGACCTTCCCGGCGTTCCAGACGCACGGGCGCGAGGTGACCAAGGCGCCCCCGGGCGCGCAGATCCTGGCGTCCAGCAAGGCGTGCAAGGTGCAGGCGTTCCGCATCGGGCTGCGCAGCTACGGCTTCCAGTGGCACTTCGAGAGCGACCGGGCGGGCGTGGACGCGTTCCTGAAGTCGGGCGCCTCCGGCCTGGCCGAGAGCGGCCTGTCGCCGGATCAGGCGGCCAAGCAGGCCGACGAGAAGTACCCCGTCTTCGCGAGGCTGTCCGACCGGCTCTGTGTGAACATCGCCACGCTGCTGGCGCCCAGCAGCTGGCGCGAGTCGGCGCGGCGCGATATGCCCGAGGGCCCCGCGGCCGTGACGCTGGTTCGTTAAGGCTGTGGGGAGCCGCTTCTCCATCCCGGTCCCGGATGACTTCGTGTTCGCGCGGGATCTGTGCTCGTACGGCTATTTCCTGCTGGCGCCGAATCGCTGGGACCCGTTTCAGCGGACGCTGACGCGTCCTCTCGATCTTGAGAACGGCGTCGCCGTGGTGACGGTGGCGCAGCCGGGGGCGGGTGAGCCGGGCGAGGGCGGCCGGGGCCTGCTCGCGGCGGCGGGGTCGCCGCTGGCGGTCGTGGCGGACCGGGCCCTGAGCAAGCGGGAGAAGACCGAGGCCGCGGGATTGATCGCCAGGATGCTGAGCATGGGCGACACAGGGGTGGAGGACTTCCACCGCGTGGACCCCCGGTGGTCGGCGAAGGGCGCGGGGCTGGGCCGGGCGAGGCTGTCGCGCAGCCCGACCTTCTTTGAGGATGTCGTGAAGACGGTGACCTCGTGCAACATCTCGTGGCCGGGGACGGTCGGGATGAATCGGCGGCTCTGCGCCGTGGTGAACCCGGCGTTCCCCTCGCCGGCGAACCTGGCGCGGATGCGGGCCTCCACCCTGAGGGCCCGCTGCGGCGTGGGCTACCGGGATGCGCGGCTCATCGAGCTGGCGAGGATGGCCGAGGCGGGCGAGCTGGATGAGCACTGGTTCACCGACCCGGCCAACGACGACGCCACGGTCTACAAGGCGCTGCTGAAGCTGCCGGGGATCGGGCCGTACGGGGCCTCGAACATCATGCAGCTCATCGGGCGGTTCTCGCGCCTGGCGATCGACACCGAGTCGGTGCGCCACGGGCGCGATGTGCTGGGCATGACGGGGACCGACCGGGAGGTGCAGAAGCGGCTGGAGGCCCACTACGCGGGTTTCGGGGACCACCGATTCCGTTCGTACTGGTTCGAGGTGTGGGCGTGGTACGAGGGTCGGAAGGGCCCGGCGTGGACCTGGGATCCGGCGGCGGTGGGGCAGAGCTTCACAGCGGCGCAGTTCAAGGCCGAGGACGCCGCGGCGGCGCTGGCCAAGGGCAAGAAGCCGGCGCGGGCCAAGGCGGCGCCGAGGGCGGCTCGGGCGGCCAGGGCGGGTGGTCGGCGAGGCTGAGGTTGGCGCCGGCGGGAGCCGTCGGTTTCTGTCGGGGGGGTCTATACTTCCCTCTGTCCCGACGGCGCGGGCGACGCGGCACGACAGCCGCTCGACTCCGGCCCTAGCTCGCACCCTCACTCCGAGAGGCGCCGCGCCGATGGCAACGATCGCCGGTCAGTCGATGAAGAACGCTTTTCTGCACGGGCGATGGACGCCGGAGGACTCGGCGCGCCTGTACGGTCTGCCGGACTGGGGCCAGGGCTTCTTCCGGGTGAACGACAAGGGCAACATCATCGTCACGCCGACGAAGGACCCGTCGCAGGCGATCGATCTGCTTGAGCTGGTCAAGGGTCTGCACGAGCGAGGCCTGGGCACGCCGGTGCTGGTGCGCTTCACGGACATCCTGCGCCGGCGCCTGGAGGAGCTGTCCTCGGCGTTCACCAAGGCGATCACCGACCACGACTACCGCGGCGGCTACAAGTGCGTGTACCCGATCAAGGTGAACCAGCAGCGCCATGTCGTGGAGGAGATCCGCGACCTGGGCGCGGCGCTGGGCTACGGCCTCGAGGCCGGCTCGAAGCCCGAGCTGCTGGCCGTCCTGGGCATGAGCGAGAGCCGGCCCGACATGCCGATCGTGTGCAACGGCTTCAAGGACGATGAGTTCATCGAAACGGTGATCCTCGCGACCAAGCTCGGCCGCAACATCATCCCGGTCGTTGAGAAGTTCAGCGAGCTGGAGCTGATCGTCAAGCACGCGCAGAAGTACGAGGTGCGCCCGCAGATCGGCGTGCGGATCAAGATCGCGGCCAAGGGCTCCGGCCGGTGGGAGGGCTCCTCCGGCGTGCGCTCGAAGTTCGGGCTGTTCATCTCCGAGCTGCTGACCGTGCTGGACTACCTCCGCAAGCACGACATGCTGGATTGTCTGCGGATGCTGCACTTCCACATCGGCAGCCAGATCTGCGACATCCGCAACCTGAAGAACGCGATCAACGAGCTGACCCACATCTACACCGAGCTGCGCCGCCTGGGCGCGCACAAGCTCGACATCATCGACATCGGCGGCGGCCTGGGCGTGGACTACGACGGCTCCCAGACGGCGTTCGATTCGTCCATGAACTACACGATCGCGGAGTACGCGGCGGATGTGGTGTACCGCATCAAGAGCGTCTGCGACGATGTCGGCATGCCCCACCCGACGATCATGTCGGAGTCCGGGCGCGCGATGGTGGCGTATTCCAGCGTGCTCATCTTCGATGTGCGCGGCGCGACCTCGTTCGACGCGGCGCCGGAGCCGGACGAGCTGGAGGCCGCGATGGCCGCCGAGCAGGAGGTCCCACAGCCGGTCGTGGACCTGATCCAGACGAGCCAGAACCTCTCCGACCGGAACCTCATGGAGTCCTACCACGACGCCATGCAGGCCCGCGACGAGGCGATGAGCCTGTTCTCGCTGGGCTACATGTCGCTGCCGATGCGCGCCGTGGCCGAGCGGCTGTTCTGGTCGGTCGGGCGGAAGATCCTCGACCGGGCGATGAAGTTCAAGGAGATGCCCGAGGAGCTCGACGGCCTGCCCGAGATCCTCTCGGACATCTACTTCGTGAACATGTCCATCTTCCAGTCCATGCCGGACTCCTGGGCCATCGACCAGCTGTTCCCGATCTGCCCGATCCACCGGCTCGACGAGGAGCCCACCCGGCGCGGCGTGCTGGCGGACATCACCTGCGACTCCGACGGGCGCATCGACAAGTTCGTCGACAAGCGCGATGTCAAGAAGGCGCTGGAGCTGCACGCGATCAAGGGCGAGGAGCCCTACTACCTCGCGGCGTTCCTGGTCGGCGCCTACCAGGAGACCCTGGGCGACCTGCACAACCTGCTCGCCGACACGCACGCGGTGCATGTGACCGTGGACGAGACGGGCGAGGTGTCCATCGACGAAGTGGTGCGGGGCGACACCGTGGCCGAGGTGCTGTCCTATGTGCAGATCGACCACAACGAGCTCCGGCGCAACATGCGCCGCGAGGTCGAGCGGGCCGTCCGCGCCAAGACGCTGACCGTGCCGGAGAGCCAGTCCTTCCTGCGGTTCTACGAGGCGGGGCTCGACGGCTACACCTACCTTGAGGAATAAGGCGGCCGCCCCCGGAACCCCCGGAGCGCCCGACCGGCCCGCACGATCACCCCACGCACGCTTCCCGGCGCCCGCCGCCGCATCGAGAGATCACGGAGACCGACGATGACCCAGCAGACCAAGTGGACGAAGAAGGAATTGCTCTCCCGCCCGGTGGAGCACATCGACATCACCAAGGTCGACGCCCGGGCGCTGGTGGACGCCTACCGCGACACCGCGTTCCAGGCCCGCAACCTGGCCCGCGCCTCGGACATCTACAACATGATGCTCGCGGACAAGGACTGCGCGGTCGTGCTGACGCTCGCGGGCTCGATGGTCTCGGCGGGCCTGAAGAAGGCCATCGTCACGCTCATCGAGAACAACATGGTGGACGCGATCGTCTCCACCGGCGCGAACATCGTCGATCAGGACTTCTTCGAGGGCCTGGGCTTCCGCCACTTCATGGCGCCGGGCTCGCCCGAGGCGCCCCCGGTGGACGACACCACCCTGCGCGACCTGGCCATCGACCGCATCTACGACACCTACATCGACGAGGACCAGCTCCGCATCTGCGACGATGTCACCCGCAAGGTCTTCGACTCCCTGCCCCCCGGCGCCTATTCCTCGCGTGAACTCATCGACGCCATGGGCGCCTACCTCGCCGAGCATCACGGCGACATCCCCGGCGTGGTCCTCGCGGCCCACAAGAAGCGCGTGCCCATCTTCGTGCCCGCCTTCTCCGATTGTTCGGCCGGCTTCGGCATCGTCATGCACCAGGTCGAGCGCCCCGAGCCCGGGACCCATGTCTCCTTCGACTCCGGCAAGGACTTCCGCGAGCTGACGCAGCTCAAGCTCAAGGTCAAGGACACCGGCCTGCTCATGCTCGGCGGCGGCGTGCCCAAGAACTTCGCCCAGGACATCGTCGTCGCGGCGGAGCTGCTCGGCCACGACGCGCCGATGCACAAGTACGCCATCCAGCTCACCGTCGCCGACTCCCGCGACGGCGCCCTGTCCGGCTCGACCCTCCGCGAGGCCTGCTCGTGGGGCAAGGTCGATGTCGTGCACGAGCAGATGGTCTTCGGCGAGGCCACCACGACCTTCCCGATCCTCGCGTCCGACGCCTACCACCGCGGGCAGTGGAAGGGCCGCCCGGCGCGGAAGTTCGCCGAGCACTTCGCCCAGCCCGTCGGCGCACGGTGACCGCCGCGCCGGCGAGTCCGTCGGGGGTCCGAACCCAGGGCGCCGCGGCGCCTGCCGTGACGGGCCGCGCCATCGCCCCGCTGGCGCCGGTCCGCGCATGCCTGCGCACGCGCTCGCTGTACCCCTTCGTCCTGCGCTGGTTCGCCGCCATCGAGCCGAGCCGGCGCGCCCGAACCCGCGTGCTCGACATGCCCGCGGGCTCCGGCGTGCTGAGCGCGCCGCTGCGGGCCGCGGGGTTTGATGTGGTCCCGGCGGACCTGTTCCCCGAGTACCTGGAGCAGGCCGAGGCCGGCCACGCCGGCAAGGGCGTGGTCGAAGCGTTCGAGGCCGAGACAGGCGTCGCGCTCGACCGCGACCTGCGCGAGGCGCTGTTCGGCGCGGGCGACCCGAGGCGCGACGGCGCCCTGCGCGCGACCGCCGCGGACATGGAGGGCACCCTGCCCTTCCCGGACGGCTCCTTCGATGTGGTCCTGTGCGTCGAGGGCATCGAGCATGTGGTGGACCGGCACAAGACGCTGCGCGAGCTGCGTCGCGTGCTCAGGCCCGGCGGCAGGCTGCTCATCACCACGCCCAACCTGCTCTCCATCCGGGCGCGGCTCGCCTACGCCCTGGCGGGTCAGCGGGCGCTCAAGAGCTTCATCGACGAGTACACCTCCGTCTGGGGCAAGTCCCCCGATGGCAAGCGCACCTACCACGGGCACGCGTTCCTGATCTCCTACTACCAGCTCCGCTACTCGCTGTTCCACTGCGGCCTGCGGATGCGCCGGCTCCTGCGCTCCAACTGGAGCCCCAGCAGCGTGCTGCTCGCGCCGCTGGCCGGCGCCGTCTGGCTCGGCACCGCGATGGCCCAGCGGCGCGCGGTGCGGAAGTTCGAGCGCCTGCGGCGCGAAGGCGCGGTCCCCGCGGGCGCCGAGGCGCCCTACGCCGAGATGATGCGCCACGCCATGTCCGGCGCGCTGCTGTTCAACGCCACGCTGATCGTCGAGGCGGAGGCGGTGGGGGAGTAGGTCACGCCGGGCGGCGCGGGAACAGATGCTCCCGCGCGAACCAGGCGGTGTCCCAGACATACCGCTCCAGCGCCAGTTCCCGCGCGGCCCGGCCCATCGCGCGCCGCTCCTGCACGTTCCGCGCGAGGCGCGTCATCGCGTGCAGCAGTTCGTCGTCGGTCCGGGCGACCAGGCCCGCGTTCCGTTGCGTCTTCTCGACCAGCGGCGGCAGGTCGCTGACGATCGAGGGCAGGCCGCTGAGCATCGCCTGCACCATCGCCTGGGAGAAGGTCTCGCCGGGGTCGCTGGGGATGAGGCAGACATCCATCCGTCGCAGCAGCGCCGCGATCTGGTCCACCGTCTGCCAGCCGTAGGCGATCACGCCCCGGGGTAGGTCCCGCGGCGGCTCGGGGTAGCCCGCCAGGTGCAGCTCGCACGCGGCGCGCACATCCTCCGGCAGTCGTTCGAACGCCGCGATGGCCCGATCGACGCGCTTCATGCGCGTGTCGAGCCGCCCGATCACGACAAAGCGCGTCTTCCCGTCGCTCGGATGTGCGGCCTCGTCGGGGAAGAACCGGTCCGCGTTGGGGATGCCGTAGCGCACCGTCACGCGCCGCTCGGGCGAGGGGTTGAACTCCGCGGCGATGGCGTCGTTGACCGCGACGATGTCCGTGGGCCTTCCCCGCAGCGCCCGGAGGAACGCGGGCTTGGGGCCCCGGTGCGCGATCAGCGCCGTGTGGCCGCAGCGCCGGCGGAGGCTCCGCACAGTCAAGCCCAGCCCGTTGCCGACATTGCCGACGAGCAGGGCATCAAAGCGTCGGCCGAGCAGCCGGGGGCGCAGCGCGAGGCCGTTCCAGAAGGGCTTGATGAGGCTCGGCGTGTAGACGACCTCCGGCATTGCGCCGGCCAGGTGGGCCTCCAGGCGCGAGCGCCAGGTGATCTCGGCGCCGACCGTGACCCGGATCCCGAGCTCGTGCAGGCCCCGCAGCAGCAGCAGGTCGAAGACCTCGACGCCCCGGATCTCCTTGTGCAGCCGGCGCGCGAGGAAGCAGGGCGTCAGAAAGAGGACCGATCTTCCCTCGAACTCGCGGGCGGTCATGGGCGCTGATCGTACCGGCTCCGCGCCGGCCGACGCGTGCCCGCCGGGGCCGATACCATGGGCGAACAGAGAGGTTCGGACCCATCGCATGACCACGCAGAGCATCCGCACGCTGCTGACCGGGATCGTCGACTACGCGGGGCTGTTCCCGCCCGCGAAGCTCGATATGGCGCCGACGGTGCGCAAGTACGCGGCGCATCGCGGCGGCGATCACGGCTGGATGCTCGGGCGCCTGGTCGTGCCCGCCTCGCGTCTGGCCGAGTGCGCGGAGGCCATCGAGCGGGCCAGCGCCGAGCCAGCGCCGGGCGAGGTCTGGGGCGGCGTCTGGCGCATCAGCGCCCTGGTGGGCGGCGCCGCCGACCGGAAGAAGTTCCACGAGGACCTGGATGTGGCGCACGCCTTCAACGAGGAGTACGCCCCGCGCGACGACGACCCGGAGGCCGCGGAGCCCGAGGACGATGCGCCCCTGCCCGAGGGCATGCCCGCGCTGCTGGTGGACTCCATCGAGACGAAGGCGGAGAACCCCGACGACATCGACGCGGCGATCCAGATCATCCCCGAGGGCCTGCAGGCGTTCTTCGAGATCCCCATCGACAAGGACCCGCGCGGCCTGATCACCGCCCTGGCCGGCGAGCCCGGCATCGGCGCCAAGGTCCGCACCGGCGGCGTCACGGCGGACGCCTTCCCCAGCTCCGAGCATCTCGCGGCGTTCATCTCCGCCTGCGCCGCCGCGGCCACGCCCTTCAAGGCCACCGCCGGCCTGCACCACCCGCTGCGGGCCGAGCACCGCTTGACCTACGAGCCCGACCCGCCGCGCGGCGTGATGTTCGGGTTCCTCAATGTGTTCCTCGCCGCGGCGCTGGCGCAGTCCGAGCGCGTGGCGCCGGGGATGCTCGTCCCCATGCTGGAGGAATCGTCCGCGGAGACGATGAAGTTCAGCGACCTGGGCTGGGCGTGGAAATCGGCGCGGCTCGACAACACGCGCCTCGCCCGCGCCCGCGAGACGCTCGCGCTTTCCTTCGGCTCCTGCTCGTTCGACGAGCCCGTTGACGACCTCCGCGCCCTGGGCCTGCTGACATGACCGCACACAAGACGCTCGACCCCACCAACGACCCTGCGCTGCGATCCTGGATCGAGAGCGCGAACGATCCGAAGTCGGATTTCCCGATCCAGAACATCCCCTTCGCGGTGTTCCGGAGGAAAGGAACCGACGAGCCCGCCCGCTGCTGCACGGCGATGGGCGACATGGTCGTGGACCTGGCGGCGCTGCACGAGGCGGGG
>CALKYH010000226.1 GCA_938003595.1 uncultured bacterium
CTGGGCCTGGGCAAGTGGGAGCCGCCCCAGAACCTCGACGACCTCGACGCCGAGTCCGCGGCGCTCCTGACGCCCGCCTTCCTGCGCTTCAACGCCGTCCTGCCCGTCGAGGCGGACGAGCAGGTGATCAAGCTGGCGATGGCCTGGCCGCCGGACGAGTCGCTCGTCGAGGCGGTGCGCCAGGCGACCGGTCGCGAGGTGGAGCCGCTGGCGTCCACGCAGCGCGAGGTCGAGAGCGCGCTGGACCGCGTGCTCGCCGAGATCGAAGGCGCCGCGGGCGACGACAACTCCAACCTGCTCCATCTGGACGCCGACCGCCTGCGCGACCTGGCGTCGGAGGCGCCGGTGGTGCAGTTCCTGACCGCGGCGTACGAGCGCGCGGTGTCGCTGGGGGCGTCGGACATTCATCTGGAGCGGGGCGAGCGCTCGACGCGCCTGCGCGTCCGCGTGGACGGCGAGCTGCTGGACCTGGATCCCCCCTCGCCCGCGCTCTACGCGGGGTTGGTCTCGCGCATCAAGATCATGGCGCGGCTGGATGTCGGCGAGCGCCGCCTGCCCCAGGACGGGCGCGTGCAGCTGCAGACCTCCGGCCGGCAGATCGATGTGCGCGTGTCGATCCTGCCCAGCATGCACGGCGAGGATGTCGTGCTGCGCATCCTGGACCGAGGATCGGTGCAGCTGGACCTGGACGAACTGGGCCTGAGCAAGCGCCAGCGCGAGGGCTTCCGCAAGCTCATCCGCCGCCCCGAGGGCATGGTGCTGCTCACCGGCCCGACCGGCAGCGGCAAGACGACCACGCTCTACAGCGGCCTGAAGGAGATCGCCCGCCCCAATGTGAAGGTCGTGACCGTCGAGGACCCCGTGGAGTACCACCTCGAGGGCGTGAACCAGATCCAGGTGCGCACCGAGATCGGGCTGGACTTCGCCCGCTGCCTGCGCTCCATCCTGCGCCATGACCCGGACATCATCATGGTCGGCGAGATCCGCGACAAGGAGACCGCCGCGATGGCGGTGCAGTCCTCGCTCACCGGCCACCTGGTGATCAGCACGCTGCACACCAACAGCGCCGCCGCGGCGTTCCCGCGCCTGCTGGACATGGGCGTGGAGGACTACCTCATCGCCACGGCGGTGGTGGGCATCATGGCCCAGCGCCTCGTGCGGAAGATCTGCTCCGACTGCCTCGAGGCCTACGACCCCGACCCCGCGCTGCTCGAGCGCCACAAGCTGCCCGTCGGGACCAAGTTCCACCGCGGCGCCGGGTGCCGCTCGTGCCTGGGCACCGGCTACCGGGGCCGCACGGTGGTGGGGGAGCTGCTCGTCGTCGAGGAGCCCGTCCACCGCGCCATCCTCGAGCGCGCCAACGCCTCGGAGATCCACCGCATCGCCCGCGAGCAGTGCGGCATGCAGTCGCTCTGGGACCACGGCGTCGAGAAGGTCTGCCTGGGCGAGACTTCGTACGAACAGATCGTCGAGAACATCCAAGAGTGAGCAACGCCGCGATCAACCAGAAGTTCCTCTACCGCGCCATCGGCGCGGGCGCGGGGCTGACCGAGGGCGAGATCGAATCGCTCGACGGTCGGCGCGCGCGCGATGAGCTCCGCCGCCGCGGCCTGGTCGTGCTCGACATCCGCAGCGCCGACGGCGCCGTCGCCCGGCTGGTCGAAGTCGGCGGCGCCGCCCGAGCCGGCAAGCGCGCCGACGGCGGCTGGCGACGGACCCGCGCCGAGGCCTTCGCGCTGCTGTCCCTGCTGCTCGAGAGCGGCATGAGCCTGGACGCCGCGCTGGAGACCGTCGTCGGCGCCGCCCCGAAAGAGCGCCACAAGGCCGCGCTCCGCACGCTCACCGGCGCCGTCCGCGAGGGCCGCACCCTCGCCGAGGGCCTGCGCCGCATGCCGGAGTGGTTCGACGCCCATCATGTGGCGATGGTGCAGGCGGGCGAGGACAGCGGCCGGCTGCCCGAGGTGCTCAAGCGCATCAACGAGCAGGAGGAGCGCGCCCAGCGCCTCCGCCAGCAGCTTGCCTCGGCCCTGACCTACCCCATCATCCTCATCGTCGCCGGCACGCTCATCGTGGCGTTCATCGTCTCGTTCGTGGTGCCGCGGCTGTCCAAGATGTTCGACGACATGAACATCGAGATGCCCGTCTTCTCCCGCGTGGTGATCGGCATCTGCTCGTTCCTGGGGGACTGGGGCCCCCTGTTCGTCGTGATCGCCGGCGCCTCGTTCTTCATCATCCGCCGACGCCTGCGCGACCCCGACCGGCGCGCCGCCCTCGAGCGCTGGTTCCTCGCCCGGCCCATGCTCGGGACGATCTGGTGGAAGCATCAGGCCGCCGGGTTCTGCGGCGCCTCGGCCATGATGCTCCGGGGCGGCATCCCCATCCTCCGGGCCCTGGAGATCGGCCGGACCACCTGGCGCAGCGAAGAGCTCCGCCGCCGTCTGGATCGGGTGATCAACGCCATGCGCGAGGGCGGCCGCCTGAGCGAGTCCGCCCGCGAGGCCCGGCTGTTCCCGGAGGTCGCCGACCGACTCCTGGCGGTGGGGGAGGAGGGCGGCAACCTTCCGACCGTGTTCGAACGACTGTCCAAGTCCATGGAAGACGATGTCTCCGTGCGCATGAACCGTGCTTTGACGCTCCTCGGCCCCCTGGCTATTCTGGCGATCGCTTCGATCGTGGCCGTGGTCGTCATCGCGATGCTTTTGGCGATCTTCAGCATGAACGACCTGCAGACCATCTGACGCGGCCAGCGCCCGCGCGATGACGCGGGACGGACGCACTCGGCGAGACCACACATGAAGCGAGCACACATCATCCGATCCGCCCCGGCCCTCACCGCCGCGGCGCTGACCATCCTGGCCGGGGCGTGCTCCACCACCCCCGAGACGGCGCAGGCGCCGAACGCGCAGAGCCGCGCCAGTCGGCTGAAGGTCCTGCCCTCGCTCAGCGGCGACGGCGGCAAGTCCGCCTTCGAGGTCGCGCTCCCGCCGCGCGGCCAGCGCCCGCGCAACACCGGCGCCGCCGCGCCCGAGGACCTCTCCTACCTCACCCGCCCCGACTACCGCGTTTCCTCGGTGCAGAACCCGGCCATCCCGCGCGACCTGGATGTCAGCCTGAACTTCAAGGGCGCCCCCGCGCAGGATGTCTTCCGCGAGATCTTCGAGAATGTGCTCGATGTCGACTATGTCCTCGCCCCCACCGTGACCGGCGAGATGTCCTTCGTCCTCAACGGCCAGATCAGCCGCGAGGAGCTGTTCCGCACCCTCGACGCCATCTGCGACGGCTACGGCTGGACGATGCATGTCCAGGACGGCCTCGTCCATGTCATCGACAACAAGGAAGCGCCCAAGCGCCCCGGCAGCGTCATCATCGGCTGGGACTCCGCCCGCGAGCTGCTCTCCAGCGCCACCTACATCCTCCCCCTGGTCAACATCCCCGCCACCGAGATCCAGACAGGCCTCAAGGACCTGCTCAGCGCCCGCGGCGTGATGTTCGCCCCCAAGCAGACCAATGTCCTGATCCTCATCGACGCGCCGGAGAACGCCGAGCGCCTCATGAAGATCATCGCCGAGCTCGATCAGCCCTTCTTCGCCAACCGCGTCCTCCGCCTCTACACCCCGCAGTACGCCACCGCCAAAGAAATCGGCGACGGCCTGCGCCAGTTCGCCACCGCCGCCGGCGCCCGCACCACGGGCGAGACCTCGCAGTTCAACGCCATCGAGCTCGCCCGCTCGCAGCAGGTGCTGGTCACCACCACGGTCCGCCAGTTCGTCCCCATGCTGGACGACTGGGTCGCGCGCCTGGACCAGCCCCTCGACGGCGATCAGATCCGCACCTACATCTACAGCGCGCAGCAGCTGCCCGGCGCCACGCTCGCCGCCGCCATCGACGCCGCGCTGAACGCCGGCCTGCCCGAGACCTCGCCCGATCGCGTGATCATCACGCCCCTGTCCGGCGGAGGAAGCTCGGGACCCATCGCCGGCGACCTGCCGGTGCCCGGCGGCACGACCGAGGGCGGCACGCAGCCGATCCGGGGCAACAGCTCCAGCGGCGGCGAGGACCGGCTGATCATCCGCGCCCGCCCCGAGATCTACCAGGAGGTCCGCGACCTGCTCCGCATCCTGGACGGCCCGCCGAAGCAGGTGTACCTCCAGGTCGTCGTCGCCGAGGTCGTCATCACCGGCGATGTGCAGTTCGGCATCGAGCTGTTCACCGAGCAGGAGGTCGGCAACCAGACGCTCGAGCTGTTCTCCGACGCCAACTTCCTCACCGTGGACCCCGTCGGCAGCGCCGTCATCCTCGGCACCAACGCCTTCGCCCTTGTGCAGGCCGCCGCCCAGGACGGCGAGGTCCGCGTGCTCAGCGCGCCGTACCTGCTCGCCCTCTCCGGCCAGCAGGCGGTCATCAATGTCGGCAAGGAAGTGCCCATCACCACGCGCACCATCTCCGGCACCACCGACGCCGTGGACCCCAACCGCATCGACAACTCCATCGAGTACCGCCCGACCGGCGTCATCCTCGATGTCCTGCCCCGCGTGAACAACCGGGGCGAGGTCGAGCTGCGCATCAGCCAGGAGGTCTCGGATGTCGAGAACCCCGCGCCGCTCGCCGCCATCCAGTCGCCGTCCTTCCCGCAGCGCCGCCTCGACACCAGCGTCACCGTCAACAGCGGCGACACCGTCGTCCTCGGCGGCATCCGCATCGA
>CALKYH010000227.1 GCA_938003595.1 uncultured bacterium
AACATGCTCTTCTTCGCCTTCGGCCTCGCCCTGGCCGGATCCCTCATCTCCGGCGTCGTCAGCGGCGGCATCCTGGTGAACCTCTCCGTCGAGCGCCTCCCCCCCCGCACCGCGCAGGTCGGCGTCCCCATGCATGTCGGCTATGTCCTCCGCAACGCCTCCCGATGGCTGCCGGCGTTCGCGATCGGCCTGCTGGAGACCCCGCGCCGCCGAAAGCGCGCCGAGTCCCGCGCCGAGACCGCCGTCCTACCCCCGCCCCGCGCCTTCGTGGACTACATCCCCGTCCGCTCCGAGACCCGCATCGACGCCGTCGTGGTCCCCACCAGGCGCGGCCTGCACACCTTTCACGCGGTCCGCGCCTCCACTTCGTTCCCGCTCGGCATCACGCGCAAGTCGGTCACCTTCCTCCCCGATCGCGAAGCCCCGCCCGCGCGATGCATCGTTCGGCCCGAGGTCGTGCCGCTGCACCCCGAGGCGCTGCGCCGTGTCGCCGCATTCGCCAGCGAGGGCGAGCGCTCCTCGCCGTCGATCGGGCAGGGCGATGAGTTCTTCTCCATCCGCGAGTACGCGCCCGGCGACAGCACCCGTCAGATCGCCTGGCGGCCGTCCGCGCGCACCGGCCAGCTGCTCGTCCGCGAGAACGCGGCGCTCGCGCCCGTGCGGCTCTGGATCGGCGTGGTCCTCATGCCCGACGGCGCCGACCCTGTCCGCGCCGATCAGCTCAACGAACGCGCCCTGAGCCTGGCCGCCAGCCTCATCGCCCGCGCCGCGCAGGACGGCGCCGAGGTCGGCCTGGCGATCCCGTCCTGCGCGCTGTTCACCCCGCCGCGCCACGGGGTCCGCCACGCCGAGCGACTCCTCGATCAGCTCGCCGTGCTGGATGTCCGCGCCGCCGACCATGCCCAGAGCGGCGCCTTCCCCCTCGGCTCGCGCGCCGTGGGCTGGATCATCGTCCACGCGCCCGAGCAGCGTCCGCAGCGCGCTCCACGCGCCGCCTCGTTCGTCGCCGCCGCCAGGCCTGACGCCCTCTTCCACGCCGCGCCGCCGGAGAACAGCCCCACTTGGCGATGAACCTCGTCAACTCGTTCCCCCGCTGGCTCTCGCTCACCTGCGCGCTGGGCGTCTTCGCGTTCTTCGTCGCCGACGGCAAGGCCCTGGTCGGCCTGGTCGCGATCGCCCTCGTCGCCGCGGCACGCCGCCTGACCCGCGACGAGTCCCACGCCGTGCTGCCCCAGTGGCTCCTGAACCTGCTGGTCCTCGCCGCCGCGGCGTGGACCGCCATGGCCGCCGTCGAGCGCCCCGAGAACTTCGTCGAGGCCCTCGCCACGCTCTGCGCCTGGGTGCAGGTCGTGAAGTTCTACGAGAGGCCCACCCCGCGCAACCACGCCCAGCTCCTGACGCTCAGCGTCTTCACGGTCATCGCGGCGCTGCTCACGAGCAACTCGCTGCCCGTGGGGGCGATGGTCTTCATCTACATCCCCGTGGCCCTCTGGACCATCCTGCTGTTCCAGATCCACGCCGGGCTGCACGGTCCCCACGCGCCCGCGCAGGTCCGCGCCCCGGCGTCGCAGAGCGCCTCCCGCGGGCTCCGCCGGCTCACGCTCGCCGTCGCCGCGTGCATGGGGCTGATCGGCGTCGCCGTCTATCTCGTTGTGCCCCGCGGCATGGGCTCGGACCTCATCAACGACTGGTCCAGCCCCGGCGTCGGCGCCGCCATCGGCTTCACCGAGCAGGTCGTCCTGGGCCGCTCCGGCGAACTCGAGGACGACGACACCGCCGTCCTGGACCTGGCCGTCTACGACGACGACGGCCGCAACATCGGGTCCAACACCCGCGCGTTCCTGCTCCGCGGCGCCGCGCTCGACGACTACGACGCCGCCACCGGCGTCTGGCGGCGCAACCCGGCCCCCGCGCCCACCCGCGCCATCGGCACGGCCAGCGAGGAGCGACTGGGCGACATCACCCGCTCGCCGACCTTCGAGCAGCGCATCACGCTGCGCAACAAGACCAACGCCTACCTCTTCGCGCTCTTCCGTCCCGTGCGCATCATCTTCGACCGCGACACCGACCTGAATGTCTCGCAGCGCGACATGGTCCTCACCGTGCCCCGCCGCAACGGGCGCGTGGCGTACACCGTCTATTCGCAGAAGGATCATGTCGCTCCCCGCGCCGTCGTCGCTCCCGAGCGCCTGCCCCCGCTGTTCCGCGAGGGCCCGATCCACGACCTGGCCCTCCGACTGATGAACGAGTCCGGCTTCGAGCGCGATCCCCGGGACTGGAGCGACCCCGACGACCGACTCATCGCCAACCTCTTCGAGCGCTGGCTGCGCATCAACTACAGCTACTCGACCGTCATGACGGCGCCTCGCCCCTCCGAGGACCCCATCGAGATGTTCCTGTTCCGCACCGAGCAGGGGCACTGCGAATACTTCGCCTCCGCCATGGCCGCGATGTGCCGATCGGTGGGCATCGACGCGCGCGTCGCCGTCGGCTACCGCGCCAGCGAGTTCAACGAGATCGCCGGCCACTACACCGTTCGCCAGAGCCACGCCCACTCCTGGGTCGAGGTCCAGGTCGCGCCGGGGCTCTGGGAGACCTTCGATCCCTCCCCGCCCGACGGCGTCAACCAGGTCGCCGCGGCGCCCAGCGGCCTGCTGGGGCGTCTTCGCGAGATCTACGGCGCCATCGACCACGCGTGGGTCACCTGGGTCGTCGGCTTCGACGAATCCACCCGCGCGCGCCTCTTCGGCGTCCCGCAGGGCAACCAGTACCGCATGCTCTCTCAGCTCGAGCGCTTCTTCTCCATGGGGCGCGACGCCCTCTTCACGCGACTCATCCGCTCGCTGGCCCTGGGCGTCATGGTCTTCTGCGTCGTCGCCGCGCTGGGCTTCGCCCTGCGTGCGCTCCTCGCGTGGCTCGCCAACCGCACGCCCCGTGCTCTGAGCGCTTCGTCGCTCGGCGACGACGCGCTCGACCCCGCCATCGTCGCGCAGCTGGGCTTCTACCGGCGCTCGCTCGTCCGCCTGCGCCGCATAGGCCTGGCTAAGCCCCGCTGGCGCCCGCCGCTGTCCCACGCCGGCGCCATCGCGCCTCGGTCCGGCCCAGCCGCCGAGTCGCTCCGCACCCTCGCGGACCTTTATTACGCCGCCCGCTTCGGCCGGCGCGCCCTCACCGCCGACGAACTCGCCCGCGCCGAGGCCGCGCTGTCGCAGCTCGAATCGATCGAGCCCGCCGCCCCCGTCCGCTGAACCCCGCCACGGAATCTCCCTCCTTGCACGACGAACCCGCAACCTCCGACTGGCTCCCGCTCGACCCCGAGGACCACGCCGCGCAGCTCGCGGCCGTGTTCCTCCTCGCGCAGGGCCCGCCCCGCGCCTCGCGCATCCTCGACATCGGCGCCGGCACGGGTCGCGTGGCGCGCCCGCTCGCCCAGCGAGGCCACCAGGTCGTCGCCCTCGACAACAACGACGCCGCGATGGAGCATCTGGCCGGCGAGAACCTCACGCCCGTGCTCGGCGACGCCCTCAGCCCCGCGCTGGACCTGGCCGCGCTCGGCCCCTTCGACGGCGCCCTGTGCCTCGGCCACACCTTCATGCTCTTCCACGATGTCGCGCAGGCGTCCGGCCTGCTTCGCCGCGTGCGCGCCGCTATGAACCCTTCCGGGGGAGGATGGTTCGCGATCGACAACTTCGCCGAGCAGGTCTGGCGCGACATCGCCGACGGCGACTGGCAGACCGGCCTGTCCGAGGACGACCAGTGGCAGTTCATCTGGTCGGGGAACGACAACACCGCCGTCATCCGGCACGGCGCGGAGGTGCGCCCCGACGATTGGGATATCGGGCCTGCCGATCGGCTGCTGCGCCTGTGGACGCCCGGGGAACTGGCCCTGTTGGCGGCATCCGCGGGATTCGGCCCGCCTCGCGTGGACCACACCGGCGCCCTGCTCGTGTTCCCTTGCGCCGCCCCGGCTTAAGCCCGGCGTGCGGCCGCCCGATAGGCGTGCATGGGTGATCGCGTCCCGACGGGGCGCGCCCATTGTCCAGAGCGCCCGAACGAGACGCGCCCTTGCCCGCACGCCGATCCCGTACCGAGAACTGGCGCGAGTCGCTGCTGCAGCTCCAGGAGCGCAACGGCGCGCTCGAGATCTCCGTCGGCGGCCCCGACGCCGAGGCGGCCGACGATCCCTCCGTCCGCAAGAACCTCGTGTGGCGCGTGCGCATCCTGCAGATCCGCGAGAACGAGATCCTCGTCGAGCAGCCCGTCGTGCTCCGCAAGCACATCGCCATCGACCCCGGCGTGGAGCTGGTCGGCGTCATCGCCATCGGCCCCAACCGCTGGATGTTCAAGACGAAGAACCTCGGGCTGGCGATGTTCCCGCTCAATGGCAGCCACGATGTCCCCGCGCTCCGCCTCGAGGCCCCGACGACCGTCGAGCGCTGCCAGCGACGCAACTTCTACCGCGTGCCCACCGTCGGCCTTGTCCTGCCGCCGTGCGAGTGCTTCCCCCTGCTGGACCCCGCCTCGGTCGTCCCCGCGCAGGCCGCGAACCGCGCCGAGATCCTCGAGCGCCAGAACGCCGCGGACGCCGCGGGCCACGCGCCCGCCGTGGTCGCCCGCATCGGCCCCGGCGCCAGGCCCGGCGGCGACGCCATGCTCGTGCCCGAGGTCGGCCCGCCGTTCCCCGCCACGCTGGTGAACCTCGGCGGCGGCGGCGTGGGCCTGCTCATCGAGCCCGAGCACGCCACCTCGATCAACCGCTACAAGCTCTTCTGGACCCGCATCGACCTGGGCGAGGAGCTCGGCGCCCCGCTCTGCGCCGTCGCCAAGCTCGCGCACCTGCACCTGGACACCTCCAAGCGCACCTACGCGGGCATGGCGTTCGACTTCTCCGCCGACCCGCGCCACGAGCAGTTCGTCGTGAGCCAGATCCTCCGCTATGTCGCGCACCTGCAGCGCGACCAGCTCCGCCGTCAGGCCAGCGCCGGCTGATCGCCGCCCGACGGCCCGGCGCCGCCCCTCCACATCGCCGACGACATCGCCGCCGCCATCCGCTCCGCCGGTTCGATGAACAGCGCCCGGTCTGCGGCCGG
This sequence comes from uncultured bacterium, assembly GCA_938003595.1. GTDB lineage: Bacteria > Planctomycetota > Phycisphaerae > Phycisphaerales > UBA1924 > JACVCK01. The sequence continues at coordinate 5,091 of CALKYH010000227.1, forward strand.
CAGCGTCCGTTCCACCGTGCGCCGCCACAGCGACAGCCAGCGCTCGAAGTGCCCGGGCGAGATCGCGGCGATCCTCCGATGCACCTCCAGCGGCCGCCCCGCGTACCCGCCCCGGCGCAGCGCCACGCTGGTCCAGAAGCGGCACATCGTGCTCAGGTGGGGCGTCCAGTCCGCCACGAACCGCTCGAACACCGGCGCAAGCAGGTCGTCCCGCAGCGCCTCGTCGTAGAAGGTCTCGACCAGCCGGCGCACCGACTCGTCGCTCACCGTGGTGTTGGGCGCGTCGGACGTGGGCCGCTCCGTCAGCGGCAGCGGCAGGTCGGCCCGGTGTCGGCGCGCGTGGTCGCTCATGCGCAACGATACGCGCCCGGACCCTCCCGAGGCGCCGCTCAGCGCATCAGCGGCGTGTGGTCGTTCGGATCCTTCACCATCAGCACCGTGATGTCCCCCTCCTGCGTCCGCAGGGAGACGGGGTTCGTCCCGCTGTTGATCGTGCCCACCATCTTGCTCGGGCCCATCCAGGTCGCCGTCCAGTCCCACTGGCCCACGGCCTTGTTGTTGATCGCCACCGTGCCGTCGGCGGACTCCGCCTCCAGCATCCCGGTGGTGCCGGGCTTGGTCACCCAGCGGATGTCGCCCTTGGTCGTCGTCAGCAGCGTCGGCGCGTCGATCACCTTGTCCGTCCGCACCTCGATGGCGCCGTCGGTCACCTCGATCTGTGTGGCGCCGCCGGCGTTGATCACCATCACCTTGCCGCCGGCGTTCTGCACCCGCACGCCGCCGCACGCGGGCATGCTCACCATGATCGTGGTCCAGTGCTGCGTGTCCTCCGGCATCGGCGAGGCCGCCCGCACCATGAGCACCGCGGGCCCGTCCTGCTCGATCGTCTCGGCCTGGTAGACCATGCCCTCGCGGATCAGCCGCGCCCGATTGCTCGAGCCATCGCCCTCGATCGTGGTCTTCATCGAGACCTCGATCTCCTTTCGCCACGGCTCCACCCGGACCTCCACCGTCCCGCGGTGATTCTCGATGTCCACCGCCGGCCCGTCCGAGAACGCCTCCGTCGCCGGCGGCGCCATCGTCCAGGAGCGATCCTCGCTGGTCGAACATCCCGCGGCCGCCAGCGCCGCAACGCCGACCGCCGCCGCCCCGAACACACGACCCGCACGCTTGAGCATCGACTTCACGCCGCAGTCCTCCGTTCAACGCGCCGACAGCCCCGAGGCCGCCCGGATCGCGTCCAAAGACCATACCCCATCGGCACAACCCCCGCCCCGGCCCCAGTCCCCGGCCCGGTCAGTACTCGTAGTCGTACGCGTAGGGGTGCGTCGGCGCCTGAGGCGTGCCCGACGCCGAGCTGGCGTACACCCACGAGTTCGCCGGCTGCTTGAACGGGTTCAGGTAGAAGTGGTACTCGCTCGTCGCCGCGGTCCCGGGCGTCATCCGCAGCCGGCGCACCGAGCCGTCCAGGAAGGACATCGTGCAGACCTCCTCGCCGTGCCACCACGCGTAGACCACGCCCGCCGCGGTCCGCGCCTGCACCGAGTACCGACCCGCGAGGAACGGGCCGAAGTCGCCGACCAGCACGAACTTCGAAGGATCCGCCGCCATCTCCGGTGTGTTGCTCTCGGTCTGGTTGTAGCCGGGGACGCCGAGCTGCCAGCCGCGCTTGCCCACGACGGTCCAGATCCATTCGTTCGCGCGGTACGAGGTCCCGATCTGCGCGAAGATGGTCTGCCCGCGATCCTCCGCCGCGGATTGCCCCGCGAACCAGTACACCAGGTTCCCCTGCCCGTAGTACTTGGCGCCGTTGTCGAGCGGGCACATGAAGATCTCGGCGCGCGACTTCTCGTGCAGCGTCGCCCCGATGTACGGATTCACCGGCCGATCGCCGCCCACGAACCCCGAGGGCGCGTCGTCATACCAATCGACGCCGCCCCAGTTGAACTGGCCCTGCGGCGGGAACTTGCCGTGCTCCTTCAAGTACACATTCCAGCCGAAGCCGATCTGCTTGAGATTGTTCAGGCAGCGCACCTCCTTCGAGGTGTACATCGCCCGGCCCAGCCCCGGCACGATCAGCCCGATCAGGATCGCGATGATCGCGATCACCACCAGCAGCTCGATGAGCGTGAACGCCCCCCTCGCCCGCCGGTGGCCTCGACCTGTCTGGGGACCGGTCATCTCTTCATCCTAAAGCGCAACTCCGCCGCGCCAAGCGTTCTCGGGCCTTCCATCGTCCCCGCGCCCTCTCAAGGCACGAAAAACGGAACCTTCACCCGCCCGCGGGCGTCTCCCTGACGGATTCAACCCATGCCGACCGCCCGATCTTCCCGATAAACCTCCTGCGGCCCGCCACGGCGCCCCCGAACCGGGCGCCCCGGGCCCCTTCGGCTATCTTCGACCCTCAGGATTGCGTCCCCCGCACGGGACCCTCGCTGCCCCGAGACCCCTTAGACCTCCCAGAGAACCATGCGCCACATACTCGCTTCGATCGTGCTCCTGACGCTCGCCGCCTGCCTCGCCCCGGCCGCCCGGGCCCAGGCCACGCGCCAGCCCGTCAACGCCAAGGCCGACACCGCGCCCGCGTTCTTCATCGAGATCCCCGCCCTCACCGACGGCGCCCCCTTCACCGGGCGGCTGACCATCTACCTCCAGCGCACCGACTCCAAGGTCGACAAGCGCAAGAGCCCCGGCGATGCGCCCTTCTTCGAAGACCCTCAGCCCATGTACTCCATGAGCGTCTCCAACCTCGAGGCGCCCTCCCAGTTCCGCTTCGTCCCCGAGCAGTCCTTCCCCGTCCCCCTCAAGGACCTCCCCGCCGGCCAGTATGTCGTGCAGGCCGTCCTCGATGTCGAGCAGACGCACTCCTCCTGGCGACAGGAAGCCGCCAACCTCGCGGCGCCCAACCGCGTCTTCATCCACGACCCCGCCAATCCCCCCGTCGTCCAGATCCCCCTCGTCAACATCGGCGTCTCGCCCGCCTTCCCGCTCCCCAACTACGAAGAGGTCGCGGTCCAGAGCAAGCTGCTCTCCGACTTCCGCGGCGAGCCCGTCACCCTCCGCGCCGGCGTCGCGCTGCCCGTCGATTACGACCCCAGCCGCAAGTACCCCGCCGTCTACTGGATCTCCGGCGCCGTCTCCAACGACTCCGAAATGGGCGGCGACCACCTCGACGCCTGGGTTCACGCCTTCCGCGTCGGCTACGCCATCCAGACCAACAAGCCCGTGGACCCCTTCTGGTCCAAGACCTTCTTCATCGCCTTCGACACCCAGGGTCCCTACGGCCACCACCTCTGCGCCGACTCCGACAACAACGGCCCCGTCGCCCAGGCCATCGTCACCGAGCTCATCCCCGCGATCGAGAAGAAGTTCTCCCTCGTGCAGGAGCCCCAGGCCCGCGTCCTCCGTGGCCAATCCTCCGGCGGCTGGTCCGCCATCTGGCTCGCGCTGACGCACCCGGAGACCTTCGGCGCCGCGTGGGCCACCGCGCCGGACCCCGTGGACTTCCGCGCCTTCCAGCTCGCCAACCTCTACGAAGACGCGAACATGTACACCCGCGAGGGCAAGGAAGTGCCCTCCTACCGCAAGGACGGCCAGCCCCGCATGTCCGTGCGCCAGGAGAACAGCATGGAGCGCGTGCTCGGCCCCGCCTTCGAGAGCGGCCAGCAGTGGGGCTCCTGGCAGGCCGTCTTCGGCCCGCGCGAGAACGGCCTCCCCGTCCCCATGTTCAACTCGCTCGACGGCTCCATCGACAAGAAGGTCGTCGAGCATTGGAAGCGCTACGACATCGGCGCCATGCTCCGCGCCAACCCCGACAAGTACGGGCCCATCTTCCGCGACAGCATCCGCATCGCCGTCGGCACGCAGGACGACTACTACCTCAACGACGCCGTCGTCCTCCTGAAGCAGGACCTCGACCGCCTCGGCTACGGCGCCGGGACCACCGGCTTCATCGAGATCCTCGACGGCGCCACCCACGGCGCCTTCATGGACCCCAACCAGACCTCGCGCATCTGGAACGAGATCTCCACCTACTTCGCCAACAACGGCCTCCTGCACTGACCGGCGTCCACGCCATCCACGAACAAAAGCAACAACGGGGCGACGCCAAGGTCGCCCCGCTGTTGTTCTCACCCTCCCGGGCGGCCCGTGACGGCGGGCCTCTCTCGTCCATCTCCCACACGCCCCGGCGCCCGAAGGTCGGTCCCCGCGTCTCATCCTGAACCGCCGAGCGCCCGTCCGTATTCCCTCGCCCGCCCGCCACGGAGCGCGACCATGCCCGACTCGCCACGGTCCTCCGCCGACATCGTCCGCGACCTCTACAAGGCCTTCGCCGCCAAGGACATCGAGACCATCCGGAGCATCTTCGACCCCGACATCGAGTGGATTCAACTGCCCGGCTTCCCCGGCGGCCACCACCGCGGCGCCGACGCCGTCCTGGCCAACGCCTTCACCCGCCTCCGCACCGAATGGACCGACTGGCGCGCCGTCGTCCACGAGTGGATCGACGCCGGAAGCTCCGTCGTCGCCATCGGCGTCTACACCGCGACGAACAACGCCACCGGCAAGCCCATGGAGGCCGCGTTCGCCCATGTCTACGACCTGAAGGACGGGCGCATCATCCGCATGCGCCAGTACACCGACACCCTGATGGTCGAACGCGCCGCCCGCCCCGGCTGACTTACACTCCGGGGCGATGGCCGCCCCCCTCCATGTCGTCACCGGCGCCCTGGGCTACACCGGGCGCAGCGTGACCGAGCGCCTGCTCGACCGGGGCGACCGCGTCCGCACCCTGACCAACTCGCCCAACCGGCCCAACCCCTTCGGCGCCGCGCTCGAACTCCGCCCCCTGGCCTTCGACGACCCCGACGCCCTCGCCTCATCGCTCGACGGCGCCGACACGCTGTTCAACACCTACTGGGTCCGCTTCAACCACCGGCTCTTCAACTTCGACCTGGCCGTGCGCAACACCAAGGCGCTCTTCGGCGCCGCGCAGCGCGCCGGCGTGCGCCGCATCGTCCATGTGAGCATCCTCCACGCCGACGAGGCCGACGACCTGGGCTACTACAAGGGCAAGCACGAGCTCGAAGACGCCCTCCGCGCCCTGGGCGTTCCCCACGCGATCATCCGCCCCGGCGTGCTCTTCGGCCGGGGCGACATCCTCGTGAACAACATCGCCTGGACGCTGCGCAAGCTGCCGATCTTCGGCGTCTTCGGCGACGGCGCCTACAAGCTGCGGCCCCTGCATGTGGACGACATGGCCGCGCTGATGATCGACCACGCCGCGCGGACAGAGAACACCCAGGCCGACGCCGTCGGCCCCGAGGCCTTCACTTACCGGGGCCTGGTCGCCAAGGTCGGGCAGATCATCGGCGTCAGGCGCCCCATCGTCCCCGTGAACCCCGCCCTGGGCTACCTCGTCGCCCGCGCCCTGAACCCGATGGTGGGGGACTTCATCATCACCCGCGAGGAGATCAAGGGCCTCATGCGCAACCTCCTCGACTCCGACCAGCCCGCGCCCCCGAGCGCGACCGCCCTCACCGCCTGGGCGACCGAACACCGCGAGAACCTCGGCCGGCGCTACGCCAGCGAAGTCGGCCGGCGCGTGAAGCGGGATGTGGCGTACGAGAAGGTGTGAGGAACTCCTGCATGGCAGCGGACTTGGACGCACTGCGAGCGAGGGCATTCGATGGCGAGGAGCTGCTGCGAGCAGCTGTCCGGCTCAATGACATTGAATCGCTCAGTGTGCTCGCGGCGCAGGTGACGCCGGAGGATTGGCGAGCTGGCTGGCAGCGAACTCTTATCCCAAGAGCTCGGACCGCAGAGGCGCTGAGGACGCTGATCGATTGCGGAGCGATTATCGACGCTGTGGACGATCACGGCGAAGATGCCCTTGATCACGCCCTGGAGACCTTCGATCGGCGATTCGAAGCGGAGGAGAGTCGCTTCTGTGACCTGCTGCTGTCGTTCGGCATGCCCGTCGAACGAAATGGGGGCGATCGGCTCCGAACTGTGGCCGAGCGTCTCAACCCCGGCGCCGCCGCTTGGCTGCTCAAACGAAGCCAGCCCGTGTCGCCGGACCTGCTCAACCAGTGCCTGAATGTTGTCGCCGAGGAAGTGCATTGCTCCGGAGATTTCAAGATGCCGGAGATTCGCGAACTTCTCAGGTTGCTGGTCGCCAATGGCGCGAATCCGAACGCCCCGGACGCGCTCGGCTACTTGCCGCTGTACCACGCCGGATTCGGCAGCGCTTGGCTCGAGAATCATTCGGTCGAGGTTCTGGAGGATCTCCTGCTGCTTGGCGCCGATCCGCTCGCGCGAGGCCGGGAGGGCTGGACGGCCCTGGACATGCTTCTCTACGAAGCGGCGCCAGGATGGACTGATCAGCTCTTCGTTGAGCAGGATTCGATCGAGCGCATCACATGGGCCGAGCGATTCATCGAGGAGTGTCCAAACAGCAAGTTCGTTCCCGCGTTCCGGATTCTGACGGACGCCACACGTCGCCGCCTCCAGCCCTGATCGCACCCCCGCCCGCCCCGTTCGATCCCCCCGCCCGCCCCCGCTACACTTCCCTTGTCCGACATCACATTCGCTCGGGGCGCCCCCCGGAATCGTTCCGAGGCGGGCTGAGATGCACCCGTTGAACCTGATCCGGTTCGCACCGGCGGAGGGAACGCGACCATGCCGACAAGCGACCCCGTCACCATCCTCCTCGCCCACAACCGCTGGGCCAACGATCGGCTGCTCGACGCCTGCGCCCCACTCACGCGCGAGCAGTTCCACCAGACCTTCGACATCGGACCCGGCTCCCTCCACCACACCATCGCCCACATCGCCGGCGCCATGATGGGCTGGAGCGACATGCTCGCCCAGCGCGAGCAGCGCCCCCGCCCCGAGAAGACCGCCGACTTCACCGTCGACCAGCTCCGCGCCATGCTCGCCGACGCCTCCGACGACATCGAGAAATCCGCCGCGCGCCCCGTGGACGAGATCGTCACCGGCGCCAGAGGCGGCCGCACCTACTCCTTCACCCGTGGCGCCGTGCTCACCCACCTCATGACCCACGGCGTCCACCACCGCGCCCAGTGCCTCAACATGCTCCGCCAGCTCGGCGCTACGCCGCCCGACCTGTCCGTCATGGTCTGGACCATGACCGTGGACGCCCCGGCCGCGACCGCCTGAACCTCCGACGATTCCGCGCGCCCCAACACGCGCTCACGCAAGGACATCGACCATGATCACCCGCCCGAACACCTCCGACGGCTCCACGCTCCCCCCGCCCCTCCGCGGCGCCATCAACCCCTCCACAAACCGCGAGGGCACCACCCCCGGCTCCTTCGCCAACGCGCCCGACATCGGCGGCCCGCTGATGTTCTCCTCCCCCGACACGCCCAACATGCCCGCGCCCTC
>CALKYH010000228.1 GCA_938003595.1 uncultured bacterium
CTCGACCTTATGCACAACGTCGCGTCGGGGCTGGAAGTCCACGAGGCGACGGTTCGGAAGAATCTCCTCGCCGAACTGCCCTTCATGGCGAGCGAGAACCTGATGATGGAGGCCGTGCGCCTCGGGCGCGACCGGCAGGAAGTCCACGAGGCCATCCGCGTCCACGCGCAGAGCGCAGGAAACGCCGTGAAGAACGAGGGCAAGCCCAACGACCTGATCGACCGCCTGCGCGCCGAGCCGCTGCTCAAGGGCGTGGACCTCGGCGCGGCGCTGGACCCAGCCCGCTATGTCGGCCTCGCCCCCCAGCAGGTGGACGCCTTCGTGGCGCAGATCGCGGCGCCGATCCGCCGGCGCTACGCCGGACGGCTGGCCGGCGCGAGCGAGCCAAAGGTCTGACGCCGGATCATGACCTGGGCGTGTGGCGATCGCCGTGGCTCGGCGGCTGCGACACGACCAGGAACTCCGCGTCCACGGCGCCCTCGTTGCGGACCTGATGCACGACGCCCGGCGGCAGCTCCAGGCCGTGTCGCTCGCCGATCTCCCACCGCTCGGAGCCGCACTCGACGACCAGCTCGCCCCGGAGCACATAGAAGAACTGGCGTGAGACGGCGTGATAGTGGCGCGTTTCGGACGATCCCGGCGGCATCCGCTCCTCGATGACGCTTAATCCGGACGAAGCCACCAGCCGCCAGCCGTCGCAGCCCTGGCCCCACGCATAATGGTCGGCGACGCCGCGGTGCGACGCTCGAGCGCTCGGCACGCCCGGGCTGCGGCCGTCGAGCAGCAGCGCCATGGCGTATTCGTCCACGAAGGCCTCGGCGCCGGCCCTCCTGAAGTACGCGCGCAGCGTGCCCTCGTGCTCGAACCCGTGGCGACGGAAGAGCCCGGCCGCCTTCGGATTGTCGGACGCGACCAGCAGCTCGATCCGGCGCACACCCTCGGCCCGAAGCTCGGCGATCAGGTCGCTCAGCGTCCGCGAGCCCAGGCCCTGCCCCGATCGGTGGGGCGCCACGGCGAACGACGCGAGGTAGACGACGCCACGCATCCGGCGCTCGCGACGCTCCAATCGGTACGACGCCACCAGCCCAGCCTCGTCCTCGACAACCCGAACCTCGCCAAGCCCCCGCCACGACGCCAGAACCTGCCCGAACGCCTCGATCGGCATGGGGTCGAAACCCATATTGGGGGCGACCTCGGGGCTGGAATACAGAGCATGCAGCGCTTCGACATCGTGATCCGTGGCGCATCGGTGTCGCATGTAGTCGCTCCGCGCGGCGGACCGAACCCGGGCCAGCCGCCGATGCGCCATCCTAGCTCCGCGGACAGCCGTCCCCGGCGCACACCACCACTGTCTGGCGTCCGCTCGATCGCGGGGCGATGCGCCGTCCAGGGACCCGTCCGCGCGGGGCGCGAGGTAGCATGACGCCGTGAGCGACGACGGCCGCCCCATCGACGACCGCGACGATGCGCCGCATCCGGAGTTCCCGGCGGGCCGGCCCATCCCGCGCGCCATCGAGGACGACGACGCGGGCGACGAGTCCATCGACACCGACCGCTCCGTCGCGGACGAGCGCGTCGCCGAACTGCTCGAGCGAGAAGCGACGGCGCAGGAGCTGGCCCCCGCCGTCGAGGAGCAGGAGGCGCCCGACGCCGCCGACACCCTCGAGACGCTCAGCGCCGAGGAATCCGCCGAGGTCGTCAAGCACATGGAGGAGGAGTCCGCCGCGGAGGCGCTGGCCCATATGGACCACGCGCTGGCGGCGACCGTCCTCGTGGACCTGGGCCCCGTCGAGGCCGCCGAACTGCTGCAGATCATGGAGCCCGACGACGCCGCGGACCTGCTGCAGTCCATGGGCAAGGACCAGGCCGCCCAGACCCTGCGCCACATGCCCGCGCCGCTGGCCGCGAAGCTCGGCAAGCTCGCCCAGTACGAGCCCGAGAGCGCCGGCGGGCTCATGACGACCTCGTATGTCTGGGTGCCCGCGCACCTGACCGTCGCCCAGACGATCGACCATCTCCGCAACGACGACCTGTTCACCCAGTCCGAAACGCAGGGCATGTATGTCTATGTCGTGGACATCGGCATGCGTCTGGCCGGCGTGCTCGAGCTGCGCCGCCTCCTGACGGCCCGGGCCACGGAGAAGATCGAAGAGATCATGATCCGCGATCTGGACACCATCGGTCCGGACATGGACCAGGAGGATGTCGCCCGCGAGTTCGAGCGCTACGACTACCTCTCGCTGCCCGTCGTGGACGAGGACCACCGCCTCCTGGGCGTCGTGACCATCGACGACGTCGTCGACATCATCCAGGAAGAGCAGACCGAGGACGTGCAGCTGTCCGTCGGCGCCGGCGCCGGCGAGTCGGTCAACAGCACCGTGCGCGAGAAGTTCCGCGGTCGCATGCCCTGGCTGGCCGTGAACCTGCTCACCTCCCAGGCCGCCGCCACCGTGGTGCTGGGCTTCCGACCCCTCGTCGAGCAGTACGAGATCGTCGCGGCGCTCATGGGCGTCATCGCCAACCAGGCGGGCAACGCCGGGCAGCAGTCCCTGGCCGTCACCATGCGCGGCATCGCGCTGGGCGAGGTCCGACCCGGCCGGGGCGTCGGCCTCATCACGCGAGAGGTCACGGTGGGCTGCCTCACGGGCTTGACCGTCGGCTCGATGCTGCTGCTGGTCGGCTGGGGCATCGGCGAGCTGGGGCTGATCCGCCAGATCAACTGGCGCCTGGGCGCGGTCGGCGGCGTCGCGATGATCTTCGCCCTGTCCATGGGCTGCTTTGTGGGCTCGGCCCTGCCCCTGATCCTGACCCGCTTCAAGCGCGACCCGGCCACCGGCTCGACCATCTTCCTGACCATGGTGACGGACACCTCCGCCTTCGCGACCTTCCTGGGGCTGGTCTGGCTGCTCCAGTCGTGGCTGTTCGGGGGCTGATCAGCGCCCCGCGGCCCCCGATTCCCGTCAGGGCCGGGCCCGGTTGACGGCCCCGCCGCCGACCGCGACACTCCGCGGCAACCAGGGCGGGATTCCGACCGTATGGCCCTCTACCCTCTCGCGCCTATCTAGATAGGTTCGAGAGCCGGGGTCCCCCGCGACGGGCGTCGCGCAGAGCCCCTCTGGCCACATCCTCAATGACCCCCTCACGCCTCCGGCCGCCCGGACGGCGCCCTCGGAGCAAAGCCGACAATGGCGAGCAAAGGCACTTCCAACGCGTGGCCCCTGGTCTGGATCGTCATGCTTCTGGTCCTGACGGTCGGCTTCTTCGTGACCTCGATCGTCTTCCTCGCCCGCGCCCAGCGCCTCCAGGGCGAGCTGGCGGTGCGCGACAACGAGCAGAACACGATCCTGCGCAGCAGCGAGCGGACCGACCAGGTCCAGTCGCTCCTGACCCAGGCCCAGGCCGACCGCAAGAGCCTGGTCGTCTATCTCGCCGACTCGCTCCGCGAGACGATGCGCCGCGTGACCGGCTCCGAGCGCGACACCCTCGCCGATCTCAACGAGCGCCTTGAGGGCATCGACGGGGCCGACGCGTCGCCCCTGGTCTCCCTCATCCGCGACCGCGAACAGTCCATCGCCAACCTGCGCCGCCAGCTCGGCGACGCGCAGGACGCCGCCGCCCGCGCCCAGTCCGACCTGCAGGCCGAGGTCGCCCGCGTCGGCCGGCTCGTGAGCGACCAGCAGGCCACGATCGCGGCGCTGAACGCCGAGGTCGGCCAGTACAAGTCCGAGGTCGAGACCTACCGCGCCTCGGTCGGCTCCACCATCGACGGCAACAACGAGCGCGTCGCCGAGATGCGCCGGCAGTTCGCCGACGACATCGCCCGGCGCGAGGACCAGGCCCGCCGCCTCCGCGAGGAGAACCTCATCCTCGCCGGCCAGCTCGAGACCCTCCGCGCCGAGCGCAGCGCCGACCTGCTCCGCCCCAACGACGAGTACGCCCTCGTCGACGGGCGCATCGTCAGCGTCAACCCCATCGACCGCACCGCCTACATCGACCTGTCCCGCTCCAAGCGACTGGTCATCGGCATGACCTTCGAGGTCTACGGCGACCCCGCGAGCATCCGCCCCGGCGCCAACGGCGAGTACCCGCGCGGCAAGGCCACGGTCGAGGTCGTTCAGATCGGGCCCAACTCCTCCACCGTCCGCATCATCCGCGAGAACAAGGGCGACCCCATCGTCTCCGGCGATGTCTTCGCCAACGCCCTCTACGACCCCAACAAGACCTACTCCTTCGTCATCGCGGGCGACTTCGATCTCGACGGCGACACCGTCGGCTCGCAGTCCGAACTCCGCGAGGTCGAGGCCATCATCACCAACTGGGGCGGCGTGGTGCAGCAGGACCTCGGCGGCGACACGGACTTCCTCATCCTCGGCTCGCGCCCCGCGATCCCGCCCCAGCCCCCGGCGACCGCCCCCGTCGCGGTGATCGATGAGTTCATCCGCCTCCAGCGCGCCGCGAGCGAGTACGACCGCCTGTTCGACACCGCCCGCCAGACCGGCATCCCCATCCTGAACCAGAACCGGCTCTACACGCTGACCGGCATGCAGGACGCCGGCTGATCCAGCGCCCCCGGCCGGCGCCGCGGAGCGACCGAGCGACCCAGCGACATGGCAGGTCAGGCCCTCCCCACCTGGACGCACACGCCGATCTACGCGGCCGTGCGCGCCGCGGTGGGCGCGTTCCAGTTCTTCCCCATCGAGCAGAACCTCCGCACCATGCGCGCCCTGGGCGAGGCCATGGGGCGCGCCCCGTGGAACCGCGGGCGCCTGCGGCGCGCCATAGACAACCTCGCGTGGTGCTTCCCGGAGTGGACCGCCGAGCAGCACGAGGCCGCGGCCATCGAGGCCTACCGCAGGCTCTTCGGCCTCGCGGTCGAGATGGCGTTCACGCCCCGGCTCATCACCCGCGACGGCTGGGCCAACCGGGTGCGACTCGGCGAGTTCGGCCCCGCGCTCGAACGCATGATCCGGGGCGGGCCGACGCTGCTCATCACCGGGCACTGCGGCAATTGGGAGGTGCTGGGCTACACCCTCGCGGAGCTGGGATTCCCCATGCACGCGCTGTACCGCCCGCTGGACCTCAAGCCGCTGGACCGCTGGGTCCGCGAGACCCGCGCCGGCGCCGGGCTGGAGTTGCTGGATAAGTTCGGCGCGGCGCACCGCATGCCCGAGATCCTCCGCAAGGGCGAGCCCGTCGCCTTCATCGCCGACCAGAACGCCGGCGACCGCGGGCTGTTCGTGCCGTTCTTCGACCGGCTCGCCTCGGCCTACAAGTCCATCGGGCTGCTGGCGATGCGGTTCGACACGCCGATCGTCTGCGGCAGCGCGCGATCCACGCCCCGGCCGGATCCCTCCGGCCGGCCCTACCGGGCCGCGCCCGGCGCCGACTTCCATTACGAGATCGATGTCGTGGACATCATCTATCCCGAGGACTGGAAGCCGCAGCCCGACCCGCTGTTCTACATCACCGCCCGGTACCGTCGGGCTATCGAGACCATGGTGCGCCGGGCGCCGGAGCAATACCTCTGGATGCACCGGTTCTGGAAGAGCCGGCCGTCGTTCGAGAAGGAGGGCAAGCCCATGCCCGCCCGGCTGAAGGACAAGATCGCGGCCCTGCCGTGGACGACGCCGGAGTCCCTGGCGCGGATCGAGGATCGGGCCGCACGAGACGCCGCGGCCGCCGTGGCGGGCCGGTAGAAGGCCGCCGTTTGCCCCGGGGGCCCCGCCCGCCGATACTCCCCCGCCCCGGATCGGCCGCACGGCCCGTCGCCCGGGCCCCCCATGGCCAAGTTCCGTCAGGTCATCCTGTTCTCCAGCGACGCCCCGCCGGCCGGGTCCTCGTCCCCGACGGGGAAGATGCGCCCGCTGGGCCCCAAGCGCGATGTGCTCAAGACGCTGGCCCGGTTCAACACGGCGCCGGACGGCTCGCGCGGGGGGGAATCGATCGCCTACGGCCCGGGGATGGTGGTGCAGTTCCCGCTCTCGGGCGGGCCGGCGGACGATGTGAACCAGGCGCTGGTGGCCATCAACGAGGACGAGATCGCCTGGGCTGTCCTGCAGAACATCTGCCGGCAGACGGGCTGGAAACTGATGGACCCGGATACGGGCCGCGTGTTCGGAGGAGCGAGCTGATGCCCCAGGATGTGAAAGTGCAGCCGACGACCGAGCCCGCGGGCAAGCCCTCGCTCCAGGGGCTGGTGGCGACACGCGAGCACGAGGCGGCCCTGATCGACGCGCTGGAGAAGGCCTTCGACTATCGCGGCGATGTGACGCTGACGATCCGCGGCGGCGCAACGAGCGGCTACATCTTCGACCGCCGGCGCGGCGCCACGCTGGCGGACTCGGTGGTGCGCCTGCTGCCGGCGGATTCCAACGAGAAGGTGACCGTGCGGTTCAGCGAGATCGAGCGCGTGGAGTTCACGGGCAAAGACACAGCGCACGGCAAGACCTTCGAGAACTGGGTGAAGCGGTTCACCGAGAAGCGCCTCAAGGGCGAGAGCGCGGGGATCGACAGCGAAGCGCTGGACTGACGCGGTCGTTCGCAAGCCACCATTTCCAGTTCCTGACCGAGCCCGAAGCGCGAGCGACGGGCATCGTGCGCGTCCTGCAGGACGGCGCGGCGCTGCCCGGTGCGCACAGGGCCCGTCGCTCGCGCTCCGGGTTCTGCAGGACCGAGAGGAGCCGCCTGTTCAGGACGCCGGCGCCGCGAGGGCGTCGCTGGGGATGTAGCGGAGGGGGCCGCCGATGCCCAGGTCCCAGCCGAACTCCAGCCACACGACGATGACCGCCGCCCACGCCAGCAGGAAGCAGACCGTGTAGGGCAGCATCATGGCGATCATCGTGCCCATGCCGCCCTTGGGGGCGAAGCGTTGCATGACGACGAGGATGATGACCATGTACGAGTTCAGCGGCGTGATGATGTTCGTCACCGAGTCGCCGATGCGGTAGCTCATCTGCGTCATCTCGGGAGAGATGCCCACGAGCATGAACATGGGCACGAAGATGGGCGCGAGGATCGCGTACTTGGCGCTCATGGACCCGATGAACAGGTTGAAGAACGCCGAGAGCACGATGAAGACCAGGATCAGGACCTCGATCGGCATCTGGGCGGTCGCGAGGGCCTCGCCGCCGGCCATGGCCATCATGCGCCCGAGGTTGGAGTGGTTGAAGTAGCCGATGAACTGCGCGGCGAAGAAGGCGAGCACGATGATCGGGCCCATCGCCTTCATGGATTCGACCATGAGGTGGATGACATCGGCGCTCTTCTTCACGGAGCCCGTCGCGGCGCCGTAGGCCACGCCGGGGGCGAGGAACGCGAAGAAGATCAGGGGCACGATGCCCAGGGGCCAGCGATCCGCGCTGCCGCCGGGGACCTTGCCCGCCAGGGGCCATCCGGGCGTAAAGATGCACGCGAGGCCCACACCAAGGGTGACGACCAGCGCGATCAGCGCGAGGATCAGGCCCTTCTTCTCGTCAGCGGCCATGCCGGCGTCGGCCAGGCCGGTGGTCTCGGGCTTGCTGGGGCCGCCCTCCTCGGGCGTGCGCGACGACAGGCGTGGCTCGACGAACCAGGCGGTGACGGCCCAGCCGACGAAGGTGAGCAGGAACACCGAGGCGCTCATGAAGTAGATGTTGCAGGTCGGGACGACGCTGTAGCCGGGGTCGATGATGGCGACGCCGACGTTCGTGAGGCCGGCCATCACCACATCGCCGCCGGAGACGAAGAAGTTGGCGCTGAAGCCGCCGGAGACGCCGGCGAAGACGGCGGCGATGCCGGCCAGGGGCGAGCGGCCGACGCTCTTGTAGAGCGCCGCGGCCAGCGGGGGCAGGATGATGTAGCCCGCGTCCGACCCTACGGAGGACATCACGCCCAGGAAGACCATCATGGGGGTGAGGAGCTTGAGGGGTGTGACGAGCATCATGGCCTTGAGCGCCGCGGCGATCATGCCGGTGCGTTCGGCGACGCCGATGCCGAGCATGCCGACCAGGACGATGCCCAGCGGCGGGAAGTTGATGAAGTTCGACACCATGGTCGAGATCATCCAGTACATGCCGTCGGGGGAGATCAGGCTCATCGGGCGGATGAAGTTGCCCGTGGGCTCCAGCTCCATGGTGCGCTGGCCGGCGTCGTTGACGCCGACGACGGGGCGGAGTTCCTCGACCTCCCAGCCCTGCGCGGCGCCGAAGGCGGACAGGGCGATGACCAGCAGGGCGCCGATGACGAAGATGACCGCCGGGTCGGGCAGCTTGTTGCCGATGAACTCGATGAGGTCGAGGATGCCGCGGCGGCGCTTGGCCGTCGCGCCCGTGGGGCTGGCGGTGGTCATGGGGGGATTCTGACGAGTTCACCCCCGGCGCCGCAACTCGCCGGACTCCCCCGCTAGCCGACCAGCGCCTCTTCGGCCTCGGCCGGCTCGATCGTTCGGCCCGAGTAGAAGCGGAGACCGCCCACGGCGAACACGTCCAGTGCGGCGTGGACCGCGGCGGGATTTTCCGCGGTTCGGATTGCTTCCTTGAGGGGTTTGCAGGGCCCCAGGCGCTTGCCGAACCAGGTGATGCGCCGGCGGATGTTGCTCATGGCGTAGCGCTCGTCGCGGAACTCCACCATCCAGTCGAGGTAGCGCCGGATCAGCGCGATCTT
>CALKYH010000229.1 GCA_938003595.1 uncultured bacterium
GATCTCCTTGAACATCTCCCGCCGGGCATGGGGATACGCCAACCAATGGGGCGCGTCGTCCTCCACCTCCGGCTCGCTCGGGTCAACCCAGCGATGCCCGGCCGCTGACATCACCACGCCCACCCCCAGCCCGAACAGCGCCACGCCCGGACTGATGAGCCACCCCGCGCCGCCCAGCGCCGCGGGAGGCAACAAGTCGGCGAACAGGCCGAAGATCGCCGGCCGGCCTCGCGCGGCCTTGGGATCGGCCTGCACGGCCGATTCGCCCGAACTCACCGGCACCGCAGCGCGCAGGATCGCGCCGATCACAAGGCCAACCAGCGCCCCGATGAGCATGCCCGGCATCGGCTTGCCCAGCGGCTCTCCGACGACGAACCCAACGACCATCAGGGCCACCGCGGGCCCGGTGAACAGCAGCGTGCGCAGCAGCAGCGCCTTGAGCGAGAGCCGCTCCTCTGTCGCCGGCGCCTGCGGCTCGTTCGCCGCCGTCGCCTTCGCTTCCTCCGCCCAGCGATCGAAGTCCGCGAACGACCGGGGCAGCCAGCCGATCTTCAGCAGCAGCATCGAGAGGCCCAGTCCGAGACCACCTCCCAGCGCCGCGCCTAATGCGGGGCCCTCCGGCACGGGGATCGTCCACTCGATCGAGGCGGACAGGCCGCGCGAGAAGTCGCCCCGCGCGATCCCCAGCCCCAGCGCATACAGCGGGTGCCCGACCATCGCCACGATGGTCGCCGCCCAGGGCAGGATCAGCGGGATCGTGAAGGTCCGTGCGTCGATCAGCGTCATGGCCAGCAGCGACGCCGCCAGCGCGAGCGCGATCACCAGCATCGGCCAGCCGGTGTCCACGCCCAGGCGCGCCCACGCGGGGATGTCCGCCGCCGAACCCCATGGCGAGCCGACGGCTCCGGCCCCCGGAAACCAAGTCACAAAGAGCCCCAGGAACACCAGCGCCGTCGCGAACTCGATGAGCGGGTACTCCGGCGAGATCTTCGTGCGGCAGAACCGGCAGCGCCCACGCAGGAACACCCAGCCGAGGATCGGGAAATTCTCGCGCCAGCTCAGCCGCACGCCGCACGCCGGGCAGCGGGACGGCGGGCTCCAGAGGCCTTCGCCCCGGGGCAATCGGTACACGAGCACATTAATGAACGAGCCCACGCAGGCGCCGACCAGGAACAGGAAGAGCATCGGCGGAAACGCCAGCCACGACGGCGGCAGGGAGAGGGCCAGGCCCATGCCGGTCACCGGCTCCGCTCGTCGCCCGGCGCGCCGGTCAGCTCGGTGACGCGCTGCTCGGCCCGGTCGAGAATGGCGCGGCAGCGCTTGAGCAGCGCCGCGCCCCGCTCATACTCGCCGATCGACTCCTCCAGCCCGATCTTGCCGGATTCGATGCGGTCGATGATCTTCTCGAGATGCGCCAGCGCCTCCTCGAAGGACATCTCCGGCCCCGTTCCGGAGTCGGCGGCGCTCTTCGGCTTGCCGGCGCTGCGCTTCTGCACGGAGCTCACCTTACCTCTGGCCGCCGAATAAATCCAAGCCCTCGTCGGCCCTGCGCGGGCGCTTCCCGCCGGGCGCGGGCCCGGAGCGGGGTTCCCGGTTCGACGGATTGTCGCCGACGATCGACACGAACTGCCCGGCGCTCACCCGCGTCGTCACGCGGTCGCCCGCCTTCACCTGCGCCGCGGACTTCACCGCCCGCCCGTCCGGCGCGAAAGTGACGGAGAACCCGCGCGACAGCACGCTCGCAGGGCCCACGGCCTCCAGCGACCTCGCAGCCCCCTTCAGACGCTCCGCCCGGAGCTGCACAGCGCCACGCGCTGCGCGGTCGAGCCGGGCGCTCAGCGCGCCGAGGTCCACACGCGACACCCGCCCGCGCAGCGCCGTGTCCAGGCGCAACGCGGCGTCCGCGAGCGCGATCCGGCGCTGGGCGTAGACGCGTTCGGGTCGCTGGGCGCCCAGACGCTCGGCGAGGGTGGAAACCGCCAGTCGGCGCGTATGCATGGCGCCCCGCGCGGCGGCGCGCAGCCGGCGCGACAGACTCTCCAACTGCACGCCCACCTGCTCGCGGTCGGGCGTCAGCCGCACCGCCGCCTGCGTGGGCGTAGCGCAGCGCTCGTCGGCGACCAGCTCGGCGATGGTGGTGTCGGTCTCGTGGCCGATCGCCGCGACCACCGGCACGGGGCAGCGGACGATGGCCTCGGCGATGGCGCGGTCGTTGAAGGCGCCCAGGTCCTCGGCCGAGCCCCCGCCGCGCGTCAGGATCACGGCGTCGATGCCCAAGGCCTCGTGCCGCCGGGCGATCATGCCCAGCGCCCCGACCACGCCCGCGACGGCGCCCGGGCCCTGCACCAGCGCATCGATCACCGCGACATCCACGGCGGGGCAGCGCTTCTTCATCGTCGAGAGCACATCCTGCAGCGCGGCGCCGGTCTTCGAGGTGACGACCGCCACGCGCCTGGGGAACCACGGCAGCGGGCGCTTGCGCTCAGGGTCGAAGTACCCCTTGGCCCGCAGCTCCTCCATCAGCGCCCGCAGCCGCGCATCCATCGCGCCCGCGCCCACGGGCTCGAGCCGAGTGACATACAGCTGCGTCCGGCCCTGCTCGGCGTAGTGCTCCACGCGCCCGCTGACCACGACCTCCATGCCGTCCTCGGGGCTGAAGCGGACGGTCTTCGCCGCGGAGGCGAACATGACGCACGAGATCGTCGCCTCGTCGTCGGTCAGGTTGAACCACCAGTGCGTGCGGTCGCGAAAGCCGGTGACCTCCCCGACGACGCGGACCGGGCGCGGCACGCCGGTGCGCAGGGCCTCGTTGATGAGCCCCGCCAGGTCGCGCACGCGCAGGGGACGATCCTTCTCGGCGCCGGCCTTCTCGGGCGCCTCCGCCGGCGCCGCCATGCGCGACGGGTCGAACGCCAGCCGGCCCTGCGTGCGGATCTTCTTCTTCGTCACGCCGAACCCCTCACCACTGGATCGGGATGCCTTCCTTGCGGTACTTCTCGACCAGCAGCTGCGCCTCGGTCAGCGCCTTCTCCAGTCGCCTCGCGGCGTCGGTCAACGCCCGGTACAGGTCGGGGTTGTTCACCAGCATGCCGATGGTGCCCTCGCCCTCGTTGATCTTGCCCAGCATCAGCCGCGCATCGCCCACGGCGAGCCCCACATTCTCGCTGAGCGTCGCGAATTCGCGCACCAGCGCCCCGGCGTTGTCGCCCATCCGCTTCGCCTCTTCGCCGACCGTTCGGGCGGTCGTGTTGAAGGTCTCCACGGCCTCGGCGGTCTGGTCCACCAGCGTCGCCGCCTTGCTCACGGCGCGCTGGGCGTCGGCGCGCATCTGCTCGTCGCCGAGCCACAGGTCGATCGACGCCGCGGCGTCGTGGACCTTCGCCACCGCCGCCGCGATGTTCGAGGATGCCTCGCCCGAGGCGATCGCCTCGGCGGTGGGGGGCGTGAGCATGACCTCGATGCGCTCGCCCACGCGCGTGTAGGTGGCGCTCAGCCGTTCGAACGACGCCGCGGCGGATTCCAGCGACGCCAGTCGCTCGTCGAGCAGGGAGCCGATCTGGTCCAGCATCGACGCGGCCTTGCCGGTGATGACCTCATGGGGCGCGAAGAAGCCGCCCTCCTGCGGACCGCCGGGCGGCGTTCGCAGCGAGAGCGTCGCGTCCCCGACGAAGGAGCGGTCGATGGAGACGGTCACATCCCTCGGGATCTGCGACCCCTCGTAGACATGCACCAGCAGGGCGACGCCCTCGTAGGGGTCCGCCGCGGAGGCGATGTGCCGGATCGAGCCGATCTTCACGCCGTTGAGCGTCACGGGCGAGACGCTGGACAGGCCCGACGCCGTGTCGAGGTGGATCTCGAGGGGGTAGGTCCGCCGGGTCTGCACATCGCCGATAAGGAACAGCGTGATCGCGAGCCCCGCGAGGCCGATGATGGCGGTCAGGCCGATCAGAAAGTCCCGGATCCGTGGGTTCAATCGTCGTTCTCCCTCGCGCCCGGCGCGGGCGCGACGCGTTCGTCGAGGAGCGGATCGTACCGACCGCTGAGGAATCGCATCACATAGGGATGCCGGGACCGCTCCACATCCTCGAAGGTCCCGTCGGCGACGATCTGCCCGTCGTACAGCACCACCACCCGGTCCGCGACCTTCCGGGCGCTCATGAGGTCGTGGGTGACGACGACGCCGCTGACCTTCAGGTTCTTGCGCAGCTTGTTGATCAGTTCGTTGATGCCGTCGGCCCGGATGGGGTCCAGGCCGGTGGTGGGCTCGTCGTAGAGAATCAGGTCCGGCTTGAGGATGATGGCCCGGGCCAGGGCCACGCGCTTCCGCTGGCCGCCGGACAATTCGGACGGGAGCTTCTTCTGGATGCCGTCCAGCCCGACGGTCCGCAGGGCCTCCGCCACCTGGGCGGATCGGCTCCCGGGGTCCAGATCGGTGTGCTCCGACAGCGGAAAAGCGACATTGTCCTCGACATTCATCGAATCGAACAGCGCCGACATCTGAAACAAGAAGCCGATGTGCTTGCGGGTCTCCGACAGGCGGCGCTCGGCCAGGTGATCCACCCGCACATCCCGGAAGAAGACATGCCCCTTGTCGGGGCGCAGCAGCCCGACGATGTGCTTGAGCAGCACGGACTTGCCCGCCCCCGAAGGCCCCAGCACCACCGTCGTTTCCCCGGCGCGCAGATGCAGCGTGACGCCCCGGAGCACCGCCTGCTCGCCGAACGACTTGTGGACATCCTCGAACCGCACGATGGGGTTCTCGACCAGCACCGGCCGGATCGGCGCGGTCAGGTCGGGGTCGGCGCCGTCCGCCTCCGACGGATGCGGCGCCTGCGGCGCGGGATGTGGGTGGGAAGGCACGGCCCTATCATCGCAACCATGAGCGATCTCGGCGAGCGACGGCTGCTCCACAAGGGACGAAGGTTCGATTTCGAGATCGTCACCCACCGGGGACGAGGCGGGAGAACCCTCACCAGAGAGGTCGTCCGCCACCCCGGCGCCGTCGTCATCGTGCCCATCCTCCCCGGCGGAGAAATTGTCCTGATCCGGAACTTTCGCATCGCCATCGGGCAATACACGCTGGAGTGCCCCGCCGGCACGCTCGGCAAGGGCGAGGACCCCGGCGCCTGCGCCGCGCGGGAACTCATCGAGGAGACCGGCTACCGCGCCGGGACGATCACCGCCCTGGGATGGTTCTACACCACCCCCGGGCTGACCGATGAGAAGATGCATGCCTTTGCCGCTACAGAACTTACCGAGGTCGGGCAGCAGCTTGAGGAAGACGAGGACATCCAGATTCAGCCCATGCCGGGCGCCGAGGTCCTCGCGATGATCGACCGGGGCGAGTTGCACGACGCCAAGAGCATCATCGCCGTCCTGCGCGCCCAGGGCC
The DNA here is from genome assembly GCA_938003595.1 of uncultured bacterium. Lineage (GTDB taxonomy): Bacteria > Planctomycetota > Phycisphaerae > Phycisphaerales > UBA1924 > JACVCK01. The sequence continues at coordinate 5,393 of CALKYH010000229.1, forward strand.
GGGGCCTGCTGGGGCCGCAACGGTGAGCCCGAGAGGGTCCTATCGCGGCGATGGGCGCGGCGCCGATTTCCGGCGCATCTTCGGGCGCATCTTCGGCGACGCCGAGAACCCGATGGGCTGGGCGTTGTCGCTGGGCCGGGTCGCGGGCATCCGGGTCCGCGTCCACCTGCTGTTCATCGTCTACGCCGTCGCCCAGATCCTCTATTCGATCCCGCGCGACACCATGGGCGTGGGCTTCACGGCGACGGCCATGGCCTCGCTGTTCGTGATCGTGCTGCTCCACGAATTCGGGCACTGCTTCGCGTGCCGAGCGGTCCGGGGCGAGGCGGACGACATCCTCATGTGGCCCCTGGGTGGGCTGGCCACCTGCAATCCGCCGCACGAGTGGCGGGCCCACCTGGTCACGGCCCTGGGCGGGCCGGCGGTGAATGTCGTCCTCGCGCCGGTCTTCATCGGCGCACTGTGGGCCGTAGGGCACCGGGACGCGATCCTCTTCAACCCCTTCAAGCCCTCGATCTCCGTCACGCTGCTGGGCTCGTGGTGGCTCGTCTTTCTGTGGTGGCTGCACTACACGAACATCCTGATCCTGGGATTCAACCTGCTCATGCCCCTGTTCCCGCTCGACGGCGGGCGCGTGCTGCAGGCGATTCTCTGGCGGCGGATGGGCTACACGGCCTCGATGGACGCAACGGCCACCGTCGGCCTCTTCGCGGCCGTTGGGCTGGGCATCTTCGCAGCCGTCGGCAACCACATGATGCTCCTGATGATCGCCGTCTTCGGCGGTCTGTACTGCTGGCAGGAGCGGCGCCGGCTCCGGGCGGCGGACGACCTCGGGGATGTCGGCTTTGAGGCCATCTACCGGGCCCAGCAGGAGGAGGCTCGGGAGCGCCGGGGACCCTCGCGCCGCGAGAAGCGCCGCGTGGAGCAAGAGCGGGCGATCCAGGACGAGTTGGACCGCATCCTGGCCAAGATCGCCGCCAGCGGCATGGGCAGCCTGACGGCGAAGGAAAAGAAGACGCTGCGCGAGGCCACCGAGCAGAAACGGCGGGGCGGTTCTCCGTAACACACTGGCGCGGTCCCGGGGACCGAGGGGCGAGGGCCGGGCATCGGCGCCGAGGCCGGGTTAGGATCGGCCGGTCGTTTTCCCCAAGGACGGGCGAGAGCGGGGCCGGGTGGCCGCGCTGGAAACGGCGGCACGGACGCGACGGAACGACACAGCTGCATGGGCATCCACGACCGTGAATACGCGAGGACGGGCCGCACGGGTCCGTCGGGCTTCGACCGCCTGCGGGGCTGGTCGTTCAACAAGTGGCTCATCGCCGCCAATGTCGCCGTGTTCCTGATCGTGGCGCTGGTTCCGAAGGTCGGCCTGTTCATCGGGCAGTGGGGCTACTTCTCGACGGCCAAGGCGATCTTCATGTTTCAGACCTTCCCGGACGGGACGAGCCACATCGTCTTCGGGCTTGAGGTCTGGCGCTTCATCACCTTCCAGTTCCTCCACGCCAACTGGCTGCACCTGTTCTTCAACATGTTCGCGCTGTGGCTGTTCGGCGACCTGGTCGAACGGCGGATGGGCTCCAAGAGCTACGCGGCGTTCTATCTCTCGTGCGGCATCTTCGGCGCCGTGATGTATGTGCTGCTCAACCTGCTGGGGACGGTCGTCGGCAATGTGCCGGGCGTGCTGTCGAGCGATCCGAGCACCCCGCTGGTCGGCGCGTCGGCCGGCGTGTTCGGCGTGCTCATGGCGGCGGCCTATTTCGAGCCCCGCGCGCCCATGCAGATCATGTTCCTGCCCTTCACCATCCAGCTCCGCACGCTGGCGTACGGCTATGTCGCGCTGTCCTTCCTGAACTTGCTCATGCAGGGCCACAACGCCGGCGGCGACGCGGCCCACATGGGCGGCGCCATCGCCGGGTTCATCCTGGCGCGCCGCCCGCACCACCTGGTGGACTTCTTCGATGTGCTCGGCCCGCCTCGAAAGAAGGCGAAACCCGCCTCCGGTCGAAGGCCCTCCGCGGCCCCGGCGCCGCCCAGCGCCGAGGTGGACCGCATCCTCGCGAAGGTCTCCACCGAGGGGCTGCACAGCCTCACGGAGCGCGAGCGGGAGATCCTTCGCAGGGCGTCGGAGTCCAAGCGATAACCGCCATGGGCGCGCTCTCGTTCGAGGTCGTGGCGAAGTCCGCGTCGTGCCACGCCCGGCTCGGGCGGGTGTCCACGGTCCACGGAACATTCGACACGCCCGCCTTCATGCCCGTCGGCACGCGCGGCTCGGTCAAGGGGATTCTTCCCAACCTCGTCGCGGCGACCGGCGCGCAGGTCGTGCTCGGCAACACGCTGCACCTGCTGCTGCGACCCGGGCCGGACATCGTCGCGAAGCTCGGCGGGCTGCACGCCTTCATGGGCTGGCCCGGGCCGATCCTCACCGACTCCGGCGGCTATCAGGCGTACTCCCTCGCCGACACCAACACCGTCACCGACGACTCCGTCGTCTTCAAGTCCGTGGTGGACGGCTCGCTCATCGACCTCACCCCCGAGCGCGCCATCGACACACAGAACAAGCTCGGCGCCGACATCATCATGGCGCTGGACGACTGCCCCCCGAGCGTGGACCCGGCGACGCTCAACCAGGCGCGACTGCGGATCTCGGCGCAGCAGGCGGCGGCCTCGGGCCTCGGCAAGAAGGGCTACGACCACGGCAGGCGCCTGGACATCGCCAACGAGCGGACCATCCGCTGGCTGGAGCGCTGCAAGGCGGCGCATGCCCGACCGGAGGAGCAGTCCCTCTTCGGGATCGTCCAGGGCGGGACCGACCTGGACCGGCGGGACTGGTCGCTCGAACGCGTCTGCGGAGTGGACCTGCCGGGGTACGCCATCGGCGGCGTGGCCGTGGGGGAGGGGTTCGACCAGATTGTCCGCGTGGTCGAGCACTGTGCCCCCAGGCTCCCGGCGGACCGGCCCCGGTACCTGATGGGCGTCGGCTACGAGCGAGACCTGCTCGCGGCGGTCCGGGCCGGAGTGGACATGTTCGACTGCGTGCTGCCGACCCGCAACGGCCGCAACGCCAACGCCTTCACCCCCACGGGCCCGATCCGGCTCCGGAACGCCCAGTTCGCCGAGGATCCGGGCCCGATCGATCCGACCTGCGACTGCCTGGCCTGCCGGCCGGCGGCCCACGGGTGGCCGGTCCTGGGCGGGGGTGCGTTCTCCCGGGCCTACCTCCGCCACCTGTTCATGGCGGGGGAGATGCTGGGGCCGATCCTGGTCAGCATCCACAACCTGAGGCACTTCCAGCGGCTCATGTTGGACATCCGGGCCGCGATCCGGGATGATGCTTGGTCCTCTCTCGCCCGGCGCTGGCCGGTGACCTCGCGGCCGGCGGGTTCGGAACCCGGCCGGTCCGGAGATGCGCGTTCTGAGAATTGAAATCCGCCGCCGCGGCCCCGGAAGTTGGGTCTCGGCGGCCTGCACGGTCAGGGATCGCCCTCCGGACGGACGAGCCCGACCGCCATTGGACCTCGACACACGATGACACCGACCACTGATCTCTCGATGCCGGCCTTCGCCGGCGACCTCCTCTCGTCGCCCTTCTTCCTTGCGCAGGCTGAGGCCGCGCCGCCGGTCGCCGGTCGCCCCGACGGCGGCGGCGCCGTGACGGGCGAGGCGGGTCAGCCACTGGGCGGGGCCGGCGGGGGCGGGGCGCCGCCGCCCGTGTTCGGCGGCCAGCTCCTGTTCCTCATGCTGGGGCTGTTCGCGTTCATGCTCATCATGCAGGTCTTCTCGGGACGCAAGGAAAAGCGCCGGCGCGCCGAGATGCTCGCGTCGCTGCGTCGGCACGACCGCGTGGTGACCGTCGGCGGGATCATCGGCCATGTGGTCGAGGTCCGCGACGACGAGGTGGTCCTGAAGATCGACGAGGCCACGAACACCAAGATCCGCGTGACGCGGCCCTCCGTGCAGAGCGTCGTCAAGAAGTCCAACGCGGAGGAGCGCCCGGTCGCCGAGACCGCCAAGGCCTGATCGACTCGCACGAGATCACGACGCTCCGCTCCTGCCTTATTCCCCGCTGATTTCCACCTATGCCCCGACTCATTCGAAACACCGTACTCCTGATCGCCCTGCTCGCCCTCGCTGCGCTGGCGATCTATCCGCCGTCTGAGAAGCTCCGTCGAGGCAAGGACCTGGCGGGCGGCGCCAGCCTGGTCTACGCCGTCGAGATCGAGGCGCAGGAGAGCGCCTCGAATGTGCTGAGCCAGACGATCGAGGTCCTCAAGCGGCGCGTGAACCCCACCGGCGCCATGGATATCTCGATGGTCGCACAGGGCGACAACCGCATCGAGATCTCGATGCCGCTGCCCAGCGAGCGGGTCCGCGCGATGCGGGCGGAGTTCGAGACGCTGATCGCAGCGACCGGCTCCCGCACGATCAGCGGCTCGGAGCTGGAGCGCGTGATGCGACTGCCCGCCGACCAGCGCCGGACGGAGCTGGCCGCCCTCGCCGGCGGCAGCCCGGAGCGCCAGGCGCTGATCCGCGACGCCGCGCTGCGGTACGACGAGTCGCTGCAGGCCCGCCAGGCCTTCACCGAGGCCGAGGCCGCGGGGGCCGACCAGGCCGTGCAGGACCGATTGCTCGAGGGCGCCGCGACCGCGGAGCTGGCCTACGAGACCGCGCGCGACGCGGTGCTGGCCTCGGCGGTGAACCCGGACGAGATCCGGCGCGCGCTGGAGCTGACCGACATCCCGCGCATCATCAACAACCGCGAGACCGGCCAGCCGATGACCATCGACAGCCCGCGCGACCGCACCGTCGCGCGGCTCATGGAGACGCACCCCGACGCGGCGCCGGCCATCGCCGCCGCTGTCGCCGCGTACGAAAAGTACGAGAAGGAGCGCTCCGGCCTCGACGACCCATCCGACCTGATCCGCCTGCTCAAGGGCTCGGGCGTGCTGACCTTCCGCATCGTGCCCGGGGTCGGCAGCCTGCCCGAGGAGGCCCGCCTGCGCGCCGAGCTGCAGGAACGCGGCCCCCGCGCGTCGCGATCCAGCGAGGCCCGCTGGTACCAGCTCGAGAACATCGAGGCCTGGTACGACAATGTCCAGCAGCTCGAGGACCTGCAGGCCGACCCCGTCGCCTACTTCGCGCAGCGCGGTTTCGTCGTCGAGGAGCGCGACGGCCTCTACTACATCCTGCTCTACGACGCCCCGGGCCTCCGCCTGACCGAGGCCGAGGGCCGCTGGCGCGTCACCTCGTCCTTCGGCCAGCCCGACCAGTACGGCCGTCCCGGCATCGCGTTCCGCATGGACGCCCGCGGCGCCTCGCTGCTGGGCGACCTGACCGGCGCCAATGTCGGCAAGCCGATGGCCATCCTGCTCGACGACAAGGTCTACACCGCGCCGACGCTGCAGTCCGAGATCAGCGCGAGCGGCCAGATCATGGGCGTCTTCACGCCCGAGGACATCAAGTACATCACCCAGACGCTGCAGGCCGGCTCCCTCGCCGCCAAGCTGTCCGAGCAGCCCATCAGCCGCAGCGTCACCGGCCCCGAGCTCGGCGCCGACAACCTGCGCCGCGGCGTGCTCGCCGGCGGCTACGCGTTCATCGCCATCGCGATCTTCATGTTCCTCTACTACTTCACCTGCGGCGCCGTCGCCGTGGGCGCCCTGGCGGCCAACGCCCTGCTGCTTCTGGGCCTCATGGCGGTGGGGCGCGCCGCGTTCACCATGCCCGGCATCGCGGGCGTCGTGCTGACCTTCGGCATGGCGGTGGACTCCAGCGTGCTCATCTACGAGCGCATCCGCGAGGAGCTGATCGCCGGCCAGAACACCAAGGCCGCGGCCCGCATCGGGTACCAGCGGGCGCTGTCCGCGATCCTCGACGGCAACATCACGACGCTCATCGTCGCGCTGGTGCTGTACTGGACGGGCACAACCGAGATCAAGGGCTTCGCGGTCGTCCTGGGCATCGGCATCGCGACCACGCTGTTCTCGGCGCTGGTGGTCACGCGTCTTTCGCTGCAGTGGCTGACCGAGGGCATCAAGGTCAAGCGGCTGCCGATGCTCCCGACGGTCATCCCCGGACTGGGTCGTCTGCTCGAGCCGAGGATCGACTGGATCGGCCTCCGCTATGTGTTCTTCGCCATCTCCGGTGGCCTGATCGTCCTCAGCGCCTTCGTCATGATTCGCCAGGGCCCGGAGATGTTCGACAACGAGTTCCGCGGCGGCACCGCCGTCACCCTGCAGTTCAAGGACGGCGGCTCCGGCCCGATGACGCTCTCCCGCCAGCAGGTGGAGGAGCGCGTCCGCGGCGTCGCGTCCGCGGCCCAGCCCGGCAGCGAAGTCGCGAAGCTGTTCACCGCCGACATCATCGCGGTGAACCCCGAGGCCGACCAGGTCACCTCCAATGTCTTCCTCGTGAAGACCGTCGCGACGGACGCCGACGCGGTGTCCGAGGCCCTGACCGAGGCGTTCGCGGATCACCTCGACGCGCGCCCGCCGATCGACATCGGGTCGTCCGACTATCACCCGCTGACCCGTCCTCCGTTGGGCGACAACATCGGGCGCGCCGAGGTGCGCGACGATGTCGGCGACGCTCAGGGCGGCGTGGCCGTGGTCGTGACCGGGCTTGACCCGGCGCCAAGCCTGGCCGAGCTCGACGCTCGTCTCGAGAACATGGGCTCGCAGCCGGACTTCAGCGACTCGCTGACCCGCACGCACCGCACCATCATCCTCGAGGGCGACCCCGGCGCCGTGACCGCCTTCGCGCGCGTCGCCGTGGATCCGCAGCTGTCCTTCTTCGACGACGAGGCCCGCTGGCGCACCGATGTCGCCGAGCGCGAGGTCGCGCTCGTCCGCGACGCGCTGGAGCGCGGCAGCAGCCTCGCCGGCGTGCAGAACTTCAGCCCCGCCATCGCCAAGACCTTCGCCGCGCAGGCCGCGGTCTCGGTCATCCTCAGCGTCGTCGGCATCCTCATCTATGTCTGGGTGCGGTTCGGCTCGATGCGCTACAGCGTCGCGGCGGTCGCGGCGGACCTGCACGACGCGTTCATCGCGGTCGGGCTCGTCGCCCTGGCCGAGGTCGTCTACGAACTGGCGCCGGGCCTGGCGGCCAGCATCGGGCTGCAGCCGTTCAAGATCGACCTGGCCATGGTGGCGGCGATCCTCACCGTGCTCGGCTACTCGCTGAACGACTCCATCGTCGTGATGGACCGCATCCGCGAGAACCGGGGCAAGCTGGCCTACGCCTCCCGAGAGGTCATCAACCGCTCGCTCAACCAGACCTTCAGCCGCACGATCATCACCTCCGGCACCACGCTGCTGTCGTGCCTGATCCTCTATGTGCTGGCCGGGGAGTCGATCCGCGGCTTCGCCTACGCCATCTTCATCGGCGTCCTCGCGGGCACTTTCTCGTCCTTCAGCGTCGCGGCGCCCCTGGTCTGGACCAAAGCCCCCCCGCCGGCCAAGCCGATGAACCGGGAGGGCGAATCCCGGACCGCGGACGGCGCCGCGGCCCTCGCCACCACCTGACCACGGCCGGGAGCATCTCCCGGGAGGCGCGACATGCGCACTGGACGGCAACGATTGGCGCTCGGGGCGGGGCTCCTCGCGGCGCTGTGGGTTGTTGTGTACTGGGCATGGCCGGTGGACCGGAGCCCGGCCATCACCTTCGCCGACGAGCCGATGGAGGCCACGATCGTCGAGCCCCAGACGACGATCCAATCCCCGGCCCAGACGCCCCCGCCCCAGCCCGCCGCTCAGACGCAGCCCCAGGCCACGCCGGCGCAGGCCGCGCCGGAGCGCCCGCGCGTCGGCGTGATCGAGCCGGTGTTCACCATGCACACCGTCAAGGCCGGCGAGACCTTCCAGTCCATCGCGAAGAAGGCCTACGGCAGCGCGGCCATGTGGTCGGTCGTCGCCCGCGCGAATCCGCGCGTGGACCCGCGCAAGCTGCGCGCCGGGCAGGAGATCCGCCTGCCGGTCGATCCGAACAATGTCCAGGGCCTGACCATCGGCGACCCCGCCGACATCGCCGCGCCCCGGACAACGCAGTCGGTCGAGTATGTCGTGCAGCCCGGCGACACGCTGGGCGGCATCGCCAAGACCTACTACAACTCCTCGGCGCTCTGGGAGGTGATCCTGGACGCCAACCGTTCGCTGCTGACGCGACCGCAGGACCTGCGCCCGGGGATGAAGCTCATCATCCCGCCGGATCCGCGCGGCGCCACCGGCTCCGGCGCCCGCTGACGGGGCGCCATTCAATCACTCCGGATCGGGCGTGGCCTCGACATGGCTCGGGGCCTCCTCCGCGCGCATGCCGGCGAGGGCGTCGCGCAGGTTGCCCTTGCGCTTCGGTCGCTCGGGCTTGGGCTCGGCCTCCGAATCGGCGGTGGGGGGCTGATCGGCGCCGCTGTCGGCGTTGACCTTGATGTGCCCGCTCTCGCCGACATCCTCGAACTTCACGCTGACCCGGCGGGACACGCCGCGCTCCTGCATGGTCACGCCGTAGAGCTGGTTGGCGTGGTGCATGGTGCGCTTGTTGTGGGTGATGACGATGAAGTGGGAGTTGTCGAGGAAGCGGTGGAGGATGGAGCAGAAGCGCTCGACATTGCTCTCGTCCAGCGCCGCGTCCACTTCGTCCAGGATGCAGAAGGGCGAGGGCTTGCTCTGGAAGATCGACATGAGCAGCGCCACGGCGGTCATGGTCTTCTCGCCGCCGGACAACTGCGTGATGCTGCGGGGCTCCTTGCCGGGCGGCTTGGCGATGACCTCGACGCCGGACTCGAGCCAGTCGATCTCGCCGGTCTCGGGGTGGGGCATGAGACGCAGCTCGGCCCGCCCGCCGCCGAAGAGGCGCCGGAACATGCCGTCCTGACCGGCGAAGTGGCCCTGAATGCGCTCGAAGACCTCCTTGAATCGGTCGCGGCTGACATCGCTCAGGCGCTGGATGAGCCCCTCGAGCGCGGCGCGGGCCTCGTCGATGTCGGCGACCTGTTTCGCAAGGTCCTCGTTGCGGGTCTCGAGCTGGGTCTCTTCCTCGATGGCGTCGAGGTTCACATTGCCCAGGCGCTTGATCTCGCCCTTGAGCCGGTCGATCTCGGCGCCGACGGCCTCCTGGTCCAGCGCCTCGTGCGACTCGGCGTGCTCGGACTTCCACCAGTCGTACTCGGCGCCCAGGTCAAGCGCGATGTCCTCGACGGTGCGCTCCTCGAGCGTCTCGCGCCGGATCTCCAGCTCGCGCCGGGACATCTCGAGGCTGTTCCAGTCTCGCTCGATGTGCCCGGCGTGCTCGCGGGCCAGCAGAGTGCGCTCGCCCATCTCCCGGGCGTGCTCGGTGGCGGTGTGGAGGGTCTCCTCCAGCGCGGCGCGCCGGGCCTGGGCCTCGTCGCGCGCGGTGATCGCGGCCTGGATCTGGCCCTTCGCTTCCTCGATCGCCCGCTCGTGGTCGCCCACGCGCTGGCGCCGGTGCTGGGCGCTCTCGGCCGCCTGGCGCGACTGGCGCCGCGCCTCCTCGATGGACAGGTCCAGCTGGCGAAGCTCACGCCGGGCCGCGACGGACTGCTCCGCCCGCTGGCTGGCGCGGACCTTCGCCGCGGTGAACGCTTCGTTCGCCCGCTCGACCTCGGCGGCCAGGGTCGCGACGGCTTCCTCGGCGCCGCCGAGGGTGACGGCCTGTTCCTGCTCCAGCCGCCCGAGGCTCTCGGCCTTCTCCAGCAGCGCGTCGCGCTCCTTGGTCAGCGCCGCGATGTGGTCGGCGGTCTCCGCGGCCTCGTCGTCGATCGCTCGCCGTTCGCGGCCGAGGCGATCGAGCTCCACGCCGAGCCGGTCGCGTCGGGCCTCCTCGGCGGCGATGTGCCGGCGTTCCTCGGCGAGGTCGGTGCGGAGGGCGGAGCGCCGGGCGTCCAGCGCCGCGGCCTGCTCGTCGAGGCCTCTGAGGCGAGTGCGGGACTCCTCGATGCGGGCCGAGAGCGTGGTGAGGGAGATTTCCAGCTCGCCCATCTCGGCGCGACGCTGCAGCAGGCCGCGTCCGGACTCTTCGGCGGACAGCGGACCGGCGATGAGGCGTCCATCGGCCTCGAGCACCTCGCCGTTGCGGGTGACGAAGCGAGCGCCGGGAGTTGCCAAGGGGCCGCGGGCTTCGAGAAGGGCGTCGTTGATCGTGGCGACGACATAGGTGCGCCCGAGCAGCCGGCGGAGAAGAGCGCCGGCGCGCTGGTCCACATCGACGAAGTCCACGGCGCGCTCGACGCCTGGGGGCAGGGGCGAGATGGCGTCGTCGGTCGGGGCGCCGTCGTCGGTCAGGGGCAGGAAGGTGACACGCCCGGCGAGCGCGCCCAGGATCGGGCTCGCGGCCAGGTCGGCGGCGCAGGTGACGGCGATGGCCTGCAGCGCGCCGCCGAGGGCGGCCTCGACGACGAGGGCGTCGGCGCCGGTGACACGCACCAGGTCGGCCAGCGGACCCACGATGGACTCGTACCCCGGGGCGCCGGCCTCGCGACGGTCGAGGGCTTCGCGGGCGGCCTCGCCCAGGCCCACGCGAGACTCGATCATCTCCTGCAGGGTCGCGCGCCGGCTGTCGATGCGGGCCCGCTCCTGTTCGAGCTCGCCCAGGCGCTCGGTGAGATCTCGCTGCTCGCCGGAGAGCGACGCGGCGCTGTCGTCCATCTCGCGCGCCTGCGACTCGATGCTCGACACGCGCCGAGCGCGGTCCTGGAGCGAGCGCTCGGTCGCGTCGGTCTCCTCCTCCAGCGAACGCACGCTGTCGGCGACGACGCCCAGGCGTGAGACGAAGCGTGCGGCCTGCTCCTTGAGCGACTCGAGCCGCCGGCGCTCGCCCTCGGCCTCGGCGTTCAGCGCCGAGCGCCGGCGAGACAACTCCGCCACGGCGGCGCGGGCGGCGTCCAGATCGGAGCGCCGACCGGCCAGATCGGTCTGGGCGCGGCTGCGGTCCAGGCCCAGCTGCTGCATCTCGCCCTCGGCCGCGGCGACCGCGGCGTCGAGCGCATCGCAGGCCTCGCGCCGTTGCGCGGCGTCCTCCAGAAGATCGCCGATGCGGGTCTCCAGCTCGGCCAGTCGGGCCTCGTCGTGCGCCGCCTGCTGGATCGCGTCCGCGAGGTTGCGCTCCAGCATCCCGATGCGCTGCGTCGCGGCGTCGCGGTCGTGCTCGGCGCGGGCGTGGGCCGCCTCGGCCTCCTGGCGCTCGCTCAACAGTTCATGACGCTCGGCGTCGGCCTGCTGCTTGGCGTCCTCGAGGCGGGCGAGCTGCTCCGCCGCCTCGCGTCGGCCGGATTCCAGCGAGGTCAGGCGCGAGGTCAGTCCTTCGAGACGCTGGCGCAGGTCGTGGTACTGGTCGAACGCGAGCGAGGTCTTGTGCTCGCGGAGCGAGGCGTCCAGGTCGAGGAACTGGCGCGCCTTGGCGGCCTGGCCCTTGACGATCCGCAGCCGGCGCTCGGTGGAGTCCAGTTGCTCGCGGACGCGGATCAGGTTCGCCTCGGCGCGCTCCAGCTTGCGGATGGCTTCGAGCCGGCGGGCGCGGAACTTGGCGACGCCCGCGGCCTCCTCGAAGATGTTCCGGCGCTCGACCGGCGAGGCGAGCAGCATCGCGTCGACCTTGCCCTGCTCGATGATCGAGTAGGCGTCGGCGCCGACGCCGGTGTCCATGAACAGCTCGCGGATGTCGCGCAGGCGGGCCTTGCGGCCGTTGATCAGGTACTCGCTCGTGCCGTCCCGGTGCAGGCGGCGCTCGATGTCCACCGTCTCGGTGTCGATCGGCAGGGCGCGGCGCGGCGCGCCGGGGGCGCGGACGAAGAACGAGGGCTCGCCCAGCGAGCCGTCGTCCGGCGGCGAGGCAGGATCGTCCGGCAGCTCCAGCTCGCGGCTGGACGTGGAGGCGGCGGCGGGCTCGGCGCTGACGGGGTTGTCGAAGGTGAGGATGACGCTGGCCAGACCCAGCGGGCGGCGCCCGGCGCTGCCGGCGAAGATCACATCCTCCATGTCCTTGCCGCGCAGACTCTTGGCGGAGCGCTCGCCCAGCACCCACTTGATCGCGTCCACAACATTGGACTTGCCGCAGCCGTTCGGACCGACGATGCCCGTGATGGGGGCGTCGAAGGTGAACTCGGTGCGGTCGGCGAAGGATTTGAATCCGGACAGAGTGAGTTTGGCGAGCCGCATGCGCTTGAGGACCTCCGTGTCGCGCTCCTGCGTGGGCCGCATATCCCGCGGCCGCTTCATCCATGAAGCTTCGGGCTCACGCCGGTCGTCGCGTCGACCGCCGTGCATCGATCGTCACCGGTCCGGATTCTTCGCCTTGTCGGCGTCCTTTCCGGGGGGAGGAGCGATCGGCACAACATAACTCGGTCGGTCCGGTTTGGGGGCTTGCGTCTTGGGACTTTCTTCCGGTTTCTTCTCGACCACCGCCGGCGGCGGCTCCTCGGTCGGGACGGGGATCGCGCCGTCCGACAGCTCCGGTCGGGGCGAGCCGATGGCCGACTCGGCCGCCGCGAGCAGCTCGGCCTGCAGTCGATCCTGCTCGCCGAAGAAGGTGGCGGGGATGGCCCGCTGGCGCTCGGACAACTCGTAGAGGGCGCCGACCACCTCGGAGTAGGTCAGGCCGATGCCGGCGCCCGGGGTCTCCGGGGTGTCGGTCAGCCCCAGGTACTCGACGAACTTGGGCACCCGGTCGTCCACCGCGCTGCGGATGACCTCGTTGGTGCGGTAGTTCTTGTACATGATCCGGACCGGGTCGGTGGGGGAGTCGGCCGTCAGGATCAGCCGGTCCGACCAGGCGAAGACCAGCAGGGGCCGCTCGATCCGCAGCTCCGGCCCGAAGATCGCCACGCGGGGCTCGCCGCTCTGGGCGACATAGATCATCGGGATCTTGGACGCCACGATGTCGAGGTTGAATTTGCCCTCGATGGGCTTGCGCTGGACGGACGGGTCGCGGCGTTCCACCAGCGCCTCATAGGCGGCGATGCGGCTCGTGGTCTCGTCCGCGTTGAGCAGCTCCCGGAGCGCCGAGTTCACCGTGGGGTCGGAGGGCAGCTCGGCCAGCAGGGCCATGGCGTCGGCGCGCATGCTCATCGGGCCGGACTTGGCCAGTTCCTTCAGCGGGTCGGCGGTCAGCGGGTCCCCGAGGCGCGCCCCGGCTCGCAGGGCCGTCAGGCGGGGGATGGGCTCCGCGTAGTCGTACATCTTCCGCAGCTCGGGGATCGCCTGGGGCCCGGTGGCCTGGAGGCACCAGCCCAGCGCCATCGCCAGGGAGGGCTGGTCCTTCAGGGCCTGCACATACCGGCTCGCCCAGACCTCCGGGAAGGTGTTGTCAATCCGGGTGTGGCGGAGGAGCTGGATGAACTCCTGCGGGCGCTCGCTCCAGGCCGACGGGATGGAGAGGATGACCGACTCTTCATCGCGGCCCTTGGCGGTCTCGGCGCGGTCCATCGGGCCGCGTGGGAACTTGGTGTTGATCGCCGAGGTGATCGCGCGGGCCCGCAGATGCGACGGGTTGTCGAGGACAAGCATCAGCTCCAGCGGCTGGGTCATCTGCCCGCCGTGGAGAATCCGGCCGGTTCGCCGGTCGATGCCGCTCATGTCGTTGGACGCCGGATCGACGAACGGGTTGATGTAGATCGGGCCCCCGGCCACGGCCATGGAGCGGGCCGAGAGGCCCGAGACATCCGGCTTGCCCGGTCGAAGCTCGGTCGTCCAGAGCTTGCCGCCCTCGAGGCTGGTGGTCGAGGTGCCCTGGAGCGCCCGGACCAGCACATCGAAGCGCGAGCCGGCGGGAGCGCCGGGGGAGATCGAGGCATAGACCTCGACGACCGCCGTGTTCGGGTCGTTGATCAGGTCGTTCGGCGAAACCGACCCCATCCCGAAGGTGCCCTGACCGACCCCCCGGAGCGTCATCTCACGCTCCAGCCAGATCCGGACCGCGTCCGGCACATCGGAGGAGCCCGTCCCGTTCAGCCCGACCACGATGCCGATGCCCGAAACGATCTGCGGATCCCCGCCGCGGAGGGTGGTCTCCGAGCCGACGATGCCCCGGAGGATGTCCGGAACATCCCGGACGACCAGGGGCCGGGCCTCGGCGGTGGCCCGCTGCTGGGCCTTGGGGGCGCAGCCGACGGCCGCGATGGCGGCGCAGAGGACAACCAGCCCCGTCCTGAGGGCGTGAGGCAGGATTCTGCGGCGGTGGGGGCGGGCGCGGTCTGACACCATCGGAGAGGGTATCCGAGGGAGGAAACCGCTTCCATACGCGGGCAAGGACCTCAGCGTTGCATCGCAACCGCGGAGGGCTTGCCGATCATCGCCATCAGGTCGTCCACCATCATGCCGATGCCCGCGTGGATCTCGTGGAGCGGCGCATCCAGCATGTAGGCGGGGGTCGTCACCAGGTGGTTCTCGGCGTCCACGCAGGTCTGGGCCACGCGGCAGACCTTGTGCTGAGCCCCCATCTTGGCGACCGCCGCCGGGGCGTCGCCCTCGGCCCCCAGCGTCACGGTGCAGCCCGGGCCGCCGGCCTTGGTCCCCAGGACCTTCGCCGCGATCACGGGGGCGATGCAGCACATGCCGATCGGCTTCCCCGCCGCGTGGAAGGTCTTGACCACCCGGCGGACATCGTCCTCGACCTCGCACCCGGGTCCATCCACGGCGAAGGTGCACAGGTTCTTCGCGGCGCCGAAGCCGCCCGGGAAGACGAGGGCGTCGAAATCAGCGGGGTCCAACTCCGAGAGCGGCTGCACGCCGGGCGAGCCATCGGGCCCGCCACGGGCGATGCGCGCCGACTCGTGCAGCATGTTGCGCTGGCGGCGCGGCTCGACCTCGCCGGTGTAGTGATTCACCGCGACGGCCTGCTCCTTGTTGGGCGCGAAGCAGCGCACCTGGGCGCCGTGCCGGGAGAGGTGGATCAGGACGCTGACGGCCTCGTGAATCTCGCTGCCGTCGTTCACGCCGCAGCCGGAGAGGACGACAGCGACTCGGGTCGGGTTCTTGGCCATGTGGAGCTTCTCCTGCCGCGATCGAACCGGTCGCTGGATCTCCGATCGCGGACCGCAACCGATCAGGGAAAACCAGTTCCAATATCGGTCAATGATAGGGGCTTCTTGTCAACGAATCGGGGCTCGCCTGAGCGGTCGCTCAACGCCTCTCCATGGCGCCCCACCGATCTGTCCGCCCTCACGGCGAGCGGGAAACACCCCAATACGACACAAAATTATTGACCTGGGCATCGCTCTCGGGGTACAGGGGCTCGCTTGGACCGGCAATTCTGCTGCGGCGCTCGGGGGGGTGACGCGGTCGAAGCGCGGTTCAGACAAGGGAAGAGACCGCTGCGTTTTGTCTGGTCGGTCCATCCCTCGTGAAGGATTCTCACATGGCGACACTGCGTTCCCCAGCGATCTCCACGACCGCCGCGATCATCCTGTGCGTCGGGCTCGCAACGCAGGCCTCCGGCCTGACGATCAACCGGACCTTCAACGCGACCAACCAGTATGTCGATCCGTTCGGCGTGAACCGGACGGCGCAGCTCGCGGGCGTATTCGACGCCGCGGCCGATCTGTGGGAGAGCGTCATCACGACGCCTCACACGCTCTCGCTGACCTACCAGTGGGGCAGCATCTTCGGCAGCAGCACGATCAGCGACCACACGCTGACAAGTCAATCGGGCGGCCGTGAGACCGCCGGGACGATCACCTTCCACGGGTATCAGAGCATTGGCGTGGCGCGGAACTGGTACCTGGACCCGACGCCGTTCAGCGACTCGGAGTTCGACATCCAGCAGACGAGCTGGCGCCAGCTCTCCGCGTCGCAGAAATCGGATCAATTCAGCGGCACGGCCCAGAACACCTTCGAGGTGGGCTCCGGCGGCGCGGCGTTCTCGAACGCGCCTGACGCCGCGCGGTTCGGGTACGACATGCTCACCTACGCGCTGCACGAGATCGGCCACGCCCTGGGCCTGGACGGCGCCAACACCGCCGCCCAGGGGCAGGCGTTCGTCGATGGGGACTACGACCTGGCGAGCCAGTTCATGGGCGGTGTTTCGGGCGTCGCGGCGAGGGTTCCCGGCTCGTTCCCCGCGTTCGACATCGAACACCTGCGCGCCGAGTACTCGCTCATGGACGCGACGATCGGCACGGGCCAGCGGCGCGGCATCAGCGCGCTCGACGCGATCGCCACGGCGTCCAGCTCGCTCTGGACCTCGCTGAATCTCGAGCGGAAGGAGTTCGTGGGGGCGCCCGGCGCGGCGTGGACCAGCGGCTCGTCCTGGATCGGCGGCTCGACGCCGAATTCCGGCAACACCGTCTTCATCCGCGACCTGCGATCGGCCGCGCTCTCGGGCCCGGGCTCCGCTGGAACGCTGATCGTGACGGAGGGAGGATCGCTGACGATCGGGCCGGGCTCGCTCCTGACGGTGTCCGACGCGCTCTCGATGAGCGGAGGAGGCCAAATCCAGGTGCAGAACAACGCGACGCTGTTCGTGCAATCGGGAGGCCCCACATCGATCATCGGCGGCTCCTCCATCGACCTCCAGGGAGGGACGTTTCGGCCTGTGGGAGGCGCCACGCTCGCCAGCGGAACGGAGGTCTTCGGATTTGGCAGTCTGCTGGCCGACGGGCTGATCGTGAATGACGGTCAGATCCGCGCGACCGGCGGGACGCTCTTCGTCGCGGCGATCGATGCGGGCTCGGTGGACCTCGACGGCGCGAACAACATGGGGCGCGTCTGGGCGTCGGGCGGCGATCTGCAGTTTGATGCGCCCATGACCGACGCATTCAACGGGCTGATGCGCGTGGACGCGGGCAGGACGCTGACGATGGTGCGGCCGTGGACGCAGGGCGCCGCGGATGCGCCGCCGTTCCAGATGAACGCGGGCATGCTCGATCTCAACGGCGGCGGCGACGCCTCCCCCGCGACGCTGGCGGGCGGCACGGCGACGCTCCGGGGCGAGGTCGATGTGTCGGGCGTGGCGCACATCAATGCGCCCGTCATCTTCGGGTCGACGGCCGATGTGAATGTCGCGAGCGGCGCCCGGCTCGAGCTGAACAACACGACAAGCTTCGTCGGCGGCGGGACCTACGCCGGCGCCGGCGAGATCCAGGTCGACGGCGCGCTGACGATCAACGGCGGCACGACGATCGATGTGGCGATCTTCGACTGGGACGGCGGCGCGGACGACACCGCGACGATCGTCAACAACGGCGCGCTGTTCACCATCAACTCGGCGAGCATCGATTCAATCCACCAGGGCGACATCACCCTCAACGGCGGGGCGGACCTGGCCGTCAACAGCGGCCAGTGGAGCATGTACGGCGCTCTCGTGATGAACGGCGGCTCGACGACCGCGGGGTCGCCTGTGAGCCTGTCCGCGTCGGTGGATGTGAACGGATCGAACCAGATCAACGCCGATGTGACGCTGCGGGAATGCTCCGTCGCGCTGACGAACGCGGCCGACAAACTGACGCTCAACGGCTTCGTGACCTACATCTCTCCCGCGATCAGCGGCGCCGGCGCCTTGGTGCAGAACGGCGATGCGACAGTCGTCGAGAACACCAACATCATCGTCGGTGTCTTTGACTGGGACGGCGTGAACGGCGACTCCGGGACCGTCATCAACACGAACCGCCATCTGGCCCTGAATGTCGGGACCGTGAACGCCGGCGACGACCGGTTCGACGGCGGCGTGGTCGTCCGCGCCGGAGCCTCGCTCACCGTCAACAACGCGGCGAACCAGTGGGAAAACAGCGGCCAGATCATCCTCCAGGGCGGCTCGCTCCTGGGGGAGGCCGTGAACAACACGGGCTCCATCACCGGTTTCGGCTCCATCGGCGCCCGAGTCGTCAATAACGGCACGATCGCCGCGAACGGCGGACAGCTCGTCATCAACAGCGCCGTCAATCCGGACATCGACGGCGACTTCTTTCCAGAGGTCGGCGTGCTGTCGGCGCTCTTCGGAAACCTCCGTATCGTCAACGCCCTCGGCCCCTACGGATTTGATGGGGTGATCAATGTCGGCGCCACCCGGACCATGTCATTCGACTCGGTCATTCTGGTCAACAACGGCGTGATCAACATGTCCGGCGGCACGCTGGACCTCGACACGCTCGACCATCGTGCCGAGATGAACATCACCGGCGGGACCGCCACGATCCAGGCGGACCTCGTGCATTTCGGCAAAGCCAGCGACACGATCATCGGCTCCACCCTCGTCACCACCGGCTCAACGACGATCTCGCCCACCGCGTCGATGACCGGCGCCGGGACGCTCCGCAGCGACGGGGCGCTGTCCGGCAACTTCGACATCTCCGTCAACCTCGAGAACCGCGGCGCCTTCAGCCCCGGGAACTCGGCCGGCGCCGCGGGCGTCGACGGGGACTTCACGCAGACCGCCTTGGGTCGGCTGAATATCGAGATCGAGGGGCTGGCGCCGAATCAGCATGACCGGCTCTTCATCACCGGGGCCGCGTCGCTCGCGGGCGAGCTGGATGTCGCGCTCGGCGGCGGCTTCACCCCCGACTGGGGCGACCGCTGGTCGATCCTGAACTTCGGCTCCGTCAGCGGCGACTTCGACACGATCACCTTCACCACGCTGGCCGATCCCCTGCTGTTCTGGTGGCACGAGGCGACCGCCGACTCCTATGAGATCGGCGTCCGTTTCGTCGCGGATATCAACCACGACGACGCCGTGGACTTCGAGGACCTGAACCTCGTCGTGTCGTCGTTCAACACCTTCGGCGAGGGTCTGCTCGGCGACGCCGACGAGGACGGCGATGTGGACTTCACCGACTTGAACTTCGTTGTCTCCTACTTCAACACCTCCGCGCCCGCGAATGTGCCGACGCCCGGCGGCGTCGCGCTGCTGACGATCTCGCTCTTGTCGGGCCTGCGTCGGCGCCGCGCCTGACCCGACCTCCGGATCCGATGCCAACAGGCGGGCCCGGCATCCGGCCGGGCCCGCTCTAGAGATGCGGCATTGGCATCATCGCTCGCGATGATTCTCGCGCAGGATCTGTGTCGCCGACGGGGTTTTTCTTGACCCCAGACCCACAATAAGGTACTTCTTGAGGCGATCCTCCGCGTCTGGAACGCGTCCCGCTCGCACAGCGGGCGTTGCGCGGTTGGGGTCGAAGAGCAGGGAAATCAGATCGCCATATCAGGGTTTTCCGGGAGAAGGAGACTGCACATGTCGTCTACTCGCGCCGCTGCGCTGACTCGGGCCGCAGCTATCGCTCTGAGCGCCGGACTGGCCGCCCAGAGCTCGGCCCTCACCATCAATCTCACCTTCAACGCCGGATCGACGGACCAGTTCATCGATCCGTTCGGCGTGAACCGGACGAACGAGCTGCACGCGGTGATGAACGCGGCGGCGTCGATCTGGGAGGACATCATCGAGACCGCCCACACGCTGAACATCAGCTACTGGTGGGACGACCTCGACCCGGGCACGCTCGGCGTGCACAACCTGGTCTCGCAGTCCGGCGGGCGCGAGACGGCCGGCAACATCCGGTTCGACACCCTGGTCAGCGCCGGCAACGCCCGGCGCTGGTTCTTCGACCCGACGCCGTTCGACGACTCCGAGTTTAACATGCAGCAGACGCTCTGGCGCGACGCCACGGCGACGCAGCAGGCGGACTGGTACAACGGCACGGCGCAGGACACCTTCGAGATCGGCTACGGCGGCGCCGCGCTCGCCGGCGCGCCGGCCGACGCACGGCTGGGCGTCGATCTGCTGACGGTGGCCCTGCACGAGATCGGCCACGCGCTGGGCATGTCCAGCGCCAACAACGCGACGATCGCCGAGACCGGCGACAACGACTACGACTTCGACACGGCGTTCACCG
The DNA here is from genome assembly GCA_938003595.1 of uncultured bacterium. Lineage (GTDB taxonomy): Bacteria > Planctomycetota > Phycisphaerae > Phycisphaerales > UBA1924 > JACVCK01. Next base: position 25,218 of record CALKYH010000229.1, read on the forward strand.
GCGGCGTCACGCTGGCCGCGGAGGTGGCCGACGGCGGCAACATCGCGCACCTGGACGGCAACCCGACGCTGATGTTCCCCTCGGTGGGAACCGGCTTCCGCACCGGCGTGAGCACGACCGACGCCCTGGCCTCGGCCTCGGGCGCCAACTGGGGCGTGCTGGACCTGCCCCGCAAGGAGTGGATCTCGAACAACGCCAACTGGACGACCACGCTCGCCTGGATCGGCGGCGCGGCGCCGGGCTCCGCGGATGATGTCTATGTCCGCTCCGGCCGCACCGCAATCCTCACCGGGACCGGCTTCGGCGACAATGTCTTCGTCTCCGAGGCCGGCAACATCAACATCAATAACGGCGGCACGCTGTTCGTCTCCGGCGACGCGACCGTGAGCGGGCTGGACTCCGACTTCGTCGTCGCCGCCGGCGGCGAGCTGCAGGTCGGGGGACAGCTCATCGTCACGGACACGGCCCAGGTCTTCATGACCGGCGGTCTGGTGGACCTCAACGGCGGCGGCCGGATCGACGCCGGCGCCGAGATCTTCGGCAACGGCACGGTCGATGTCGCGGGCGGCGACCTGGTGAACGAGGGTCGCATCTTCGCCAACGGCGGCCTGCTCACGATCCAGGGCGTGGACGGCACGCTGGACCTCGACGGCTTCTCCGCCGCGGGTCAGCTCTGGGCCACGGGCGGCGATCTCACCGTGATCGGCGCGATGAACGACACGCACGACGGCATGCTCGTCATCGGCGCCACGCGCACCATGACCCTCAGCTCGCCCTGGCAGCTGGGCATCTCGGGCGTGTTGGACATGAACGGCAACTCCACCGACGCGGCCACCCTCGCGGGCGGGCTCGCCACGCTCGGGGGCAGCGTCGATGTGACCGGCATCGGCATCATCTCATCGCTCGCGGCGTTCACCGCCGGGGCCGATGTCACGGTCGCCAGCGGCGGCCGGCTGGAGCTGGACGGCTCGACCACCATGACCGGCGGCTCCTACACCGGGGCCGGTGAACTCCAGGCCGACGGCATCCTGACGATCGCCGGCTCCACGACGATCGATGTGGACACCTTCGACTGGGACGGCTTCACCGGCGGAACCCAGACCTTCGTCAACAGCGGCTCGCTCTTCACCATCAACTCCGGCTTTGTGGACGATGGCAACAACATCTACAACGGTTCGCTGACGCTCAACGGCGGCTCGGATGTGACGGTCAACACCGACGCGACCTGGACCATGAACGGGACCCTCGTCATGAACGGCGGGTCGGTGGTCGCCGGCCAGACCATGAGCGTCGGCGGCGACATCGACAGCAACGGCAGCAACACGATCTCGGCGCCGGTCAGCTTCAATTCGGCGGCCACGGTCTCGCTCGCGGCGACGGGCGACTTCCTGAGCCTCAACGGCGCCACGACATACAACGGCGGCGCGTACACCGGCCTGGGCCGGCTCGTGCAGAACGGCGCCGCCAATGTCGTCGGCGACACGACGATCTCGGTGGGCGTCTACGACTGGGACGGCGGCGGGCTGACCACCACCACCATCAACAGCAATGTGGACCTGATCCTGAATGTCGGCACGGTCGATGCCGGCAACGACATCTTCGACGGCACGGTCAACATCGGCTCCGGCGGGTCCCTGACCGTGAACAACACGGCCAACAGCTGGACGAACTCCGGCTCGGTGAACCTCGCGGGCGGATCGCTGCTGGGCGACCTTGTCCTCAACGCCGGCGTGATCTCGGGCTTCGGCACGGTGACCGCCGACATCGAGAACAACGGCGCCATCACCGCGTCGGGCGGCACGCTGGTCTTCAATTCTCCCCAGTCCATCGATCTCGACGGCGCCAAGCCCGGCGAGACCGGCGTTCTGAACGCCCTTGCGGGCAGCATCAATGTGATCTCCAGCTTCGGCCCCGCGTACGAGGGGACGATGAACATCGGGGCCGGCCGCGTCATCAACCTCAACAGCAGCGACCTGAGCAACGGCGGCGTCATCAATATGTCCGGCGGCACGCTGGGCCTCAACTCCCTGGCGCAGAACGCCGAGATGAATGTCACCAGCTCCACCGCCACGGTGCAGGCCGCGACCATCAACTTCGGAAGCGTCAGCGACACCACGATCGATTCGACGCTCTTTGTGAACGGGACGACCACCATCGCCTCGACCGCCAGCATGACCGGCGCCGGCCGTCTCATCAACAACGGCACGCTCGCCGGCAACTTCTCCATCGCGGTCGACCTCGAGAACCGCGGCCAGCTCAACCCTGGCACGAGCCCGGGCGTCATGAACGTCGACGGCGACTTCGTGAATCGCAGCAACGGCACGATGAACTTCGAGATCAACGGCCTCAACGCCAACCAGTACGACCGGATCAACATCACCGGCGACGCCGGCCTCGACGGCACGCTGAATGTCGTCCTCGGCGGCGGCTTCACCCCCGACTGGGGCGACCGCTGGTCGATCATCAACTACACCTCCGTCACCGAGATCCTCGATGTCGTCAGCTTCACCGCCCTGGGCGACCCGCTGCTGCTCTGGTGGTACGAGGCCACCGCCGACTCCTTCGATGTGGGCGTCCGCCACATCGCCGACGTCAACCACGATGACTCGGTCAACTTCGCCGACCTCAACCTGGTCGTCTCCTTCTTCAACATGTTCGGCGACGGCCTCCCCGGCGACGCCAACGAGGACGGCGCGGTGGACTTCACCGACCTGAACCTCGTCGTCTCCTTCTTCAACACCTCGGCGCCGGCGAATGTCCCCGCCCCGGGCGGCGCCGCGCTGATGGCCATCTCCCTGGGCCTGGGCCTCTCGCGCCGTCGGCGCTGATCCGCCCGGACCCCTCCCCCGCCCCCGGCGGGGAGGCCAACTCGATCCCCCTCGCAGGCCCGGCCCACGCCGGGCCTGTTTCATTGGCGAGAGGGCGCCGCCCGACTCGCTCAGGGCCCGGTCCGGCGGTATCATCCCGCCCCCGTCGCCGCCCTCTCCGGAGGACGGACGCTCGCGGGCGCATAGCTCAGTTGGCTAGAGCACCGCCGTCACATGGCGGGGGTCACAGGTTCGAGTCCTGTTGCGCCCATTCGATCGAACCCGCCCCTGCGGCGGGTTCGCTTTGTCAGGGGCCGGGGTGTAGACTCCGGCCGGTTTAGACGGGGTGTAGCGCAGCTTGGTAGCGCGTCTCGTTCGGGACGAGAAGGTCGTAGGT
>CALKYH010000230.1 GCA_938003595.1 uncultured bacterium
ACATGGTGGGCGTGGCGCGGAACATCGCGCGGTTCTTCAAGCACGAGAGCTGCGGCCAGTGCACCCCGTGCCGCGAGGGCAGCCAGTGGCTGTTCAAGCTGCTGACGCGCATCGAGGCCGGCGACGCCCGGACCAAGGACCTGGACCTGACGCTGGAGATCGCCACGAGCATGGGCGCGATGCCCGGCACGACGATCTGCGGCCTGGCGGACGGGAACAACTGGGCGGTGCGCACGATCATGAACAAGTACTGGGACGAGTTCGAGTCGCGCGTGAAGCCGACCTATGTCCCGGTGACGATGAGCGTGGGGGCTGGGGTTCGGTAAGGGCGCCACGGGAGGCTTCGATGTCCGGCACCAGCAACTACACGGCCCATGTCGTCGACGGCGTGCATGTCATCGAGCTGTCGCGCAGCGATGTGCTGGACACCTCGTACATCACGCGGGTGCAGCAGGAGCTGGTGGCCTACGCCGCGGAGAAGCACGGGGCGTCGATGGTGATCGACCTGACGAATGTGCAGTTCCTGTCGTCCACGGCGCTGGGCCTGCTGATGGCGCTGCACCAGGCGGTGAGCAAGGCGGGGGGGACGGTGTCGGTGGCGGGGGCGCAGCCGGAGGTGTTCAAGGCGTTCAAGCTGGTGAAGCTGCACAAGGTCGTGGGGATGCACGACACGGTGCGCGAGGCGGTGGACGCGGCGCTGAAGGCGCGGTGAGGCCGATCGGCTCCGGGAGATGACCCACATGGCGCGCTGCCCCTGGGCGAAGAACGAGCTGGCCGTCGCCTACCACGACGCGGAGTGGGGCGTGCCGCTGCACGAGGACGACCGGCTGTTCGAGTTCATCGTGCTCGAGGGGGCGCAGGCGGGGCTGTCGTGGGACACGATCCTGAAGAAGCGCGAGCGGTACCGGGAGGTCTTCGCCGGCTTTGAGATCGCGAAGGTGGCGCGGCTCACCGACGCGCGGCTGGAGAAGATCCTGCTGGATCCCGGCGTGGTGCGGAACCGGCTGAAGGTCTACAGCGCGCGGGACAACGCCCGGGCGGCGCTGGCGGCGCAGGACGAGTTCGGGTCGCTCGATGCGCTGCTGTGGCGGTACGCCTCCGACGAGGCGGGGCGGCTGGGGAAGAAGTTCCGCGCGGCGCCGGGCGGGGCGGTCGGGCGGCCGATCGTCAACGAGCGAGCAACCCTCCGCGAGTTGCCGGCGACGACGGCGCACTCCGACGCCATGAGCGCGGACCTGAAGCGGCGCGGGTTCCGCTTCGTGGGTTCCACGATCTGCTACGCGTTCATGCAGGCGGTGGGGATGGTGAACGACCACCTGGTGAGTTGTCCGCGGCATCGCGCGTGCTCGCGGATGAAATAGCATTCAGCCGGGCATCACGGGGGCTTCAGAGCGGGGGACCAATATGTCCAGAGTCAACCGCCCCGGGCCCACGCGGGTTTGCCATGGATGCCGGCTCGCGCCGGGGCGTACTTCGATCGATTTGCGCGGCGGCGCGTCGCGTCGCCGGAAAGGAGCGATAGATCATGAACGCCAAGACACTTATCGGGATCGCCGGGCTGACGGCGGCGGTCGGGCTCGCGGGCTGCGACGACTCTCGTGAGCCGACCCAGACCAGCGCGGCGGAGACGCCGGCCACGGCTACGAGCGACGATGTGCGCCGCGAGGTCGGCGAGGCCGCGGACGCGGTGAGCGACTACACCGCCGAGAAGCGCGACGCGTTCGTGGACGCGTCGCAGAAGCAGCTCGACGCGCTGAGCGAGGAACTGGCGAAGCTCCGGGCTGAGGCGGAGGCCAAGGGCGCCGCGACACAGCAGCGGTTCGCGGACATGCGCGAGGCGCTGGAGCGTGAGGTTCGGATCGCGAAGGAGCGCCTGGACGCCGCGCAGGACGCGTCGGCCGAGGCGTGGCAGGAGGTCAAGAACGGCTTCACCGTCGCGGCGGAGGACGCGAAGGCGGCGCTGGCGCGGGCGCGGGTCGATCTGTTCGGCCCCTCGACCGCGACGCCGCCCCGCTGACGCTCACACAGACCCCCACCCGCAACAAAGGAGTTGGCTCCTTTGTTCGTGCCGAACGGGCACACGCGCGCCCGTTCGGCGTTTTTGCGCGCCCGGAACGCAACACGGGCCGCGGGGAGGAGACCCGCGGCCCGCGATGTTGCGAGAAGAAAGGAAGTTCAGCGCGGCCGGCGGACGGCGCCCAAACCGCGCCGCCGACCGTGCAGTGTGCGTGTCATGTCAGCCGTTGATGGCGACCTTGCGCCCGGTGGGCCTGGCGGCCTTGGGGAGCGTGAGCGTGAGGACGCCGTCCTTGAGCTCGGCGCTGGCGCCGTCCTCGCTGACGGGCGTGGGCAGGGTGAGGCGCCGATGGATGGAGCCCAGGCGGCGCTCCTTGCGGTGGAACTGCGCCGTGGTCTGCTCGGTCGTCTCCTCGCGCTCGGCCTTGATCGTGAGGACGCCGTCGTCGACCTCGATGTCGATCTGGTCCTTGGTGAAGCCGGGGAGCGAGGCGAGGACGGTCAGGTGGTCGTCGGTCTCGGCGATATCGAGCGCGAGGCGGCCGTCGTCGATCGTGGTCTTGCCGTTCGCGATGGCGCGGGGCGTGAAGAAGGGATCGTCGAAGACGCGGGCGATGAAGCGATCGATGGGGGCGAACTCGACGGCGTTGCGGCGAGCGGGGGCGTTGTTGGGGGTGCAGCAGTTGTTCATGGTGTTCTTCTCCGGTTGAGCGTTGTGCGTGTGCGTGTGTGGTTCGTGGGTTGGTTCGTGGCCCGTCGGACGGTCATGGGCCGGGGGCGATGGAAGGGGAAACAAACCGCGCGCCAGAGCGGCGCCGGCCCCGGGGAGGCGGTTTGGGGCTGTTTTTTGGGGGTGGAGGGGGCCGCGCTGGCGGTCGGCGGCTGCCGGGGCGCCGGAATGGCAGGCGGGTTGGGGGCGCCCCGGAAGGGGGTGAGCGCGATAGAACGCAGAGGCCGCGGAGGGCGCAGAGAACGCAGAGGAATCCCGGGTGTCAGGATTCGGAGGGAGCCTGAGTCGACGAGGGAGCGAGGCCAGTAGCCCTCTCCCCGCCTCTCCCATTCGCAGAGCCGAACGGGAGAGGAGCCGGATCAGAGCGACGCCTTGCGCGACCAGGTTGTGCCCTGGGGCGTGTCCTTGATCTCGATGCCCATCGCGGTCAGTTGATCGCGGATGCGGTCGGACTCGGCGAAGTTCTTCGCCTTCTTCGCCGCGGCGCGGGCGGCGATGAGGGATTCGATCTCGGCGGCGTCGTCGCTGGTTGACGCGGGCCGCGTGTCCTCGTCGTTGAGGCCGAGCGCGTCGAGCGCCTGGAGGAAGCGGGCGCTGTCCTTCGGCGCGCCGTTCGCGGCGACGGGCCATGCGTTGAGCGCGGCGATGGCGCCGGCGATGTTCAAGTCATCATGCATGGCGCGGGCGAACTCGCTCGGTGCGCTGCCCGCGGGCTCGGTGGAGGGAGACGAGGCGGATGCGGTGCGCAGCTCGCGCCAGCGGCGGAGCTGGCGGGCGGAATCCTTCAAGCCCTGGATGGTGAAGTTGGCGTTGGCGCGGTAATGGGTCTTGATGAGTTCGAGGCGGATTGCGGCGGGGGTGATCTCGTCGCCGCCTCTTTCGAGCAGATCCCGGATGGTGTAGAAGTTGCCCTTGCTCTTGCTCATCTTCTCGCCCTCGACCATGAGGTGGCGCACATGCAGCCAGTGGCGGGCGAAGGCGGGCTTGCCGGTGGCGCAGCGGGACTGGGCGATCTCGCACTCGTGGTGCGGGAAGATGTTGTCCTCGCCGCCGGAGTGCAGGTCGATGACATCGCCCAGGCGCTGGCGCGCCATGGCGGAGCATTCGATGTGCCAGCCGGGGTAGCCGGGGCCCCAGGGCGAGTCCCACTTCATGACATGGGAGGGGTCGCACTTCCAGAGGAGGAAGTCGGCGGGGTGGCGCTTGCCGGCCTGCGTGGCCTCGCTGACGCGCCCGCCGGCGCCGGCGCGGAGGCGGTCGAGCGTGTTGCCGGAGAGAGCGCCGTAGTCGGGGAACTTCTGCACATCGAAGTACACGGCCGCGCCGGGCTGGCCGGCCTGCCCGACGAGGTAGGCGTCGCCCTTGTCGATGAGGGTCTGGATCATCGCGAGCATCTGGGGGATGCGCTGCGTGGGGCGGGGCATGAGGGTCGGGTCGTCGTCGGCTTCCGACGCGACCTTGAGGCCCAGGAGCTTGGCGTCTTCGAGGAACGCGGCGGCGTAGTAGGCCGCGATCTGCGCGGGGTTGCGGGGATCGATCTGCTCGGGCGCGCCGGGGGGGAGCTTGCCGGATTTCTTGGCTTCGAGCAGGCGGCGGCCGCCTTCTTCCATGCGGTCCACGCCGCCGCCGTCGGCGCTGTCGTCGTCGGTCATGTGGCCGACATCGGTGATGTTCATCACATGGGTGACGGTGCGGGAGCCCTTGTGCGGCGTGCCGCCCTCGCCGGTGAGTTCGCACAGGGGCGACTCAAGCCAGCGGCGCAGGACATCGGCGACGAGGAAGGAGCGGAAGTTGCCGATGTGCGCGAAGTCGTAGACCGTCGGGCCGCAGGTGTAGAAGGTGACGCGCGCGGGGTCCGCGGGCGCGACGGGCTCGACCTTCTTGGTGAGGGAGTTGTAGAGGTGCAGGGGCATGGGCGGTGGTTCAGAAGGGCGTGTCGGGGAGTTTGACGAGGCAGTCGCAGTTGCGGGCGATGGCCTCGATGCGGAGCAGGGCGCGGCCGACGCCGACGGCGCCCTGCATCAGGCCGGTCTGGGCGCGGATGTCGTCGGGCTTCGTGCGGTGTTCGGCGTGGGGCCAGCGGAGGCCGGCGTCGTCCTTGGCCGCGTGGCGGACGATGTCGTCGCCCATCTGGTCGGCGCGGGTCATCCAGGCCTTGTCGCGGGTGAGGGCGTACATGTCGATGTCGAAGTTGAGAATGCCCGCGGCGCCGCAGCAGGCGCCGTAGTTGTCCCAATAGCCCGGCGTGCGCACGCCGGGGAAGCCGGCGGTTTCGATGGAGTGCGCCGCCTGCTGGACGGCGGCCATCCAGGGCTTGTCGAAGTTGAGCTGGTAGAGGGTGTAATACGCGCGGGCGGCGCCGGCGGGGCCGTGGCACCAGGACAGGTAATAGAGGTCCTTGCCGTCGTCGCCGTCGTGGTGGTGGACGAGGCGGCCGCCGTTGTCCTTGTTCGCGACGGCCTCGAGGTAGCGCCCGCCGGCGAACGCGGCGTCGCGGGCCTGCTGGTCGGCGGTGAAGATCACGACCTGCCCGAAGAAGTAGACCACGCCCGCCGTGCCGTGGGAGAAATTGGGCATGAACTTGTCCGAGCCCGCGGCGATGGGCCACTTGAGGCCGCCGTCGGACTCGACGCCGACGCCCGCGAGCCAGTGGGCCGCGGCGACGGCGGTCTCGCGGGCGCGCAGGGAGTTGAAGTCGTTCTGCGAGTAGAGCAGGTACAGGCCGATGCCCGCGGCGCCGGAGATGATGTCGGTCTCGCCCTCGCCCCACATGACGCCCTTGTGCTCGCCCTCGCCGGCGGGCTTGGCGCTGTCGAGGATCATGGTGAACAGGCGCTCGGCGGCGGCGTGGTAGCGCTCGTCGCCGGTGGCCTCGTAGAGGCGGAACAGGACCCATGCCTGGCCCGCGGCGCCGGTGTAGAGGCCGGCGCTGCCCGGCGCGTCGAGGTTCTCGGGGAGGCGGTGGAGCAGGTCGTCGGCGGCGCGCTTCGCGGTGTCGAGGTACTCGTTCTTCCCGGTAATGCGCGCGAGGTCCATGCCGAAGAGGATCACGCCCGGCGAGCCCGCGTAGAGCGAGGTGTCGAAGGGGGCGGATTCGTCGGCGGGGTCGGCGCGCCAAGCGAGGCCGTGCTCGGTCTCCACCGCGACGGAGCGGATCCAGTCCATCGTCTCGATCGCGGGGCCGAGGAAGCGCGTCTGCGGGAACCACAGCGGGACTTCGACCTCTTCGGTGTCATAGACCTGCACGCCGGGATTGGGAGGGACGACCGCCGGCGCATCCTGCGCACGGGCTGGTGGCGCCGCGACGATGAGCAGAGCGAGGAGGAGCGAGATCAGGCGGGTCATGAGCGTCATGGCTTCTCGGGCGCGGTTTCGGGCGTATGGAACAGGGGGCCGACGCCCGCGGCGGCGAGGAGTTCATCCTCGGCGCGGTGCATGGCGGCGAAACCCTCGTCGGTGTGGTCGTCGAAGCCCAGGCAGTGCAGGGCGCCGTGGAGGATGTAGAGCAGCAGCTCGCGCTCGGGGCTGTGGCCGCGGGGCGCGGCTTCTCGCCGGGCCTCGTCGAGGCAGACGACGATGTCGGTGTCGAGCGGGCCGGCGGGTTCGTCGCGCAGGTCGAAGGTCAGGACATCGGTCGTGCCCTCGACCTTGGAGTGGCGGAGGTGGAGCGCGGCCATCTCGTCGTCGTTCACCACGCGGGCGCGGACCTCGCCGCCGATGGGGAAGCGGGCGCTCAGTGCTTCGGCGAGGCGCGCGAGGTCGGCGCGGAGGCGCGCCGCCGCGGCGTGGTCCATCGGTCCGGCGTCGGTGAGGAGCAGGGCGACGGGCATCGGCTCAGTTGCCGCGGGACCGGAGCGGGCGCTCGAGGAGGGTGTATTGGGCGAAGAGGTCGTTCTGGAGGTCCATCGGTCGGTCGCCGGCGTCCCAGCCGAGGCGCGAGCCCATCTCGCGCGCGGCCTCGGAGTCGTCCTTGTCGAACTCGATGACGCGGAAGCCGGCCTTCTCCAGGTCGGCGCGCTCGAAGGGGCAGCGCCCGTCGGCCCAGGGCTTGTAGGCCTGGCCCGCCGGCGACTGCGCGGGGCTGAGGTTGTAGATCATCACGAGGCCGCCGGGGCGGAGCGCGTTGAAGAGGGCCTCGATGAACGCGGCGTCGTCCACGCCCATGTCCACGAGCATGCGCTTGTCCACCTCCTGCTCGGGGTGGATGTAGCCGCGCTTCAGGACATTCTTGGAGATGATGAGGTCGAAGCCGTCGCCGACGGCCTTGTGGGCGTCGGCCTCGCCGGGCCAGCGGCCGTGGACGAGGGTCAGGTGTCCGCCGCGGCCCCGGCGCCGGGCGTTGGGGTTCTCGATCTCGCCGGTGTCGGCGGGGTCGGCGTACATGGCCTGGAGGATGGGATCGACCTCGACGCCGACGACATCGGCGCCGAGCGAGGCGAGCATGCGCAGGTGGCCGATCCCGCCGTAGCCGTAGTCGAAGATGCGCCAGCGGGCGAGTTCATCGCTGCCGGGGCGCTTGATGTTCTGCACGACCAGGTCGAGCGGGCGTGCGTAGGCGATGGGCGTGCCGTAGCGGGTGTAGTAGTAGAAGCGCTCGTCGATGGTCATCTCGGAGGCGCCGGCCTTCTTCGCTTCGGGGAGCTTGGCGTACTGCTCGGCCGTGTAGGCGACGCCGGCGTTGCGGTCGGAGTAGATGGTGCGGGGCTCGATCTCGGGGAGGATTTCCGCGGCTTCGAGCCAGCTCTCCACGGCGGCGGTCTGCACCATGGTCCGCATCGCGCCGGCTTCCTCGGCGAGGTCGGCGACGATCTCGCCGGGGCGAGCGGCGTTCCCGGCCTGGCGCGCGAGGGCCGCGCCGCCGAGGACGGCGGCGGCGGCGAGGCCGGCGGCGGCGGAGCGGAGGATGCGGGATCGGCTCATGTGCGTTCTCCGTGGGGCCTGCGGGGGCGGCGGGTCTCCGGGGACAGGATAGGGGGTTGGACGCGGCGGCCGAGGCCCGGTGCCCGGGTCCGCGGCGCAGTACCTTGGGCGCCATGTTCACGGCGCACCCGGACCACGCGAACCTCATGGTCTGCGATCACCCGCTGATCCAGCACAAGCTGTCCTATATCCGCGACCGGGACACGAGTTTCCGGCCGTTCCGCGCGCTGCTGGCGCAGATTGCGGGGCTGATGGTGTACGAGGTCACGCGCCCGTTGCCGACGGTGGCGCTGGACATCGAGACGCCGCTGGAGCGGGCGCGGTGCCGACGCATCGGCGCGTTGATCACGGTGGTGCCGATCCTGCGCGCGGGGCTGGGGATGGCGGAGGGCATCCTCGAGGTGATGCCCGAGGCGCGCGTGGGGCATCTGGGGATGTACCGCGACGAGAAGACGCTGAGCCCGGTGACCTACCTGAAGCGGCTGCCGCGGGATGTGGGCGCGGGGCCGGTGATCCTGGTGGACCCGATGCTGGCGACGGGCGGGAGCGCGACGGCGGCGCTGGCCACGCTGCGCGAGAGCGGCGTGACGGACCTGCGGATGATCTGCCTGGTGGCCGCGCCCGAGGGCGCGGAGCGGATGGCGCGGGATCACCCCGATGTGCGGATCTACACCGCGGCGCTGGACCGGTGCCTGAACGACCGCGGATTCATCCTGCCGGGCCTGGGCGACGCGGGGGACCGGATGTACGGGACGGTGTAAGCGGCGGAAGCATCGCGTGTTCGGAGAACGGCGTGAACCTTCGTACACTGCCCGCGTGATGGACCCGACCTCCGGCGACTCATCCTGGCTGCTCCAGCTGCGCGGGCGCTTTCTCGTGTTCGACGGGCCTGATGGATCGGGCAAGTCCACGGCGCTGAAGCGTTTCGCGGCGCTGTGCCGCGTGGCCGGGCTGACGGTGACCGAGGCGCGCGACCCGGGCGGCACGCCGGTGGGCGAGCGGATCCGCGAGATCCTGCTGGACCCGATCCACGCCGAGATGACGGTGCGGACGGAGATGCTGCTGTACATGGCGAGCCGCGCGCAGCTGGTGGAGGAGATGATCCGTCCGGCGCTGGCGCGCGGGGAACTGGTCCTGGGGGATCGCTTCGTGTCGAGCACGCTGGCCTACCAGGGCGCCGCGGGGGGCATGCCGGAGCGGGACATCCTGCACGCGGCGGAGGTGGCGTGCGCCGGGACCTGGCCGAGCCTGACGGTGATCCTGGATGTGGACGAGGCGACGGCGGCGCGCCGGCTGGGCATGCTGCTGGACCGGATGGAGGCCAAGGGCGCCTCGTTCCATCGCAAGGTGCGCGAGGGCTACCTGTCGCAGGCGCGCCAGTGGCCGGAGCGTTACCTGCTCGTGGACGCTTCACGCGACATGGACCGCGTGTGGGCGGAGCTGCTGGCGGGGTTGGAGCGGTGGGCGGCGTCGCATCCGCCGAGGGCCTGACGAGCGGGCATCAACCCTCGCCGGGGCTGAGAAGAATCAGCGCGCGTTCGAGGATGACACGGTCCTGGATCGGGCCGTAGGCGCCGGGCTCCAGGCGGATGGTCAGCGTGCGGCCGCGGAGCGGGACGGCGAATTCGATCGAGGACCGCGCGCGGTTCAGGCGTTCGCGCAGGACTTCCTTGTCGTCCACGACGATCACCAGCTCGCAGTCGCCCCAGACCCACGACGAGCGCGGCAGTCTGGCGACGGCGCCGAAGCGCATGGCGGTCTCCGGCAGCGTCCAGACGGCCTCCATCGGCTCGGGGATGAGGATGTCCGGCGCTTCGAGGACGGTGGGCGTCCAGAAGTCGTCCTCGGCGCTCACCTGGTCCAGCAGCGCGGGGCGGTCGGCGATCGGCGTCTGCGTGTCGGGATCCATCTGCGCCAGCGGGCGCAGGCGCTCGGCGCTGAAGACGACGCCGACGATCTGCTCCAGCGTGAGGCGCGCGGACTGCGATTCGGCGAGGGTCACGGCGGCGCCGCCTCGACCGTCGGACTCCAGGGAGTCCACACGGGCGACCGTGCCGTCGTCGAGCCAGAGGACCACGCCGCGCGCGGGCTCGCGGGCGTTGGCCAGGCGCGCCCCGGCGACGCGGTCGGCGGGGAGCGAAAGGTCTCCGGCGTCGGTCTCGATGACGATGGGGTCGCCCAGGGAGTCGATGAAGCCGACGATGCGGTCGCCGTTGAGCAGCAGGGCCTGGTCCTTGAGCGAGGGCTCGATGGCGACGGGCTCTCCGGTGGGCAGGTAGAGCGAGAAGCGCGCCTCGCTGACGACATCCAGCGGCGCCGAGACGGCGCCGAGCAGGGCGTGCTCCCAGCCGATCATGTCGTCGCCCGCTGGGGCGCGGGAGCGCCGGCCGGGGAAGCGCTGGCCGTCGGTGAGGATGAGCAGCCCCTCGGACTCGCTGCCGCGGATCGCGTCGTGCGTGAGCGGCAGGATCGCGGCGACCTGCGAGGAGCGGACCTCGCGGGTGCGCCCCGAGGCGTCGTTGTAGACGATGGCGCGCTGATCGATCGAGAGCGGCTCGATCACTGTGGCGCGCAGGTCCATATCGAGCAGCACGCGCTTGGGGCGCGGCGCCGCGGCGACGGACGAGAGCCCGCCCGCGTCCTGCGCGACGGCGCCGGCGGAGAGCGCGACGCCCAGCAGGGCGGCGGTCAGGGCTCGGGTTGTCGCGGGACGGCGGGTCACTTCTGGAAGATCGGCAGATATCGCTTGGGCATCTGGAGAATGATCAGGGCCATGGCCGTGCCGTAGGCGTCGCCCGCCTGACTGTCGGACCAATAACCATCGGGGGCCTGCATGGTCACGAGGGTGTCGCGGATGGCGGGCCACCAGGTGGCCCAGTGCTCGCCGCCGGCGAGGTACATCGCCTGCACGGCGTAGTAGTGGCCGTAGTAGTAGTGGGCCTGGTTGCGCGACTCGGGCGAGGGCATCGCCGTGTTGACCAGGTACACGAGGCCCCGGTCGATGGCGCGGTCCTCGTAGACGCCGGCGTAGAACAGCGACGCGACGCCCGCGGCGGAGCGCGGCCAGGCGGAGCGCCCGCTGGTGAGCTGGTACTTGAAGCCGCCGTCGGCCTCGTTCTGGCACTTGCGCACATACTCGACGGCGCGGTCGATGGTGGATTTGGGCGCCTCGATGCCGGCGTTGCGCGCCGAGCGCAGGGCCATGATCTGGCAGATCGTCACCGAGACATCGGCGTCGTAGGGGACGGGGTTGTAGCGCCAGCCGCCTTCTTCGTTCTGCGACTGCACGATGAGGCGCACGGCCTTGACCAGCGCCTCGTGCAGGCGGGCGGCGCGGGCGGTGTCGGCGCCGCCGGCGGTCATGCCGTAGACCTCGCCCAGGAACAGCGTGGCGAACCCGTGCCCGTACATGGG
>CALKYH010000231.1 GCA_938003595.1 uncultured bacterium
GGCGCGGGTCGGGCTCGGTGGTGTCCTTGCCCTGGGCCTGGCGTGCGGCGTCGGCCTCGGGGCTGTGCTGCGCCTTGGCGGAGGCCAGGTCGATCAGGCCCGTGGTGCGCTGGCCGTAGGGCAGGAACCCCAGCGCGGCCGCGGCGTCGCGGTTGGCGCGCCGCTGGGCCTCGAGTTCGTGGATCGGCGTGGGGGTCTCGGGGGCGGTCAAGGGCGTCGTCCGGGTCATGGGGGCGATGGTAGCGGCGCGGCGAGAGAGCTCAGCGCGCCGACTTGCCGCCGATGGTGGCGCGGACGACCGGCTGCGTCTCGCACAGGGGCGTGTTGGCGCCGGGCTCGTTCATGAGGTCGGCCAGGGTCTTGTCGTCGAGGATCTCGAGGACGCTGGCGATGGCCTTGTCCATGGTGCGGTGCAGCGGGCAGAGGTTGGCGCCGTGGGTCTTGAGGCCCAGGGGGCACTCCTTGATGCGCTGCAGCGGGTTGACCGAGTTGAGGATCTCGATCATGCGGATGTCCGCCGCCGGGCGGGTGAGCGTGTAGCCGCCGCCGACGCCGCGCCGCCCCTTGATCAGGCCCGCCGAGCCCAGCTGCTGCAGCACCTTGGCCAGGTAGTCCGGCGGGACCTGGGTCTGCTTGGCGAGGGCGCCGGCGGTGACGGACTCGTCGGCCTTGGCCGCGAGGCAGGCCATGGCTCGGAAGGCGTATTCGGCGGTTTGGCTGAGCATGGTGTGGATCGCGTCCCGGGCGCTGCGAGGCGGAGCGTTGGAAGATACCGGACAGGTGGCTCAGTTTAGACAGAAATCCTCAATGGCCATAGTCTCCCGGTCGCCCGACTCCGTTTCCGCCATCCCAAGGACGCCCGCATGCCCGCTTCCTCCGCCGCCGCCCCCGGGTCGCCCCGCCGCATCGCGATCCTGACCGGCGGGGGCGACTGCCCGGGCATCAACGCCGTGATCCGCGCCGTGGCCAAGCCGGCGATCCTGCACCACGGGATCGAGGTCCTGGGCGTCGAGGACGGGTTCGAGGGGCTGGTGCAGAACCGGCTCCGCCGCCTGATGGAGGCGGATGTCTCCGGCATCCTCACCGTCGGGGGCACGATCCTGGGCTCCAACAACAAGTGCGACCCGGAGCGCTACCACGACCCCCAGCGCGACGGCGAGGTCCGCGACGCCACCGACGACTGCCTGCACACCATCGCCGAACACCGCATCGACGCGCTCGTGGTCATCGGCGGCGACGGCACCCACGCGCTGGCGCACCGGCTTTCTAAACGCTGCGATGTGAACATCATCGGCGTCCCCAAGACCATCGACAACGACCTGCCCGGCGCCGACCTGACCTTCGGCTTCCTCACCGCCGTCTCCACCGCGACCGACGCCATCGACCGCGTGCACACCACGGGCCGCTCGCACAACCGCGTGATGCTCGTCGAGGTCATGGGGCGCAACGCGGGGTGGCTGGCGCTGTATTCGGGCATCGCCTCCGGCGCGGACATCATCCTGATGCCCGAGATCCCCTACGACCTGGGGCGCATCATCGCCTCGATCCAGGCCCGGCGCGCCCGCGGCAAGCGCTACACCATCGTCTGCGTCGCCGAGGGCGCCCGCGCCGCCGACGGCAGCCAGGTCATCGCGCGGCTCGACCCCACCAGCCCGGACCCCGTGCGCCTGGGCGGCGTGGCGCAGACGCTGGCGAACCAGATCGAGGACAAGACCGGCATGGAGTGCCGCGCAACCGTGCTGGGCCATGTGCAGCGCGGCGGCTCGCCGATCGCGGCGGACCGCATCCTGGCGACGCAGTACGGCCACCACGCGATGCGCTTGCTGGTGACCGGCGCCCGCCGGCGGACGGTGGCGCGCCAGGGCGGGGTGATCACCGACATCGCCCTGGAGGCCGCGGCCTCCGGCCAGCGCCTGGTGCCGAAGGACCACCCGCTGATCGAGGCGGCGCGGGATCTGGGGACGGGGTTTGGGGATTGAGGATGATTCGGGCTGTTCGCTTCGCCGCACGCGTGGGCGCGAGCGGCTGGTGAAGATGGGCAAACTAGTTGCTGTCGCCCATCATCGCTCAACCGGCTATCGAGTTTTTGGTTGCGATCGGCGATAGCCCAAGTACCATGCTTCCAGTCGCACAGCCGGGTCACAGTCAGCCAGTACGGAGTTCAATTATGGACACCTTCCAGTGCACTCTTCGGGCAACTTGCGCGCTCGCGATGTCGACAGGACTCGCGACCGCACGGCCCTTCACCACAGTGCTGAACATCGGGACGGATCCGGGCGCCGGGGTGGTGTTTGACGGCGTATCCGTCGGCGGCGGCTCCGGGATCGTCACGCCTGACAATCTCAGCGGCAATATGCTCGGCTCCGACTCCCAGCTCAATCTCTACGACGGCGGCGACATCCTGCCTGGGTTCATCGCTGGTCAATGGAACGCCAGTAGCACGAATATTGAGGTGAATGTCTACGGCGGCAGCGTGGGCGGCACGCCCGGCGGCGAGTTCCGGCCTGGGCCCGGCAGCACGATCAACATTCTCGGAGGCAGCATCAACAACATCCTCGCATTCAACTCCACGCTGAACATTTCGGGAGGATCGTTTCTCGGACAGATTGTGCTGATCGAGCCGGGCACATTTAATGTGTTCGGCACGGCGTTCTTCCTGGACGGTGTCGAGCTGACCGGACTCGTCCCGGGCCAGGCCTTCGCGATCAATCAGAATGGCGCTCCCTTCGTGAATGACCTGAGCGGCGTCTTCGCCGACGGCTCCATGTTCAGCTTCTTCGTCGGAGGCTTCGACGGCGATCCCACGATCACGGTCACTCTGATCCCCGCTCCCGGCGCCGCGGCGCTGCTTGCTGGAGCCGGCGCAGTCGCCGTCCGTCGCCGACGAGGCTGAGGACCTGCCCCTTTCGTACCAAGCGCCGAGAACAACCTCAGCTCCCGCACAGCGGCACGCGCGGCGTCGGAACATGACGATCGGTTGGATCGCGGACCCGAGGGTGGCCCGTGTCCCGACGGGCGCGATTGGTTCCTGGGAGATCGGGCTCCTGG
Source organism: uncultured bacterium (assembly GCA_938003595.1). Taxonomy (GTDB): domain Bacteria; phylum Planctomycetota; class Phycisphaerae; order Phycisphaerales; family UBA1924; genus JACVCK01. The sequence goes on from CALKYH010000231.1 coordinate 3,049, forward strand.
CCCACATCTGCCCGTTCCGGGCGTCCGCTACACTCCCATCCCCCGGCCGCCCGGGACCGTCCGGCCCCCCACCGCCGGGCCTGTTCCACCGATCCTCCGCCGAGACAAGGCCCCCCAGCGATGCCCCAGATCACGATTGACGGCAAGACATGCGAGTTCACGCCCGGGCAGGTGATCCTGCAGGTGGCGATCGAGCACGGGCTGGCCATCCCGTACTACTGCTACCACCCCGGGCTCTCGATCGTGGCCTCGTGCCGCATCTGCCTGGCGGAGGTCTGGCAGCCCAACCCGCGCAACGAGGGCAAGCTGGAGGCCTGGCCGAAGCTCACGCCCACCTGCCAGACGGCCGCGGCCGAGGGGATGGTGGTCTACACCTCCTCCCCCAAGGCGGTGCAGAACCAGAAGGCGGTGATGGAGTACCTGCTCATCAACCACCCGCTGGACTGCCCGGTGTGCGACCAGGCGGGCGAGTGCCTGCTGCAGGACTATTCCTATCAGTACGGGCGCTCCACCAGCCGCTTCGAAGAGGACAAGATCAAGCAGCCCAAGAAGGACCTGGGCCCCAATGTCCTGCTCTACGCCGACCGCTGCATCATGTGCTCCCGCTGCGTGCGCTTCACGCGCGAGGTCACGGGCACGGCGGAGCTGACCATCGAGGGCCGCGGCGCCCGGGAGCAGATCGATGTGTTCCCCGGCAAGGCCCTGGACAACGAATTGTCCGGCAATGTCGTGGACCTGTGCCCCGTCGGCGCCCTGCTCGACAAGGACTTCCTCTTCGCCCAGCGCGTGTGGAACCTCAAGAGCGCCCCGTCGATCGACGGCATCACGGCCAGCGGCGACAACATCTGGATCGAGCACAACGAGGGGCGCGTGCACCGTATCAAGCCGCGCGAGAACCTCTCGGTCAACCGCTGGTGGATCTCGGATGAGATCCGCTTCGGCTTCAAGTTCATCCACAGCGACGAGCGCCTGACCGTCGCCCGCCGGCGCCAGTACGGCAAGCCGGTGGAGACGGACTATCCGCGGGCGCTGAACGAGATGCTCGCCGGCCTGACCGGCGCCGCGTCGGAGGGCGCCATCGCGGTGCTCATCAGCCCGATGCTGGCCAGCGAAGAGGCGTACCTGCTGGCGTCGCTGGCCCAGGAGATCGGGTCCAATGTGGAGTTCGCGATGGGCCCAGTGCCCACGCGCGGCGAGGACCATGTCTATCCCCCCGGCTCGACGCCCGCGCCCGAAGGCCCGGGCTATGTGGTGCGCGCCGAGAAGTGCCCCAACCGGCGCGGCGTCGCGCGCACGCTGGAGGCCATGGGCGCGAAGCCGATGCCCTTCGAGCAGTTCGTCAGCAAGCTGGGCGCGGGCGAGTTCGCCGGCGTGCTCATGACCGGCAACTACCCGCAGGACTGGTCCACCCCGGCGCTGATCGAGGCGCTCGACAAGGCCCGCAGCGGCACGAAGAAGAAGTTCGTCGCCCTCATCGACACCCTGCGCAGCTCGCTCATGGACCGCGCGGATGTGGTCATCCCCGGCGCCACCTGGGCCGAGAAGAGCGGCTGCTTCGAGAACGCCACGGGCAAGACCCAGGCCTTTGACCGCGCCATCCTGCCCATCGACGGCGCCCGGCCCGAGGGCCAGATCGCCCTCGACGGCCTCGCGGCGCTGCGCGGCGAGCGCCCGACCATCTACGACGGCGCCCGCGTCCGCTATGTCATGGGCCAGAGCGTCAACGGCCTGAGCACGATGGGCGATGTCGATCGCCCCGTCACGCTGGGCGCGGTGCGCGAGGCGGACATGGCGGTGGTGGAGCTTTGAGAATGACGCCCTAGCGAACTCGCCAGATTGCATCGTCGTCATTTATTTTTGGCGTACCCTTCGATGAGGCGAGAACGCCGCTCTTCAACAACTCTCTGATCGAACGCCGAATCTGTGAGGAAGAGAATCGGCAGAAATTGGAGCGAATGACCGATTGCACCACGACGCCCCGTCGTCGCCGCCCGCTCAACTCCTCGAGAATTAGCGAGGGGAGGCCAGCAGGGTCCGGCACGAGGGAGTCGCTTCGCATTTCGAATAGGAACTGCGAGGCGGTTTCTGGCTGGGCCGCAAGCTCGTCACGAGCCTTGACTGTCGCGTCATTCATGATCTCCAGTGCATCTGGATGTCGTGAGCCAAACAGGAGCGAGTACTTAGGTGCAACATGCTTTGGGTCCGCGTAGACGTCATAGCGACATACCTCGTTGAAGCGGGACCTCAGTCGATCACAGACACCATCCGCGATGCTCTGACAAATCTCGCCGAACTCGCCGCCATCGGTCAGAATGGCACGCCACCACGAGCCACCTACAGCGGCGTCAAGGCTGCTGGCAGATACTGAGTCGATATCCTCGGCCTCAATCCCTCCATTGACATCCTCGCCAATCTTGCGCCCGATGGCCGCAAATCCTCGTCGGACAAAGACCTGTGAATTGAAGTTGAAGAGAATCTCGATGCTCTGGCCTCGTTCAACAAACTCAAAAACGCTGTCCATCGCGGCCCATTCGAGCCCCTCGATTGCGTACGGATCGATGTAGAGGAACACAGACGAGCGAGCGCATAGTTCCCGGATCTCCGGCACCGCATCGAGAAAGCTGCTATTCCGAACTGCAACGCCCGGCTGGTCTTGGAAGAGCTGTCTCAAACTCGCGGCATGATCCTCGCTCTTGTCCACGAGCATCAATTGAATAGGTACGCTCGACTTGTCTTCACGAGCACGGATCTTGCTCCGAATAATCAAGGGCGACCCGGCCTCGCCCGTTCTGAATTTGCCGGGACCCGCAAATGCATCAACGATCTGTATCGGCCGTCGCTGGGTCGCGATCTTCGGAAGATATGCTGTCAGGTAATAGCCGAGAATTAGGTCTTTCTGCCTAGACCACGGCCGCTTCTCGTCGAAAAATCTGGAGTCCGCTTTATGTGGCATCACTACTCCGAGCGATTGGCGCCGTCCGGCAGTTGATCCCAGATCTGCCCTCGCAACTCCCTCCCTGTTTCACACTTCCGCACCCCACCCCACTGCTTGAAGAAGAACGCCACGCGCTTCGACACGCACTGATCGCGGATCTGCGTCACCCACGCCTCCTCGATCGGGCGTGCGCCGGGCCCGGACTCGCCGCCGACGATGACCCAGTGGATGTCCTTGAGCGGCAACCGCGGGATCGGGCCGATCAGCGGTTCGCAGGAGAGGAAGCGGACCTTGGCGGGGACCTTCTGAAGTGTTCTGATCCGGTGCGTGTAGAGCGCGTTCTCGACGCTGGTGCCCATCCAGATGT
>CALKYH010000232.1 GCA_938003595.1 uncultured bacterium
GGGCCGCGGCGTGCTCCATCTCCTCGCGCACCGTCGCCGGGACGGCGTCGAGCAGGCCCAGGCGCTCGTAGGTGTCGAGGCGCGAGGCCGCCTCTTCGCCGCGGTAGATCGCGTCGGCGTCGATGATCTTCCGGCCGATCAGCTCCTCGAACATCGTCTGGGTGTAGACCGGCTTCGCCGCCGCCGTGGACTCCGTGCCGTACTGGCTGAGGTTGGAGGCGAAGATCCCCGCCGCGCTGACGGGCAGGAAGTCCTCGTAGCGCACGCCCTCGTAGTCCGCGAAGCCCAGGCGGATCAGCTCGTGGATGTCCGTCGTCCGGATCGTGCCCTTCGCCGCGATCCCCGCGGCGGTGGGGGAGTACCGCCCGTACGCCAGACCCTGCTGCAGCAGCTCCGGCAGGGTCTTGGGAAACGCCTGGAACGGCGCGGCGTAGCGCGCCTCGTACGCCGCGAAGTCGCGCTCCGCCAGCCCGGGGCTGCGCGACACCGCCGCGTCCGCGATCTCGAGGCATCGGTCGTACAGCCGCCGGCCCTTGGGCGTCATCGCGTACGAGCGCTGCTCGATCTCGCCGAAGCGCGCCGTGTGCACGGCCTCGACCGTCGTACCGTCCGGATTCGTGAAGGTCACCGGCTCGGACAGCGCGCGGTAGGCGTCCTGACGCAGCAGGATCGGCGTGTCGGCGCTGGGGCCCTCGGTCACATTCTTGTAGCCCGCGTGCGGCAGCTTCCGCAGATCAAACTCCGGCGCCCGCAGCCGCTCGATCAGCGCGTCGGCCAGCGCCGCCGCGGCGCCCGCGGGCGGCTCGACGCGGGTGTACGAATCGACCGACCCCCGCGTCAGCCGCTTGAACTGCAGCAGCATGAAATCGCGGTCCGCCGTGTGGAGCAGTCGATCCAGCGCGCGCACCGCCCGGACCCGATACTCCGCCTCCTCCAGCTCGCCCATGCAGAACTTCATGGTCGCCGAGTAGAGATCAATGCAGAAGGTGTTCGGCGTCAGGTGGTTCAGGTGATGCCGCTCGAAGCACGCGATGTCCGCGGCGATCTTGAATCCGGAGCGGCACAGATCCTGATACAGCCCGTAGTCCCGCGCCCGGCCCGTCCACTTGAAGATGCGATCGGTCCCCTCGCGGATCAGATCGTCCGCGTCGCGCCGGTCCAGCCCGCCCTGCCGCTCGCCCTTCTCGATCAGCCGCTTGGCGTTGTCCGAGAAGACTTGGCGCGTCGCCAGCAGCGCCTCGATCCTCGCTTTGGTCCTGGGATCGAAGTAATCCGTCTGCAGCAGCGAGCAGAACACGCGATGGTCCGGATGCAGAACCGAGCGGAACGCCGTCGCCAGCACCGGCTGGCTCTTGAGCCCGACATTGGTCATGTCGTAGAAGTTGTGCGGCTCCATCGCGAACGCCGCGAAGAACCGCGTGATCCAGCGGTATTCCTCCGCCGTGCCGATCCGGATTGCCCCGTGCCGCTCGCCGCTGGCCGCGTCCAGCTGGGCGTCGCTCAGCTCGAAGCCGGTGTGCATCATCGCCAGCAGCCGGCACACCGTCCGGTTGACCTCCCGATTGACGAGAAGCGAACGGTCGTACAGCGGCGTCTCCCGCCCGAACAGCTGCGAGAGCTGCGCGAACAGGCGGCCCTGCATCTCCAGTTTGTCCACGAAGGGCCCGGCGTCGGCGGAGGGCTGTGCTGCGGCGTGCATGGTCATGAGTGGGGGGCGGGCGAAGGGCGTGCGGGTAAGGCCGATCCTATGGACCCCGCCCCGCCCCGGGACGGCGCCGGCCCGGCCCGGCTGGCCGTTGGGGGCTGGCGCTGGTTCGGATCGCGGCCGGTCGGCCCCGCCGGCTCCCGCTCACACCCGCCGACGCAGGCGCAGGCTGTTCAGGACGACGCTCACGCTGCTCATCGCCATCGCCCCGCTGGCGATCACCGGCGACAGCAGCCACCCAGTCAACGGGAACAGCGCACCCGCCGCGATCGGGATCCCGATCAGGTTGTAGATGAACGCCCAGAACAGGTTCTGCCGGATCGTGCGCATGGTCGCCCGCGACAGCGCGATCGCCTCGGGGATCGCCCGGAGGTCGCCCCGGATCAGTGTGATCCCCGCGGACTCGATCGCCACATCCGTCCCCGTGCCCATCGCCATCCCGACATCCGCCGTCGCCAGCGCCGGACCGTCGTTGATCCCGTCGCCGACCATGCCCACGATCATGCCCTCGCCGCGCATCCGTTCGACATGCGCCGCCTTGTCCT
>CALKYH010000233.1 GCA_938003595.1 uncultured bacterium
GACGAGAAGGTCGTAGGTTCAAATCCTATCACCCCGATTCATTCGGCCTGATGGCCTCGGCAAGCGCCGGGGCCATCGTTGTTGATGCGGCAGTCCAACGGCATCCAGTCACCCGGGCAGCGTGGCGTCGAGTTCGAATTGTCGCATCACGACAAAGCGACTCCGCCAACCTCCGTCGTCACCTCGGAGCGAATTCCGCGTACCCGAACGCGGCCGCCACGCCGCCATCCATGAGGAAGCGGCTGTCCGTCATGAACGCGCCGCCGGGTCCCATCAGCAGGGCGCCGACGGCCCCGACCTCATCCGGCGCGCCGACTCGCCCAGCAGGACGCAACTTGATCATGCGCCGACAGCCCTCGCCGCAGGGGTCGTTGAATTCATCCTTGGCGAGCGGAGTCCTGATGATTCCCGGACGGACGGTGTTGACCCGTGCGCCGCGCTTGCCCCAACGCGCCGCTGACGCCGCCAACCGCATCGAGTTCCCTCGCTTGGAGACCTGATAGGCACGAAGCGGATAAGAGATCCGATCCGGCTGGAGCGTGGGCAACGAGAGCAACTCATCCGCCCGTGACGCCGCCAACGCCCGGCTCTCTTCCGGAGCGAGTGGCGGGAGGCGATGCCCAGACTGCGAAGCGATGACGACGCCCGCTCCGCCTTGAGCGATGACATTCCCGAACTCTTCGAGTACGAGGGCCGTGCTCTCCCACCCCCGACGCCGGAGCGAGACCAGCTCGATCCGAAACGGCCTATTGGTTCAGCAGACGGCCTATCCCGAGCTCCCACACCCGGACGCCATTCAAATAATGTCCTCCTGGTGTACGATCACCCCGATGTCTCGACGGTCTCACGGCCGGCGAATCGGTGCAGAGGAGAAAGGGGGCCGTTGCCCAACTCTCAGCTCCCGGCGCGCGGGTGGATGGATCATCGCGAAGACTGGGAGATACGCAGCCAGCTCAACCTGAAAGGGACCGGACATGGCGCGAGTTGCAGAGATTTCTCCCGGCGTTCATCGAATCAGCATCCTGTACCCCGAGATCAACCTGCAGTTCAATCACTTCCTGGTGGTCGATGATGAGCCGCTGCTCTACCACACCGGGATGCGGCGCATGTTCCCGGAGGTGTTGGAAGCCGTCGGGCGGTTGATCGATCCCGCCACGCTCCGCTGGATCGGGTTTGGCCACTTCGAGGTGGACGAGTGCGGGTCGCTCAACGAGTGGCTCAAGGTGGCGCCGCGAGCGCAGGCGGTTTCGGGCGTGGTCGGCACGCTGGTCAACCTCAACGACTTCGCCGATCGTCCACCGCGGGCGCTGACGCCGGACGAATCGCTCAGCACCGGCAAGTTCCGCTTCCGTCACCGGCCCACTCCTCATCTTCCGCACGGGTGGGACGCGGGGGTGCTTTTCGAGGAGACCCAGCGCGTGCTCTTCTGCGGCGATCTGTTCACCCACAACGGCGATGTGGAGCCGCTGACCGAAACGGACATTCTGGGACGCGCCCGCGAGTCGCTCGCGGCCTTCCAGGCCGGGCCGCTGATGGACTACATGCCCTACACGCCGAACACGCGTCCACTGCTGGAGGCACTGGCGGGACTGCGCCCGCGGACGCTGGCGACGATGCATGGCAGTTCGTTCACGGGCGACTGCTCCGCCGCTCTCATCGGCCTCGACGGCGTGATGAAGGAGATGCTCGGAACGCCGACCCAGCGATGAGCGCTCACGGCCAGCCGAGGGAACGCGCCATAGAGGAAGGAAGTGTCCATGTCGATTATGCCGTCCGGGACCGAAGTGGCTCGACCGTTCGTGCCGGCCAAGGACCTCGAGCTCTCGAAGCGCTTCTACCGCGCCCTCGGATTCGAGATCGTGCTTGATGCAAAGGATGTCGCGATCTTCAGGATGGGCCCGAGCAGCTTCCTCCTGAACCACTTCGATCAGGCCGAGAACTTCATGATGCAGCTCATGGTGGACGACCTGGACGCCTGGTGGGCGCACATCCAGGCGCTGCAGCTGCCCCGCGAGTTCGGCGTGCCGGAGCCGCGCCCTCCGAAGATGCAGCCCTGGGGCCTGCGGGTCGCGTACCTCATCGACCCATCTGGAAATCTCTGGCACATGGCGCAGCGCCGACCCGATGCGCCTCAGGACGCCTGAGCGCGGCTCGGAGGGGCTACGGGCCGCACGCCCGTGCCGTGGATCGCCCGAACGCTGAACAAACGAGCGGATCGGGTATCCTGATGTCGGGCAGCCGCGGCGCAGATCGTCCCTGGCGCGGCGGCCCGGAAGCGAGGACAACATGATCCGCAGACCGACTCTGGCCTTCCTTCTCGCCGTCGGCGTCGCGTCGCCGTCATTCGCTCGTCAGGCGCAGGTCAGCGACATCGGCACGCTCGACGCCGACGCCGCGGCCCGCGTCTATCCGGACAAGCCGCCCTATTCCCCGTACGCCGACCGCAACTTCCCGACGCGTCCGTACTTCGGCGACACCCACCTGCACACCTCGTTCTCGATGGACGCGGGCGCCTTCGGCTGCCGGCTCACGCCGGACGACGCCTACCGCTTCGCGCGGGGCGAGCAGGTCACCTCCTCGACGAACCAGCCGGTGCGGCTTTCCCGGCCGCTCGACTTCCTCGTCGTCGCCGACCACTCCGACGGCTTCGGCTTCTTCCCGCTGCTCATGAGCGGCGATCCCGGGCTCCTCGCGACGGAGCAGGGCCGCAAGTGGTACGACCAGATCCGCTCGGGCCACGGCGCTGACGCCGCGCTCGACATCATCGTGAGCTTCGGCAAGGGCGACCTGCCCGACGGCTTCCCCCTCCCCGGCACGCCCGCCTATCGCTCGGCGTGGCAGGAGGTCATCAAGTCGGCGGAGAAGGCGAACGATCCCGGGCGCTTCACGGCGTTGATCGGCTACGAATGGACCTCCAACGCGGGCGGGAACAACCTGCACCGCAATGTGATCTTCCGGGGCGACGGCGCCCAGGCGAGCCGCGTGGAGCCCTTCACCACGCTCGAGCCGCTGGGCAGCCCGAACCCCGTGGACCTCTGGAAGTGGATGGCGGCGGCGCAGGACAAGACCGGGTCCGAGCTGCTGGCGATCGCCCACAACGGCAACCTGAGCAACGGCATCATGTTCCCGACGCTCGAGGCGTTCGGCGAGAAGCTCGACCGCGAGTATGTGCAGACACGCGCGAGGTGGGAGCGCCTCTACGAGGTGACCCAGACCAAGGGCACGGGCGAAGCGCACCCCTATCTCTCGCCCAACGATGAATTCGCGAACTTCGAGATCTGGGACAAGGGCAATCTCGACGGCACGGTCGCGAAGACCAACGACATGCTGCAGCACGAATATGCGCGCGAGGCCCTCAAGTCGGGCCTCAAGCTCGAGGCGGAATTCGGCACGAACCCCTACAAGTTCGGCCTCATCGGCAGCACCGACGCCCACACGGGTCTGGCCGCCGTCGAGGAGGAGAATTTCTTCGGCAAAGTGACCCCGCAGGAGCCCGGCCCGGACCGCATGACCAAGGCGTTTGTCGACAACCCCAAGACCGGCGTCAAGATCATGGACTGGCAGGTTTCCTCTTCCGGCTTCGCCGCCGTCTGGGCGACCGAGAACACCCGCGAAGCGATCTTCGACGCCATGCAGCGCCGGGAGACCTACGCCACCACCGGCTCGCGCATGATCGTGCGGTTCTTCGGCGGCTGGGACTTCGTGCCCGCCGATGCGCACGACCGTCTGCCGGCGCGCCTGGGCTACACCAAGGGCGTCCCGATGGGCGGCGATCTCATGGGCGCCCCATCGGGCCGGTCGCCGACCTTCTTGGTCGCCGCCCTGAAGGACCCGATCGGCGCCAACCTCGACCGCATCCAGATCATCAAGGGCTGGCTCGACGCCGGCGGGCAGCTGCACGAGCGCGTGTTCGATGTCGTCTGGGGCGACGCCGACTCGCGCCGACCCGGCCCCGACGGCAAGCTCCCGCCCGTCGGGACCACCGTCGATGTCGCGAGCGCCAGCTGGACCAACACCATCGGCGACCCCGAGCTCATCGCCGTGTGGACGGACCCCGAGTTCGACCCCGCGCAGCGGGCGTTCTACTACGCGCGGGTCCTCGAGATCCCCACCCCGAGATGGACCGCGTACGACCAGGTCCGGCTCGGCAGCAAGGCGTTGCCCGGCACGACGATGACGCTGCAGGAGCGCGGCTACACCTCGCCCATCTGGTACACCCCCGCGAAGTGACCCCGGGGCGCCCGTGAAACTGCTCAAGGAACCGCTCGTTCAGTTCGCGCTCCTCGGCGCGATCCTGTTCGCCGCCTATGCGTGGCTGCACCGCGCCGACGCGCCCGTCGGCGATGCGCCCCCCGCCCCGATCCGGCTCGGCGAGAGCGATGTCCGCTGGATCCGCGAGACATGGGCCCGGCAGTGGGGGCGTGAGCCCACCGACGAGGAGATGCGAGGCCTCGTGGGCGCCTTCCTCGAGGAGCACGCCATGGCCCGCGAGGCCGCGCGCATGGGCCTCGACGACGACGACATGATCGTCCGCCGCCGGCTCGCGCAGAAGCTCCAGTTCCTCATCCAGGATGTGGCCCGCGTCGCCGACCCTTCCGACGATGAGCTCCGCCGCTTCCTCGAGAGCCACGCCGATCTGTTCGGCATCCCCCCAACCGTCACCTTCACGCACATCCTCTTCAAGAACCTCGGACGGGCCGACGCCCAGGCCGACGCGGCCGCCGCCCTCGCGATGCTCCGCGGCCCCGCGCCCCGCCCGGCCCCGGCCGAGCTCGGCGACCCGATGCTCATGGACGCCGATTTCATCGACGCGACCCCCCAGACCGTCGGCGACGCCTTCGGACCGGAGTTCTCCCGGGCGGTCTTCGACGCGCCGCGCGGCGAATGGAGCGGCCCGTTCCAATCCGCCTATGGCTTGCACCTGGTCCTGATCCGATCGACGACGCCCGCAGCGACCGCATCATTCGAGACCGTTCGCGACGCCGTCCTGGAGCGCTATCGGGACGACCGCGCCCGCGAGGCGTACCGCCGGTTCGTCGCAGAGCTGCTTCAACGCCAGGGTGTGGACGCCGACGAGAGTGTGCGGCGGTGGCTGCCCCCGGACCTCACGCCGGCGGCCCCGGAGCGACCGGAATGAACCGCTTCATCGTCGCGGCCCTGGCGCTCCTGCTCGGCTTGACCATGCGGGCCAGCGCACACGAGGTGCGCCCCGCCTATCTGGAGTTGCGGGAGATCACGCCCGGCGTCTTCGAGGTCCTCTGGAAGACCCCCATGCTCGGCGAGGCGCGGCTGGCTCTGACGCCGCAGTTCGGCGACGACGCCCGGCCGCTCTCTTCCGTGACGACCGTTCTTCGTCCCGGCGCCGCCATCCAGACATGGACACTCCACGCGCCCGCGCTGCGCGGCGGAACGGTGCGCATCGAGGCGCTCGAGAGCACCATGACCGACGCCCTCGTCCGAGTCGATTTCGCGGACGGCGGCTCCTGGACCGCGCGGCTCACGCCGCGCCAACCCATGGCCGAGATCCCCACTCGCCCCTCCGACGCCTCGGTGGCTGGCGTCTATCTGCGCCTGGGCGTCGAGCACATCCTCACCGGCCCCGATCACCTGCTCTTCGTCCTCGCGCTCCTCATCCTTACCCGCGGACGCTGGATGCTCGTCAAGACCATCACCGCGTTCACGCTGGCCCACACGGTCACGCTCGCCCTGGCCACGCTCGGCTATGTCCATGTGCCCCAGAGCCCGGTCGAGGCGATCATCGCGCTGTCGATCGTCCTTGTCGCGGCGGAGATCCTGCGCGAACGGCAGGGCCGCGCGAGCTTGGCCTCGCGGGCGCCGTGGATCGTCGCCCTGAGCTTCGGCCTCCTGCACGGCCTGGGCTTCGCCGGGGGCCTGAGCGAGATCGGCCTGCCGGCGGGGCGCATCCCTCTGGCGCTCGGGTTCTTCAGCGTCGGCGTGGAGGCAGGCAACCTGCTGTTCGTCGGCGTGATCCTGGGCCTCGGCGCGTTGGGCCGGGCGATGAAGCTCCGGGTCCCGATATGGGTTCGCCTCGCCCCGACCTACGCGATCGGCGCCATCGCGTCCTTCTGGGTCATCCAGCGCGTCGTTGGCTTCTAGATAGCGCGTCGCCGTCAGTGACGCTCGCGCCGCGCCACCAACCCCGCCGCCACAAACAGGAACGCCGGCGCCGTGAAGATCAGGAAGTAGGGGCCGCCCGGAAACGACCCCGAGGCGACGAGCATCCACAGATAGAACGCGCCCAGGCCGCCGAGCGAGACCAGCCCACCGATCAACGGCCGCCACCAGCCGATCGCCATCCCCAGCAGCACAACGCCGGGGAACAGCGCGAGAGCCACAATCTCCCGAGCGTTCGGCGCGGCCGCCGGCTCAAGGAGAAACGCGAAGAGCAGCGCGCCGATCAGCACGCTGCCGACGCGCGCTCCCCAGCGCAGGAGCGTCGAGGCATGGATCCGGAACGGGGCGGGGCGGGTGACCGTGTTCATAGTTAGTAAACACTATCATAAGAATCGGCCCTGTCAAGGGCTGGGGGCCGAAAACCGCGCAAAATGGCTTCTCGTCGAGGTTTTCGGCCGGCTCACCGGTCCGAGCCGGGCCCCCGACTGGATCGACCAGGGACCCTCCCCTCATCGACATCGGCGATGCTCCCGGCGTCTGGATCGGCGGCGATGTGAACTACAACCGCGTCGGCCCCGGCGACACCGACCACCGGCGGTCCGACCCGCGCATCGCCGCCATGGTCCGTGCCGCGCTGCGCAATGCGACGATCACCGCGAGTGTCGGCGCCGGTTCCATCGAGCCGATGGACCGCGCCGTCATCCCCTCGAGCGCCCCGCCGGGATGCGAGCGCAGCGCCCTGCTTCGGCTACGATGAAACTTCGTGCCGCCAGTCCTGCTCGAAGCTACCAACCTCGAGAAAGCCCTCGGCGGCAGGCCCGTCGTGCAGGGCATCGACCTGACCTGCGCCGCGGGCGAGGTTCTCGGCCTCCTGGGGCCTAACGGGGCCGGGAAGACGACCACGCTCCGCATGTGCTACGGCTACCTCCGCGCCGACAAGGGCTCAGTCCGGATCGACGGGCATGATCTGGCCCGGGAGCCGGACGAGGCCCGCCGCCGCCTGGGCGTCTGCACGCAGGACGACACCTTCGACGCCGACTTCACGGTCCGCGGCAACCTCCTGCAGACCGGGCGCTACTTCCGGCCCCGCCAGCCCGATCTCGAGAGCCGCATCGAGGCCGTGCTCGACCGCTTCGGCCTGCGCGAGTTCGCGAACCAGAAGCCGGACACGCTCTCGGGCGGTTACAAGCGCCGGCTCATGATCGCGCGCTCGGTGATCCACCAGCCCAAGGTGGTGTTCCTCGACGAGCCGACCACCGGCCTGGACCCCCAGGCGCGCGTCGCGGTCTGGGAACTCATCAGCGCGCTGCGGGCCGAGGGCCTCGCGATCGTGCTCACGACCCACTACATGGACGAAGCCGCGCGGCTCTCCGACCGGCTCCAGGTGATCCAGGCCGGCCGCGTTCGCGCCAGCGGCGTCGCCGCCGCCGTTCTGGGCGATGTGGTCGGCGAGCATGTGGCATTGATCCCCGCCGCCGCGCCCGGCGCCGAGGCCGCGCTCGCCTGGTTCCGCTCGCTGCCGCCTTCGCACCGCCCCGTCCGCCCGGCGCAGGTGCTCGCTCATTGGCACATCCCGCTGGACGCCAGAGGACTCGCGGCGTTCGTCGCGAGGTTCCCCGACCTTGTGTACGAGGTCCGTCCGCCAACCCTCGACGACCTGTTCCTCGCCCTCTCGACCGAGCCGGGCGAGCCCCCGCCCCCCGCGCGGCCAGGCACGGAGCGCCGCGCATGAGCATCCTCGCCGCCTCGGTCCAGTGGCAGAGCCGCGCCGTCCTCGCGCGGCACATCCGCGTGCACCTTCGCAGCTGGCACACCGTGACGCTGCCGCCGGTCTGCGAGCCGCTCATCATGCTCCTGACCTTCGGCCTCGGCCTGGGCAGCCAGATGGGTGCGCTCCTCTGGCAGGATCGATCGCTGAACTACCTGCACTACCTCGCCCCCGGCATCCTCGCGTACACGGCGTTCATGTCCTCGTTCTTCCAGTCGTTGTTCGCGGCGTTCATCCGAATGCACTTCCAGAAGTCCTGGGAGGGGCAACTCACCACGCAGGTGCGCCTGGAGCATGTCGTGTGGGGAGAGGCGCTCTGGGCCGCGACCCTGGCGACCAGCTACGCCGTGATCGTGTGCCTCGTCCTCGCCGCCTTCGGGCTGGCGGGCCAGCTCACCCTGCACTGGGCCTGGCTGCCGGCGACGATTCCGCTGCTGTTCCTGACCGCGCTGGCCTTCTCCGCTGTGGGGCTCTTCTTCACCGCGATCCTGCCGAGCATCGACCACATGAGTCTGCCGTTCTTCCTGGTCATATTGCCGGTGGGCTTCGCCTCGAGCACCTACTTCCCCCTGCCCGATGTCCCTGTGCTGCGCGAAGTGTCGATGCTGAACCCGTTGCACCACCTCGCCGAGGGCCTTCGCTGGCTGCTGCTGACGGGCAGGCCGACCTGGCATCTGGGCGCGTCGGCGGGGCTGTGCCTGCTGCTGCTCGTCGCCCTCATCCCTCTCGACATGCGGCTCCTCCGTCGGCGCGTGTTCGGCGACCGGTGAGTCGGCCGCCGCCCAAGCGTACGATCGCCGCGGGAGAACTCCTCATGCACGACTGGATCGGCGGCGATGTGAACTACAACCGCGTCGGCCACGGCTACACCAACCACCGCCGGCCCGACCCGCGCATCGCCGCGATGATCCACGCCGCGCTCGGCGACTCGAGGACCGTCGTGAATGTCGGCGCCGGCGCCGGCTCCTACGAACCAACGGACCGCGTCGTCATCCCCATCGAACCCTCCGCCGTCATGCGGGCGCAGCGCCCGGCGCACCTGGCCCCGGCCATCGAGGCCGCGGCGGAGTCGCTGCCGCTCGCGGACCACGCCGCCGACGGCGCGATGGCCACCCTCACCGTCCACCAGTGGTCCGACCTGCAGCAGGGCCTGCGCGAGCTCCGGCGCGTGACCCGCGGCCCGGTCGTCGTGCTGACCTTCGACGGCGACGACATGCGCCGCTTCTGGCTTGCCGAGTACATCCCCGAGATGATCGAGGCGGAGCGCCGGCGCATGCCGCCGATCGCCGCCATCGGCGAGTCGCTCGGCGGCGTGGTCGAGGTCCTGACCGTTCCGATCGCCCGCGACTGCACCGACGGCTTCACCGAGGCGTACTACGCACGCCCCGAGCGCTTTCTCGACCCGCAGGTCCGCGCGTGCCAGTCCTGCTGGCGGTTCGTGGAGCAGGCCGCGCAGGACCGCTTCGTCGCCGACCTGCAGCGCGACTTGGAGTCCGGCGCATGGGATCGGCGCTACGGCCGCTGGCGGGACATGCCGGAGTTCCTCGGCTCGGTGCGGCTCATCGTCTCCCGCCCTGCCCGCTGAGCGGGGCTCATCGCAGCGTGGCCATGTCGATCACGAAGCGGTACTTCACATCGCTGCGGAGCATCCGGTCGTACGCCTCGTTGATCTTCTGCATCGGGATCAGCTCGATATCGCTGACGATGCCCTTCTCGGAGCAGTAGTCCAGCATCTCCTGCGTCTCGGGCAGCCCGCCGATGAGCGAGCCCGCGATGCTCCGTCGCTGGAAGAGCAGATTGAAGACCTCCGGGGAAGGGTGGGGGCTCGCCGGGGCGCCGACCAGGCACAGCGTGCCGTCGGTCTTGAGCAGGTTCGTGTACTGATCCAGATTGTGCGGCGCCGCGACCGTGTTCAGGATGAAGTCGAACGACCCCGCGTGCTTCTGCATCTGGGCCTCGTCCTTCGAGATGATCACCTCGTCCGCGCCCAGCCGCTTGCCGTCCTCGACCTTGCCCGGCGAGGTGGTGAACAGCGCCGTCTCCGCGCCGAAGGCGTGCGCGAACTTCACCCCCATGTGCCCCAGACCGCCCAGGCCCACGATCCCCACCTTCATCCCCTTGCCCACCTTCCAGTGGCGCAGCGGCGAGTAGGTCGTGATCCCAGCGCACAGCAGCGGCGCCGTCGCCGCGAGGTTCGCGTCCGGCGACACCCGCAGCACGAACCGCTCGCTCACCACGATCTGGCGTGAGTACCCGCCGTAGGTCATCGCCCCCGGCTCCGGCGACGCCTTGTCCGGGCTGCAGTAGGTGCCCGTCCAGCCGTTCAGGCAGTACTGCTCCAGCCCCTTGGTGCAGTTCCGGCAGTCGCGGCAGGAATCGACCAGGCACCCGACCGCCGCGAGGTCGCCCGCCTTGAAGCGCTTCACATCGCGACCGACCGCCGTCACGCGCCCGACGATCTCGTGCCCCGGCACCACGGGGAACACCGCGAACGCCCATTCACCCCGCGCCATGTGCAGGTCGGAGTGGCACACGCCGCAGTACAGGATCTCGATCTGCACATCCGCCGGGCCCGGGTCCCGCCGGGTGATGGTGGCGCGATCGAGCGGGCTGGTGGCGGACGCGGCGGCATAAGCGACGACCTGCGGCAAGGGGCGCTCCTTCGGAGTTGGTTCAGGACCGGATCGTACGACCCCGGGCGGCTCAGGAGTTCCGAGAGCGCTGGTCCGACACGACCCGGGCTGGAGCGGCGGCCCGATTGCGGCAAAACCCTTGCGTATAGCGATTCGACTGTTAAGATTGCCGCCAGTCACCGGCGATCCAAGCACAGGCGCCCTGGCGCACCGCCGGACAGCACAGAGCACATACAGGAGAGAGTTCATGACCAAGTCGAAGACCGCGATCGGTTTGGCTGTCGGCGCTGGCTTCACGCTCGCCGCCGGCGCCCTGGCCAACTTCAACGGCCAGACCATCCTCGGCCCCCTGACCGTCGGCAGCAACGTCACCGGCGACACGACGAACTCGACCGACAACAACGACGGCTGGTTCAGCGGCGGCCCGGTCTTCGGCATCTGGGACGGCAACGACGATGTCTGGGCGCTCGACTGGGTCGGCGGCTTCCTGCGCGTCGATCTGATCTACGACAACTCGTTCCTGACCGATGTGGACCTCTTCCTCTACACCCCCGGCAACCTGGACGAGTCCACGGTCGACAGCTACGCGAACACCGGCATCGACACCGTCACCCTTCACAATGCCGCCGCGGGGACCTACTACATCCTCGTGGACAGCACGGCGGGCACGGAAGGCGAGTACAGCATCCGCGTGATCGCCCCGGCGCCCGGCGGCGCCGCGCTGCTCGCCGGCGGTCTGGGACTCCTCGCCCGTCGTCGCCGCTGACGCGCCTGCGCAGCAAGCATCGAGAACGACTCAGCCCGCGGTCGAACGACCGCGGGCTTTTCATTGGATCCGACCACGGCCGGCGTGATCAGGGCTGCAGGAAGAGCCGAGAGCCGCTGAAGTCCATCGTGACGCTCCGGAACCGCGACAGCGTCGAGTTGCCGAGCACGCCCACAGGCACGGGGCCCTTGAACCTCGCGAACAGCGGCAGAGACCCGACATCGACCGGCGCCCCGTCGATGCGGGCCTCGCCGAGCGTGATGGATTCCGCGACCGCCGGGCGCAGGGACGCGCCGGCGCCGCCGATCCCGCGCGCCTCGCGTGCGGCGCCGTCCGGCGCAACCTTCGCCAGCTTCGCGGCCCGCTCGTCCAGGATGGTTCGGGGCGCCCCGCTGTCCACGAGGAACGAGACCACTGCGCCGTTCACCGTCCCGCGGCAGAAGGCGCGCGTCCCCATGAATGACAGCGGCACCTCGACAACGCCCGGCTCAGCAACGGCCTCTCCCAGCGTCATCACGCCCGCTTCACCCTCGGCCGGATACGGCAGCGTCACCGCGGCCGCCCGTCCGAGCAGGTCCAGGCCCAGGATCCCTGCGATCGGCTCCGCCAGCGCCGGCAGCGACTCCATCACCAGCACATCGACATCGCGGAACACCACCGCGCCGATCCGAAGCTCGGCGAGCGTGGTGTACCCCAGCGGCGCCGCGGCGTTGGTCGCGCCGCCGATCTCCGCCGCGAGTCGCTGCACGCCCTCGGCGCTGTACTGCACGGTCTCCGCCGGTCGGATGACGGCGCCGGGCGGCAGGAAAGACTTCTCCACCACCGTCGCGCCCGCCGCGAGATCGACCACGAACACGCCCTCGCCGCCCGCGGCGGTCGCCGCGCCGACCAGGTGGTGACCGGCGACCAGGCGCACCGGTGCGGCGCCCGAGACGGGCGTCGCGCTCGGCTCGCGGGCCTCGAAGGTCGTCGTGTAAATGACGCAATCCCCCGGGCGCAACGGGATCGCGTCGCCGAAGGGATCCTCAATGATCTGCGCCGGGTCGGCCTCGATTGTCCGGCCGCCGCGGATGAACCCGGCGAAGGTCGCGCCGTTGGCGGATCGCGCCGAGACATGGATGTCCAGCTCCGCGCGCTCGGCCTCGCTCGGGGCCGGCCGCTCGAAGACCTTGCCCATCGCCCGCGTCGTCACCGACAGCTTCCCACCGCGCACCGTCGCGGTCGTCGTCGGCGACATCGCGGTCTGCACAATCCCCGCCGATCCTCCCGGGCCCGGCGGAAGCACCAGGTCGATGAAGCCTTCCTCGCCCAGCGTCCAGGTCCGCTCCTCGCCCTCGCGAAGATCGACCTCCTGCAGCGCGAGGTGGTCGGCGAACTCGCGCAGCACGAAGACTCGAACATCCGCCGCGGCCTCCGCCGCGAGCGAGCCGACGACAACGAAAGCCCAAAGAGCAAGGATCCGGTGGCGCATGACGAGAGCCCCTCCGCAAGGACCAGCGACGGGGTCCGGCGGACCCCCGAGCGCTCTGACGCGCCGCGAGCCCGCACCCGTCAGGAATGTTCGCAGCGGCTGGATTTCGGCGGGCCGCGGGCCGACCGGGCCCCTCCAGTCCGCCCGTCGGCTCGCCGATGATCTACGCTGGGTTACCCCTATGTGCGGCCGATTCGCCCTCACCACCTCCCCCGAAGTCATCGCGGCGGTCTTCCGACTGTCGGACGCCCCCGTCCTGCGCCCGCGCTACAACATCGCGCCGACGCAGGACGCCCTCATCGTCCGCGTCATGGACGGCCAGCGCGAGGGCGAGCTGCTGCACTGGGGCCTGGTGCCGTTCTGGTCGCGCGATCAGTCCATCAACGCGCGCCTGATCAACGCCCGGTCCGAGACCGCCGCCGGGCGCGCCGCGTTCCGCAACGCCTTCCGCAAGCGCCGCTGCCTTGTCCCCGCGAGCGGGTTCTTCGAGTGGCGGCGCGAGGACCGGCGCAAGCGCCCGTTCTACATCCGCAGCGCGACCGGCTCGCCCCTGGCGCTCGCCGGGCTGTGGGAGGAATGGCGCGACCCCGACCGCCCCGACGCGCCGATCATGGAGAGCTTCGCGATCCTCACCACCGAGCCCAATGTCCT
>CALKYH010000234.1 GCA_938003595.1 uncultured bacterium
CGTCCACCTGATCGACGACGAAGTAGAGGAAGCGGCTGGCGCCGCCGGTGAAGGGGGTGCCGCCGGAGAAGCCAACGCCGAACGCGATGTACAGCGAGCCGTCCGGCGCGGTGGCGCAGGGCAGGACGCCGTTCTTGATGACGGGCTGCGTCTGGCGGGCGTCGTTGGCCGTCTCGCCCGAGGGGCTGGTCGGCAGCGGGACGCCGAGCGCGCTCCAGGAGTCGATCGGCGCGGTGGGGTTCACGCCGCCCAGCTGGGCGTTGTTCCACACGCTCGTGCCGTTGGGGGCGTCGATGCCGTTGGGGTCGAAGGTCGTGTTGCCGATGAAGAGGTTCGTGCCGCGCTTCTCGGCGCCGGGGGTGCCCAGGAACACATTGCCCGCCAGGCCGTCGATGCCGCCGAAGGCGCCGAAGACGCGGTTGCCGTTCGCCGGGGGCGCCGCGGTGTTCGCGGGCCACGCGATGGGCAGCCACTCGATGTTGTTCTGGGCGGGCGCGGCGGTGCTGAAGTTGGCGCGCCAGACGGTGGAGCCGTCGGGCAGCATCGTGCCGAACGAGTTGCTCTTGTTGACCGGCCCCTCGTTGATGTAGACATTGTTCGAGCGGCCGGCGTTGGCGGCGTCGGTGGTGCCGAACGCGGTGACCGTGCGGACGGCGGTGGTGCTCGTGCCGGAGAAGAAGGTGGTGACGGCGCCGACGGGCAGGCCGGCCGAGTCGGTCTCGACGACGGCGGCGTTGAACGACGCGTCGAGGCGGTCGAGGATGAAGGGGGCCCAGACCTTGACGGCGTTGAACTCGCCGTTGGCGCCGCGGACGCGGGTGGCGCTCTTGGTCTGGTCGTACTGGCCGGCCTGGCCGGTGGGGTCGAAGTTGATGGCCAGGGCGGCGCCGCTGACCGTCAGGAGCGCCGCCGTGGCGGCGCCCATCCGATACACACGCTGAGTCTTCATCGTTCTCCTCTCGATCTCCGTGGGGTCTCTCGTTCCTCTACACCGTGATCACGCGCCGGGACGGCGCGACTTCAGTTCACAGTTTCACCCTGCTCGTAGTAGCGGAAGCAGTCCTCCATGGCGTCGTTGCCGACGAACCGCGAGCCGGTCGGCAGCCACAGCGTGGGATTGCGGGACTGGACCATGTCGAGGGTCTCGGCGTGGCCGTCGAAGAAGGCGGAGTTCAGCTTGCCGCCGTGCCGGTACGACGCGTCGAGGTTCTGGCCTCGCAGGCCGGGTCGGGCGTCGCCGTAGGACTGCTCCTGGGAGTACATCGCGCCGCCGGAGGTGAAGGCGCCGAAGTGAGTCGGCGCGAACGAGCCGTCGACATCGCGCAGGCCCGAGGCGTCGATGTAGCGGAAGCCGTCCGCGAAGGCCGACTTGCTCGAGGGCTCGCCGATCTGCGGAATGCGCGGGCGGTAGCTCTGCGGCAGGGTCGCGGTGCCGGTGGGGCCGCCGGGCACGCCGACCTGCTGCCAGGAGTACGAGCCAAGGCCGCCGGAGTAGATGTCCCGACCCGCCCACTGGAAGTAGGCGCTCATCAGGTAACTGGGCCCGAGCGGGCGGACATCGCCTTCGCGGAGCAGGTAGTCCTCGACATTCGAGACGCCCTCATCGCCCACCGGGTAGATCACGACCTCGATGTTCTGCTCGGGGCAGACATACTCGTTGAACGACCAGAAGAATCGGGCCGCGCGCTCGGGCGAGGCCGAGTCGTTCTGCATGATGGGGGAGATCCAGTCGAAGTTCTGGGTTGCGGCGTAGGGATTGCTGAGCATGCGCAGCAGCTCTTCCGGGTTGCCGGAGTTGTTGATCAGCTGCAGGCCGGTGGTGTTCGCGCCGGGGATCTTGTCCTCGTTGTCGTTGGACCAGCCGATCAGGTTCTGCGCCATGCCGCGCTGTGTGGCGAGGCAGACCGTCGCTCGCGCGAGCTCGTTCGCCCTGCCGAGCCCCGGCAGCAGGATGCCGATCAGCAGCGCGATGATGGAGATGACGACGAGCAGCTCGATGAGCGTGAACGCGGCGCGGCGGTGGGGCCGGGTCGTCGGTCGCATCGGGTGGTCTCCTGGCGTCTGTGCCGTGGTCATGCGGGCCTCCGTGCTCAGTCTTCGATCACCATGAAGGTGCCGGGGTCGATCTTCAGTCCGTCCGCGTCCGCGAATCGCTGCGAGAAGACGGCCTGGTAGTGCGGCTCGATCATCCAGCCGCCGCCGTCGGCGCGGGTAACCGGGAACAGGGTGCGCTCGCCGTCGCTGGCGACGCCGGGGATGACCCGCGCGGGGCCCTCGCCGAGCTTGAGCGACATCATCTCGCCGGTGCGGACATCCACGAAGCGCGCGTCCGAGGGCAGTCTGGTCCCGCCGCGCAGGAACAGCACGAGGCCGACGATGAGTGCGATCGGGGCGAGCGCGATGAGGGCGTACTTCAGATGCTTCATGGCGGGAGCGAGTCAGCGGCCCCGGAGAGGCGGGCGATGCGTCGGAGCCGACAGCCGGGGCGGCGCTTTGTAAAGACGGCGGACCGTGTCGGGCGCGGCCGGGGCGTGCAGAATACCGGGAAATCAGGTTGGTTCTGGCCGCGGCGGGGCTCCGCGGACAAGCTGTCGATAGCGGGTCCCGAGGATAGCAGGCTCGCGCAAGTTCGACAGATCCGGGATCTTCAAGAATCAGCCAAGAGGGTGGAAAGCCCTGAGCGCAGCGCTGCCTGCAACATGTCCGCTGGCCCACGCCCACTGGAAGTTGAACCCGCCGACGCGCCCGTCCACATCGCAGACCTCGCCGCAGAGGTAGAGTCCCGGGCAGATCTTCGACTCCATCGTTCCTAAGTCGATCTCTGTCAAGGGGATGCCTCCAGCGGTGGCCTCGGCGTACGCGAAGCCGCGATCACCCGATATAGGGGTATCGAGTTCAGTGATCGCCTGCACCATCGCGCGGCGCCGGTCGCGAGAGAGATTGCTGATGCGCTCGCCGAGGCCGATCTGCGCGTGCCCGAGGAGCGCCTTGGCGAGGCGCTCGGGCAGAATCTCGCGCAGCGGGCGCATGGCGCCGGCGGCGGGCTGGTCGAGCAGCGCCTTGTCGAAGGATTCGGGTGTGTGACCGGGGAGCCAGTTGATGATGAATCGGGCGCCGGGGTCGGCCTGGTGCGCGGCGGTCCAGTGTCGGCTGATGTCCAGGGCCGCGGGACCGGAGAGGCCGAAGTGGGTGCAGAGCAGGGCGTTGGTGAAGGAGGCCAGGCGTTTGCCGGCGCCGGAGCGGACCTCGACGGTGGCGGGCGCGGCAAGGCCCGATAACTCGGTCAGAAAGTGCCCTCTGGGCAGCAGGAGGGGGGCCAGAGCGGGGAAGATGGCCGGGGTGAGGGAGTGACCGAGGGAGCGTGCGATGGGGTAGCCGGCGCCGTCGGAGCCGGTCTTGGGCAGGGCCATGCCGCCGCTGGCGAGGACGACGCGGGCGGCACGGATTGTTCTGGGTTCGCCGGACGCGGAGCGGGGGTCCTCGCGGACGATGAAGCCGTCGCCGTCGCGGACGATCTCGCCGACGCGCCAGGGGAAGCGGATCTCGGCGCCGGCGTCGCGCGCGGCGCGGAGGAGCGCGGCGAGGACATCGCGGGCGCGGTCGGTGGTGGGGAAGAGTTTGCCGGTGTCCTCCTGCTTGAGGGTGACGCCGAGTTCCTCGAAGAAGGCGACGGTGCGACGGACGGGGAAGCGCCGCAGGACTTTGGCGATCATGGGGCGAGGAGCGCCGGCGTAGGCGCGTTCATCGACCTCGAAGTGGGTGACATTGCAGCGCCCGCCGCCGGCGACGAGGATCTTGGCGCCGAGGGAGCGGGCGCCGTCGAGGGCGATGATGCGCGACCCGGGCGCGGAGCGTCCCGCCCAGATGGCGGCCATGAGGCCCGCGGCGCCGGCGCCGACGATGACGAGGTCCGCTCGTTCCACAGGTTGGGAATCTACGCGGAGAGGACGGTCGCGGCCTCGACCAGGGCCCGGGCGCGGGCGACGCGCTGGGCGAGGGAGGCAGGGTCCGGGTCGGTGATCGTGAGGTGGCCGAGCTTGCGCCCGGGGCGGGGCTGCTTGGCGTAGAGGTGGAGGCGCAGGGCGCGGTCGGCGAGGAGATCGCCCAGGGGCGGGACGGAGCCGACGAGGTTGAGCATGACGCTGGGGGCCCGGGGGGCGGTGGAGCCGAGCGGCATGCCGAGGATGGCGCGGAGGTGGTTCTCGAACTGGCTCGTGTCGGCGCCGTCGATGGTCCAGTGGCCGGAGTTGTGGACGCGGCAGGCCATCTCGTTGACGAGCAGGCGGCCGGAGACCTCGAAGAGCTCGATGACCAGGACGCCGACATAGCGGAGCGCGTCGAGCGCGGCGCCGGCGATGGCCTCGGCCTCTGCCTGGAGGGCGGGCGTCAGGCCGGGCGCGGGGGCGATGGACTGGAAGAGGATGCCGGAGCGGTGCTCGTTCTGGACGAGCGGGTAGAAGGCGGTCTCGCCCGTGCGGGAACGCACGGCGATGATGGACAGCTCGCGCTCGAAGGGGACAAAGCCCTCGAGGATCAGGGGTTGGCCGCCGAGGGTCCGCCACGCGGCGCCGGCGGCGCGGGGGTCGCGCAGGACGATCTGGCCCTTGCCGTCGTAGCCCATGCGGCGCGTCTTGAGGACGCAGGGCGTGTCGATGCGTGCGGCGGCGCCGGCGAGGTCGGGCTCGGCGTCGACGGCGGCGAAGGGAGGCGTCTCGACGCCCAGGGCGCGGAAGAACTCTTTCTCGAGGACGCGGTCCTGGGCGATCTGCAGGGCGCGCGAGGGAGGGAAGACATGGCCGTGGCGTTCGAGGTACGCGGCGGTGGGGGCCGGGACATTCTCGAACTCGTAGGTGGTGACGGCGGCGTCGGCGATGAGGCGCGCGAGGGCGTCGGGCTCGTCGTAGGCGGCGACGATCTGCTCGCCGACATCGGCGGCGGGAGAGTTCGGCGTTGGGTCGAGGAAGCGGCAGCGCAGGCCGAGCGGGGCGCCGGCGAGGGCGAGCATCCGTCCGAGCTGACCGGCGCCGAGGATGGAGACGATCATGGGTCGCGCGGGGCGGGCTTGCGGGGGTCGGGGTCGTCGAGGACGCGCCTGGTCTGCTTGGCGCGGTGGGCCTGCAGCTTCTTCGCGATGTCGGGGTGATCGGCGGCGAGGATGGAGGCGGCGAAGAGGGCGGCGTTGACGGCGCCGGCGCGGCCGATGGCGAAGGTGGCGACGGGCACGCCCGCGGGCATCTGGACGATGGACAGGAGGGAGTCCATGCCCTTGAGGGTCTTGGATTCGACGGGGACGCCGAGCACGGGCAGCGTGGTCTTGGAGGCGGCCATGCCGGGCAGGTGCGCGGCGCCGCCGGCGCCGGCGATGATGACGCGGAGGTTGCGGGCCTCGGCGCCGGAGGCGTAGTCGAAGAGCAGGTCGGGCGTGCGGTGCGCGGAGACGACGCGGACCTCGTGCGCGACGCCGAGGTCGGCGAGGGTCTCGGCGGCGTGGGCCATGGTCTCCCAGTCGGAGCGCGAGCCCATGATGACGCCGACGAGCGGCGGAGCGGTCGGCTTGTTCGCGGCGGCGCGGCTCTTGGCCATGGGGGTTTGCTCCGAGAGAGAGCGACAGCGTAACGCGGGCCGGGGGGCGGGGCTGAGGAGGAGCGGTTAGTATGGGCCCACGCCGGGCAGTTCGCGAGATTCCCCCGAGCCGGCGCCGCGACACGGACCATGCTGCAATCGGTCTTACTGATTTTGGGGCTTTCGGCCCTCGCGCCGTGGGTGCATCGGCTGGTCGGCCGCGGAAGCGGCTGGCTGTTCGGCGCGGCGGCGGCGGGGCTGTGCGGGTATTTCGTCTCGCGCGCGGGGCTCGTGTTGTCGGGCGGCTCGGTGGAGCAGGGCTGGACCTGGATCGAGGCGCTGGGGGCGGGGATCTCGTTCCGGCTGGACGGGCTGAGCCTGGTGTTCGCGCTGCTGGTGACGGGGGTGGGGGCGCTGATCCTGGTGTACACGGGGGCGTACATGCGGGATCACCCGCGGCTGGGGTCGTTCTACTCGACGCTGCTGCTGTTCATGGCGTCGATGCTGGGGCTCGTGCTGGCGGACAATGTGGTGTCGCTGTTCGTCTTCTGGGAGCTGACGAGCGTGTCGTCGTTCCTGCTGATCGGGTTCGAGCGGCAGCGTGAGAGCGCCCGCCGCGCGGCGATGCAGGCGCTGCTGGTGACGGGGCTGGGGGGGATGGCGCTGCTGGGCGGGCTGGTGATGCTCGCGATGGCGGCCGGCTCGTGGGAGCTGCGGGAGATCGTGGAGGCGGGGGACGCGGTGCGGGCGCACCCGCTGTACCTGCCGGCGTTCGCGCTGGTGACGCTGGGGGCGTTCACGAAGTCGGCGCAGTTCCCGTTCCATTTCTGGCTGCCGAACGCGATGGAGGCGCCGACGCCGGTCAGCGCGTACCTGCACTCCTCGACGATGGTGAAGGCGGGGGTCTATTTGCTGGCGCGGCTGGCGCCGGCGCTGGGCGGGACGGAGGTGTGGCTGAACACTCTGGCGTGGGTGGGCGGCGGGACCTTCGTGCTGGGGGCGCTGCTGGCGACGCGCGAGCTGGAGATGAAGCGGATCCTGGCGTACACGACCGTGAGCGGTCTGGGGGCGCTGGTGATGATGCTGGGGATCGGGACGGAGGAGGCCGCGCTGGCGATGGGGGCGTTCCTGATCACGCACGCGCTGTACAAGGGGTCGCTGTTCCTGGTCGCGGGGGCGGTGGATTACTCGGCGGGGGAGAAGAAGGTGGACAGGCTGGGGGGCCTGGGTCGCGCGATGCCGCTGACGGCGGTGTTCGCGGCGCTGGCGGCGCTGTCGATGGCCGGCGTGCCGCCGATGATCGGGTTCATCGCGAAGGAACTCGTGCTGGAGAGCACGCTGCATGATCCGGGCCTGCGGCTGGGCGTCGTGCTGGCGGCGGTGGGCGCCGCGCTGACGGTGACGGCGGCGGGGATCGTGGGCGTGGGGCCGTTCATCGGCAGGGCGCGGGAGACGCCGCGCAAGGCGCGGGACCCGGGGATCGCCATCCTGCTCGGGCCCGGGCTGCTCGCGGCGCTGGGCCTGCTGTGCGGCGTGGCGCCGGCGCTGTTCACGGACGGGCTGGTGTCCGGCGTGGCGAGTTCGACCCTGGGCGAGCCGGTGTCCAAGCATCTGCACCTGTGGCATGGGTTCACGCCGGCGCTGGCGGTCAGCGCCGCCGCGCTGGCGGCGGGCGTGGTCCTCTGGCTGCTGGCGACGCCTTGGCGGCGGGCGCTGGCGCCGATCAAGTCGCTGGCGCGGTTCGGACCGGAGCGCGGGTACACCGCGGGGCTGGGCGTGCTGAATGTGACGGCGTCGGCGCTGACCGAGGTCATTCAGAACGGCCGCCTTCGCCGGTACTCGGCGGTGGTGATCGTCTTCACGGGGATTCTGGTGGGCGCCGCGCTGGTGGAGCTGGGCGCGCTGCGCGGGATCACGGGGATCGGCGAGGTCTATGCGCTGGACGCGGCGCTGTGCGCGATGATCGTGGTGGGCGCGATGGCGGCGACGCGGGCGAAGGGGCGGCTGGGCGCGGTGGCGGCGCTGGGGATCGTGGGCTACGGCGTGACGGTGATCTATGTGCTGTACGGCGCGCCGGATCTGGCGCTGACGCTGGTGTCTGTGGAGACGCTGACGGTGATCCTGTTCGTGCTGGTGCTGTACCACCTGCCGCGGTTCGCGATCTACACGAACAAGGCGGCGCGGGCGCGGGACCTGGTCATCGCGGTGGTGTTCGGGGCGATCATGACGCTGG
Source organism: uncultured bacterium (assembly GCA_938003595.1). Taxonomy (GTDB): domain Bacteria; phylum Planctomycetota; class Phycisphaerae; order Phycisphaerales; family UBA1924; genus JACVCK01. Next base: position 7,796 of record CALKYH010000234.1, read on the forward strand.
TGACGCTGGTGGCGGCGGACACGCAGATCGCGCCGACGATCTCCGGCTGGTTCGTGGAGAACAGCGTGCCCAAGGGCAAGGGGCACAACATCGTGAATGTGATCCTGGTGGATTTCCGGGCGCTGGACACGCTGGGGGAGATCACGGCGCTGTCGGTCTCGGCGCTGGGGGTGTACGCGCTGCTGAAGCTGCGTCCGGCGACCAGCGGGGGGAATGAGGCATGAACTCGATCATCCTCCGCACCACCGCGCGCCTGATCCTGCCGCTGCTGCTGCTGTTCTCGATCCTGCTGCTGCTGCTGGGGCACAACCAGCCGGGCGGCGGGTTCGCGGGCGGGCTGCTGGCTGCGGCGGCGTACGCGCTGTACGCGATGGCCTACGACGGGCCCTCGGCGCGCCGGCTGCTGCGGGTGTCTCCGGGCGCGCTGCTGGGGCTCGGGCTGGCGATCGCGCTGCTGAGCGGGCTTGTGGGCGTGTTCATGGGGCAGGAGTTCCTGCGGAGCGCGTGGACCGAGGCCGACCTGCCGCTGGTGGGGCATGTCAAGCTCGGGACGCCGATGCTGTTCGACCTGGGCGTGTACTTCACGGTCGTGGGCGTGACGCTCATGATGATCTTCGCCATGAGGGAGGAGTAGGCGCCATGCAGACTCTCCTGGCGGTCGTGGTGGGGGTGATCTACGCGGCGTCGATCTATCTGATGCTGCGCCGGAACATCGTGAAGCTCGTGATCGGGCTGGCGCTGTTCGGGCACGCGAGCAATCTGCTGATCTTCACGGCGGGCGGCCTGACGCGGGGCAAGCCGCCGCTGGCGCCGGACGGCATGAGCGCGCCCGAGGGCGTGGTGGCGGATCCGTTGCCGCACGCGCTGATCCTGACGGCCATCGTCATCGGCTTCGGCGTGCTGGCGTTCGCGCTGGCGCTGGTGCACCGGACCTACCAGATGACCGGCCAGGACGACACGGACCAGATGCGGAGCGCAGAGGCATGAGCAACCTCGCCGTGCTGCCGATCGTGATCCCGATGGCGACCGCGCTGGCGTGCCTGGCGGCGTCGAAGCGGCCCGGGGCGCAGCGGGCGCTGAGCGTGCTGGGGGCGTCGGCGCTGCTGGGGGCGACGGCGACGCTGTTCGCGCGCGTGCTCGAGACCGGGCCGGTGACGCTGCAGGCCAGCGGCTGGCCGGCGCCGTGGGGCATCACGCTTGCTGCGGACATGTTCGGGGCGTCGCTGGCGCTGGCGGCGTCGGCGGTGTTCCTGCTGTGCGTTGTGGCGTCGCTGGCGGGGGTGGACCGTCGCCGACAGGCGTACGGCTTCCACCCGCTCATGCACACGCTGATGATGGGCGTGGGCGGGGCGTTCATCACGGGCGACCTGTTCAACCTCTATGTGTGGTTCGAGGTCATGTTGATGTCCTCGTTCGTGCTGGTGGCGCTCGGCGGCGAGCGGAAGCAGCTCGAAGGGGCGATGAAGTATGTGACGCTGAACCTCATTTCCTCGGGCCTGTTCCTGGCGGGGGCGGGGCTGCTCTACGGCGAGGTGGGCACGCTGAACATGGCGGACCTGAGCCGGAAGCTCGCCGACCCGCAGAGCGCGGGGCTCGTGGCGCCGGCGGCGGGGCTGTTCCTCGTGGCGTTCGGGTTGAAGGCGGGCGTGTTCCCGCTGTTCTTCTGGCTGCCGGCCTCGTACCACACGCCGCCGGCGGTGGTGTCGGCGCTGTTCGGCGGGCTGCTCACGAAGGTGGGCGTGTTCGCGCTGGCGCGGGCGATGTATGTCATCTTCCCGGCGGAGGTCGGCCTGCGCGGGGAGGCGCTGGGGTGGATCGCGGGGCTGACGATGATCGTCGGCCTGCTGGGGGCGATCGCGCAGACGAATGTGCGGCGGATGCTGTCGTTCGCGCTCATCGGGCACATCGGCTACATGGTGATGGGCCTGGCCGTCGGCGGAGAGTTGGCCCTGGCGGGGATGGCGTTCTACGCGGCGCAGCACATGCTGGTCATGACGGGTCTGTTCCTGTGCGTGGGGCTCATCTCGATGGACCGCGGGACGGAGGACACGCGCGAGCTGGGCGGGCTCTGGAGCGAGCGGCCGGCGCTGGCGATGGTGTTCCTGTTCCTGAGCGCGGCGCTGGCCGGCGTGCCGCCGACGCCGGGGTTCATCGGCAAGCTGGCGCTGGTGCAGGGGGCGGTGGAGCACGGGCGCTGGGGCCTGCTGGCGACGCTGCTCACGGCGAGCGTGATGACGCTGTATGTCGTGTTCCGGCTGTGGCTGGAGGTCTTCGCCCGGCCTCGACCCGAGGAGGACAGCGCGGCCGTCGAGGCGTTGCCCCGGCCCCTGCCCGGGTCGATGTGGTGGCCGGCGGTCGGCGCGGCGGCGCTGACGGCGGCGCTGGCGCTGGGTTCGACCTGGATCTTCCCGCTGGCCGAGCGCGCTGCGGTGGACCTGCTGCTGCCGGCGGCGCCGGGCGGGTACATCGACTCGGTGTTCGAGGTGGCGCGATGATCGCCTTCGTCTGGAACATCTTCCTGGCGCTGGCCTGGGCCGCGGCGACGGAGCGGTTCACGCCGTCGAACCTGCTCATCGGCTTCGGGCTGGGTTATGCGCTGCTGGCGCTCATGCCGCCGCTGCCGGGGGCTGGGGCGTACTACCTGCAGGTGCGTGAGATGATCGACTTCGCGGCCTTCTTCCTCAAGGAGGTGATCGTCTCGAACCTGCGGGTGGCGTATTTCGTCGTGTCGCCGCTGTCGAAGATGAATGCGGGCGTGATCGCGGTGCCGCTGGAGGACATGACGGACACGGAGCTGACGCTGCTGGCGAACATGATCACGCTGACGCCGGGCACGCTGAGCCTGGACATCTCGGACGACCGGCGGACGCTGTACATTCACACGATGTACATCGGGGATCCGGAGCAGTTCCGGCGCTCGATCCGGGAGGAGTACGCCCGAAGAGTGATCGAGGTGATGCGATGATCGGCCTGCTCGCCTCCACCTCCACCGCCGCCGCCGTGGACGCCGTGGCCAATGTGGCGCTGCTCATCGTGGCGGCGTCGATGGCGTGCAGCGTCATCCGGCTGGTGCGGGGGCCGACGCTGCCGGACCGGGTGGTGGCGCTGGACCTGCTGGGCGTGCTGAGCGCGGGCGCGATCGCCCTGTACTCAATCCGGACGCACGAGTCCACGCTGCTGCCGGTGGCGATCGTGATGGCCCTGGTGATGTTCGTCGGGACGGTGGCGTTCGCGCTGTATCTGGAGCGGAGGGCCCGCCCGTGATCGCCGACCTGTTCACCATCTTGTTCGTCTCCATCGGGGCGTTGTTCTGCCTGCTCGCGGCGGTCGGGATCCTGCGGATGCCGGATGTCTTCATGCGGATGCACGCCTCGAGCAAGGCGGGGACGGCGGGGGCGGCGTGCATGTTCGCGGCGCTGGCGTTCCACTTCGCCACGCTGGGCGAGGTGACGCGCTCGATCCTGGTGGTGCTGTTCCTGTTCCTGACGGCGCCGGTGGCGGCGCACCTGATCGGCCGGGCCTCGTACTTCGTGGGCACCAAGATGTGGGAGGGGGCGGTCCGCGACGATCTCGAGGGGCGGTACGACCACAAGACGCACACGCTGCGGGGCGAGCCGGAGGACGATTCTCCGGTCTGAGACGGCGCCGGGACGGTGGAGGCCGGGGGGCGGGCGCCTACACTCGGGGCCGCCGGGCCCGGGCCACCGGGTCGTGGCGGGCGCCGCGCTCCCGGGAGGGGCGCCGGAAGGCATAAAGAGGTACAAACTGCGCCCCCGCCGGACGCGTTGAAACGCGGTCCGGGCGGCGGTGGATTGATGCAGGAGCGACGAGGATGGCGACAGTCGAGTGCACGGAGTGCGGCGCCGAGATCGAGGCCGCGGACAATGTGATCAACGGCGAGATTCTCCCCTGCCCGAGCTGCGGGGCGGAGATGGAGGTCACCTCGACCAAGCCGCTGAAGGTGGAGCTGGCGCCGGAGGTCCGCGAGGACTGGGGCGAGTGATCGTCGGGGCCGGTTCACGAAGCGAAAGGCGGTCGGCATGAAGGTCGCGATGCTCTATGCGCGGGTGCGCGTCGAAGAGAAGCTGCTGTTCGAGGAGCTCCAGCGGCGCGGCGTCGAGTGCGAGATGATCGATGTGCGGGAGGTCTCGTTCGACCTGCACGACATGACGCGCTGGGCGCAGTACGACGTGGTCATCGAGCGGTGCATCAGCCACTCCCAGGCGGAGGCGGCGCTGAGCATCCTCGACATGTTCGGCGTCAAGTGCGTGAACACCTACCGCGCGGCGCACATCTGCGGCAGCAAGCTGAACACGACGCTGGAGCTCATCCGGCACGGGGTGCCCTCGCCCAATGTGCGGATCGCCTCCACGCCGGAGGCGGCGCTGGAGACCATGGCCGCGATGGGCGGGCAGCGGCCCGACGGGCGCTACGAGCGGCCCGTCGTGCTCAAGCCGGCGGTGGGCTCGTGGGGCCGGCTGCTGGCGAAGGTCAACGACCGCGACGCGGCGGAAGCGATCCTCGAGCACAAGGACACGCTCGGCTCGTACCACCACTCGATCTTCTACATCCAGGAGTTCGTGAACAAGAAGGCCGGGCGGGACATCCGCACCTTCGTGGTGGGCGACGAGACGATCGCGGCGATCTCGCGGACCAGCGAGCACTGGATCACCAACACCGCGCGGGGCGGCAAGGCCGAGGCCGTGCGCGTGACGCCGGAGCTGGACCGGATCTCGGTCGCGGCGGCGAAGGCGTGCGGCGGGGGCGTGCTGGCGATCGATCTGCTGGAGCGCGACGACGGCGAGATCGTGGTGAACGAGGTGAACTACACCATGGAGTTCAAGAACAGCATCGCGCCGACAGGCGTGGACATCCCGGCGAAGGTCGTGGACTACGCGCTGGGCGTGGGCAGCGGGCAGATCGCGATCTCGACCTACCACATGCCGGTGTCGGGGCCGGTCGCGGGGGCCGGCGCGCGATGACGATCCGGGCGAGCATCGTCGGCGGATCGGGCTACGGCGGCGGCGAGGTCCTGCGCCTGCTGCTGGGCCACCCCCTGGTCGAGGTCGCGCAGGTGACCTCGCGCCAGCAGGCGGGCAAGTTCGTGCACTCGGTCCATCCGAACCTGCGCGGGCGGACGATGCTGAAGTTCACGACGCCGGATCAGCTGGAGAAGGTGGATGTGCTGTTCCTGTGCCTGCCGCACGGCGCGGCGAGCAAGGACATCGAGCGCTACGCCGGCCTGGCCGAGCGGATCGTGGACCTGTCGGCCGATTTCCGGCTGCGCGACCCCGGGGCCTACAAGCAGTGGTACGACTGGGAGCACCCGGCGCCGGCCTGGCTGGACCGGTTCGTCTACGGGCTGCCGGAGCTGAGCCGCGCCCAACTGCGGGGCGCGAGGTACGCCAGCGGCGTGGGCTGCAACGCGACGGCGAGCAACCTGGCGCTGCTGCCGCTGGCGCGCAAGGGGCTGATCGAGCGCGTGGTGGTGGACCTGAAGGTCGGCTCGTCCGAGGGCGGCGCGGAGAGCGGGCCCGGGACGCACCATCCCGAGCGGAGCGGGGCGATGCGGTCGTTCGCGCCGACGGGGCACCGGCACCAGGCGGAGATCCTCCAGGCGCTGGGCGACTTCGAGCTGCACTTTTCCGCCACGGCGGTCGAGGCGGTGCGGGGCGTGCTCTGCACCGCGCATGTGTTCCTGAAGGACAAGCTGACCGACAAGGAGCTGTGGCCGATCTTCCGCGAGGCGTACGGCCAGGAGCCGTTCGTCCGGCTCGTGAAGGAGCGCCAGGGCATCCACCGGCTGCCGGACCCGAAGATCCTCGCGGGGACCAACTACGCGGATGTCGGCTTCGAGGCGGACCCGGCGTCGAAGCGCGTGGTGGTGATCAGCGCGATTGATAATCTGATGAAGGGCGCCGCGGGCAGCGCGGTGCAGGCCATGAACCTCATGCACGGCTTCGAAGAGGACGCGGGCCTGGGCTTCGCCGGCCTGCATCCGATCTGAGGCGGCGGGGAGCGCGAGCGATGATCGTCGTAAAGGTGGGCGGCAGCGAGGGCATCGATCTGAACGCGGTGGCGGACGACGCGGCGGCGCTGCTCAAGGAGGGCAAGCCGCTGATCCTCGTGCACGGCGGCTCGCACCTGACGAACCAGGTGTCGGAGGCGCTCGGGCACCCGCCGCGGTTCATCACTTCGCCGTCGGGGCACACCTCGCGACGGACGGACCGGCGCACGCTCGAGATCTTCGAGATGGTGTACTGCGGGCAGGTGAACAAGGGGCTCGTCGAGAGCCTGCAGCAGCGCGGCGTGAACGCGGTGGGGTTGTCTGGCATCGACGGGCGGATCTGGGAAGGATCGCGCAAGGCGGCGATCCGCGCGGTGGAGGCCGGGCGGACGATCGTGGTGCGGGACGACTTCACGGGCACCGTCGAGAAGATCAATGTGGGGCTGCTGCGGTCGCTCCTGGACGCGGGGTATCTGCCGGTGCTGACGCCGCCGGCGATCTCGTACGAGGGCGAGGCGATCAATGTGGACGCGGACCGCGCGGCGGGGCTGACGGCCTCGGCGCTGAAGGCGGACACGCTGATGATGCTCTCCAATGTGCCGGGGCTGCTGCGGGCGTTTCCGGACGAGAGTTCGCTCATCCCGCATGTCCGGCGTGAGGCGATCGAGCAGGCGGCGGAGGCGGCGCAGGGGCGCATGAAGAAGAAGGTGCTGGGCGCGCAGGAGGCGCTGGACGGCGGCGTGAAGCGCGTCGTCTTCGGCGACGCCCGCAAGCCCGAGCCCATCCGGCGCGCCCTGGCCGGCGCCGGCACGGTGTTCGAATGATCCCCCCGACGGACGAGCAGGCGATCGAGCTGCTCAAGGGCGCGGTGGCGATCGACAGCCCGTCGCGCCAGGAGCGGCCGGTGGCGGAGTTCCTGGCCGCGCGAATGCGAGAGTGTGGCTGGGCGTCCCGGATCGACGACGCGGGCAACGCGGTGGGGGAGCGGCGCGGTCCGGCGGCCGATGCGCCGGGGCGCACGCTGGTCATGCTCGGGCACATGGACACGGCGCCGGGGAAGGTGCCGGTGCGGACCGAGGGGGACCTGCTCTACGGGCGGGGCGCCGTGGACGCGAAGGGCCCGCTGTGCGCGTTCATCGCGGGTGGGGCGCGGGCGGAGCTGCCGCCCGGGTCGCGATTGATCGTTGTGGGCGCGGTGGAGGAGGAGTCGGCGACGAGCAAGGGCGCGAGGTTCGCGGCGACGCAGTATCAGCCGGACGCGTGCCTGATCGGCGAGCCCAGCGGCTGGGACGCGGTGACGCTGGGCTACAAGGGCCGGCTCCTGTGCGAATACACGGCGGAGCAGGACAGCGGGCACACGGCGGGGCCCGAGGCGCCGGTGGCGCACCGCGCTGTGGACTGGATCAACGCCGTGCGCGCCTACGGCGAGCAGTTCAATGAGGGTCGGACGCGGCTGTTCGATCAGTTGATGGTCGGCGTGCGGGACATCCGGACCAGCTCCGACGGGCTGGCCGATCGGGTCGAGGTCTCCATGGGGTTTCGACTGCCGCCAAAGTTCGAGATCGACGCGTTCGAGGCGTTCGTGCGCGACGCGGCGCCGGGGGCGAAGGTCTCGTTCCGGGGGCGCGAGGTGGCGTGGGAGGACACGCGGTCGAGCGCCGCGGCGAGGGCGCTGGTGCGGGCGATTCGCGAAGAGGGCGGGTCTCCGTCGTACAAGCTCAAGACGGGCACGGCCGATCTGAACGTCGTGGGGCCGGTGTGGAAGTGTCCGATCGTGGCCTACGGGCCGGGCGACAGCCGTTTGGACCACACGCCGAATGAGCACATCTCGCTGGCGGAGTACCTGCGATCGATCCTGGTGGTGGCTCGCGCGGTCGAGGGGCTGCTCGGGGCGGGTTGACGGCCCCGGTACACTCCCGAGCGGGGCGGCGATAGCAGGCAACCCCGGGAGGCCCGCGATGCAACGATTCGCAGCGGCGTTGTTGGTCGTGTTCTTGACGGTCTGGTGCGCCCAGCCGAGTCTCGCCCAGGGGCGGAAGTCGGCGAGGGCCGCGGACCCGGCGGTGATGGAGCGCATCACCGCGGCGCTGGACGCGCTGCAGGCGGACGGCGACTTCGAGCAGGCCGCCGAGGCAACGGGCGCGATCCTCGATGAGGTCATCGCCTGGGGCGCGCCGAACGAGCCGGCGACGATGCGCGAAGCGGCGTTCGCGGAGCGGCTGGTCCGGCTGCTCGGCGGGGCGGAGGGTGTGGACCGAGCGGGCCTGCTGGGGTTCCTGCGCGCCAACCCGACGCTCGCGGGCGATCTGGTCTTTGCGATTGAGGAACGAGCGGAGGATCCTTCGCAGGTGTTCGCGCTGCTGGAGCGGCTGCGCCCGGGGCGCGAGGAGCTTCTGGAGAAGCACGCGCCGCTGGTCGCGGCGATCTGCGTCGCCCACGATGTGCCGGTCGCCCGGCGGTTCAACGAGAATGTGGTGGAATCGCCCGGCCCGGAGGCGTTGCTGGACTTCTACATCCGCAACGCGTCGCGGATGTACTACAGGGCCTCGGACATGCCGCCGGAGCTGCTGGCGTATGTGGTGGACGCGACGCCCAGCATCGAGGAGATGACCTGGGCGCTCGACCGTTACGCGGGGCACAACGATGTGGGCGGGCTGTTCTACAACATCCGCTACGACCTGGAGAGCTTCTATGGCGGGCGCGCCAAGGACGCGACGCTCCAGGGCTACACGCTCGAGAACATCCACCGGTTCGGCGGGGTCTGCGTCGATCAGGCGTATTTCGCGGTGATGGTGGGCAAGTCGATCGGCGTGCCCACGGCGTATGTCGTCGCGCGCGCGGCCCAGGGCGGGCACGCCTGGGTGGGATTCCTGCAGCGCAACGGCAAGGGCGCGCTGTGGAACTTCAACACGGGTCGGTACGACGCGTACAAAGGGCTGAAGGGATCGGCGCTCGACCCGCAGACCGGCGAAGAGACCAGCGATGGAGACATCTCCCTGGAGGCGGGGCTCATCGGCTTTGAACGCGCCGAGCGGCAGGAGGCGGCGGCGTACGCGATGGCGGCGGATCGGCTCCTCGGCGTGATGATCGACGGTCGCGAATGGCCGCCGGCGCGAGGCGGCGCCGCGGGAGAGGATCAGTCGGCGCCTGCGAAGAAGCTGCGCTCGACCGCGGGCAAGCGGGCCGCGCCGGGCGCCCGGGGCGCCGACGCCGCGGGCGTGCTGGACCTGGTGCAGAAATCGGTCGACATCTGCCCGTTCCGGCTCGACACCTGGCGGCTGATCGGCGCGACGGCCCAGGCCGCGGGCGGGCTCGACATGAAGCAGCGCCGGGAGTGGGCGAACGCGGTGCAGCGGCTCTGCGGCGCCGACTACCCGGACTTCACCATTGCGACGCTTCGTCCGCTCATCGACTCGATCGACGACCCGCGCGAGCAGGACAAGCTCTGGTCGTCGCTGCTGCGGCTGTGCGGTCAGCGGCCGGACCTGGCGGCCGAGATCCTGACCGCGCAGGGGACGCTCTGGGCGCGGGCCGGCAACTCCGACGAGGCGCTCGCCTGCTACCGGCAGGTGCTGGACCGGCACACCGAGGACGGGCCGTTCGTGATGGAGGCGCTGGTTCTGGCCGACCGGCTGCTGACCTCGGAGGGCGGCGAGCAGGAGGCGATCCGGCTGTACCAGACCACCTGGGGGCGTTGCCGCAAGCCCGAGAGCAGCGCCTACTACCGGATGGGGAGCAACTGGTTCCAGGTCGGGATGCTCTACGCGGTGCGGTTGAATGCGGCGGGGGACCTGGCGGAGGCGACGCGCGTCCGTGAGACGCTGATGCGCTGAGCGCCGCAACCCGCAGCAGGGATCGGTCCTATCATCCCCGATGCCCGAAATCGGACAGTCGAGCCGATCCAAGTACCGTGCGTACCGCGCCAAGCCCAGGGGGGCTCGGCCTTTGTCCGACGAGACGGCGGCGCCGTCGACTCGACGGTCCCGATCGTTCGCGTCGCTCCTGCGCCAGTTCTGGGCGTTGCTGGAGGGCTGGCATGGGCTGGTGGTGGGATCTCTGACGACGCTGTCGATCGCGACGCTCATCGGGCTGGCCGTGCCCGCTTCGTCGAAGATCGCGATCGACTACATCCTGACCGACAACCCGGGGCCGGCCGGGGTCCCTGCGTGGATCCCGGGATCCCACGAGCCGCGGACGCTGCTCTGGATGCTGGCGGGCGCGATGCTGCTGGCGAGCGTGCTGGCGGTCGCGATCGGCATGTGGGGCCGCTGGCAGATGACCCGCGTGACCAAGCGGATGCAGGTGCAGCTGCGCCGGAAGGCGTTCGAGCACGCCTCGCGACTGCCGCTGCACAGGGTGCATCAGCTCAAGAGCGGCGGCGCCGCGAGCCTGATCCGGGAGGACGCCGGCGGCGCGGGCGAGCTGGTCTTCAGCCTGCTCTACAACCCGTGGCGCGCGGTGTTCCAGCTCATCGGGACGCTCATCATCCTCGCGACCGTGGATTGGCGGCTGCTGCTCGGGTCGCTGCTGCTCATCCCGGCCGTCTGGGCGACGCACCACACCTGGATCGGGCGCATCCGGCCGATCTACCGCGACATCCGGATCAGCCGTCAGAGCATCGACGGCTCGACCACCGAGACCTTCGCCGGCATGCGCATCGTCCGGGGCTTCGGGCGTCAGCGGGGCGAGGCCAGCCGCTTCGTGAATCGGAACAATTTCATGGCCCGCCAGGAGATCCTCGCCTGGTGGCGCTCGCGCGTGGTGGACATTACTTGGCAGATCCTGATCCCGGTCGCCTCCATCGGCGTGCTGGTCTACGGCGGGCGTCAGGTCATCGACGGCGACCTCACCATCGGCGACCTGATGATGTTCACGGCGTACCTCATGTACCTGCTGGGGCCGCTCGAGACGCTCGCGTCCACGGCGACGGCGGTGCAGACCAACCTCGCGGGCCTTGACCGCCTGCTCGATCTGTTCAAGGAGGAGCGCGAGTTCGCTCAGAGCGCCGCCGACGCCCGGCGGATCGAGCCCGAGGCCGTGGAGGGGCGCATCTCGCTCGATCAGGTCTGGTTCCGCTACCCGGGCTCCGACACGGATGTGCTCGAGGACATCAGCCTCGAGGTTCGCCCCGGCGAGGTGATCGCCCTGGTCGGCGCCAGCGGATCGGGCAAGACCACGCTCTGCAATCTGGTCGCGCGGTTCTTTGACCCGACCAGCGGCGCCATTCGGCTCGACGGCGAGGACCTCCGCGAGCTGACGGTGGATTCCTACCGCTCGCTGCTGGGCATCGTGGAGCAGGATGTCTTCCTGTTCGACGGAACGATCGAGGACAACATCCGGTACTCGCGCCCGGACGCGCCGCGCGCGGAGGTGGAGGCCGCGGCCCGGGCGGCGAACGCCGATGGGTTCATCCGCGCGCTGGACAAGGGCTACACCACACTGGTGGGGGAGCGCGGTTTCCGTCTCTCGGGCGGTCAGAAGCAACGGATCGCGATCGCGCGGGCGCTGCTCGCCGACCCGCGGATCCTGATTCTCGACGAGGCGACGAGCAATCTCGACAGCGAGAGCGAGGCGCTGATCCGCCGCGCCCTGCAGGATCTGATGCGCGGACGGACCTGCTTCGTCATCGCGCACCGGCTGAGCACGATTCGGCACGCGGACCGCATTGTGGTGCTGGAGCAGGGCCGGATCGTCGAGAGCGGCCGGCACGATGAGCTGATCGGCACGGGCGGGCGGTACGCGCGCCTGCTGCACCTGCAGACCGAGGGCGACACCGAGGCGGACTGGGCCTCGGACGGCGCCGGCCTGACCAGCGCATGAAAAAACCCCGGCGCCGTGAGGCGGGCGCCGGGGCTCTGTGTCCCAATGGTCGGGTGAGGTGGACGCGGGTTACTGGCAGGTGGTGTTGAAGAAGGACAGGACGTTGTTGAGGTCGGCGAAGTCGGTCACGCCGTCGCCGTTGGTGTCGCCCAGGATGCAGGGGCCGGTCGCGTTGAACGACGAGAGCACCTGGTTGAGGTCGGCGAAGTTGACCTGGCCGTTCTGATCGACATCGCCGAGGCAGGTCGGGGTGGCGCGGATGGATCGGGCGTCGTCTTCGAGGTTGATCCAGCCGATATTCTCGCCCCAGGCGTAGCCGCGGAAGCGGCGGAGGGCCGAGTCGAACCGGGCCTGCATGCCCAGCCCGCCGAGCGTGGCGGCGGTGCCGAAGTTGATCCAGCCCACATTCTCGCCCCAGGCGAGCCCGGCGAGGTCGCCGTTGGGGAGGATGTTGACGCCCGCGTCGGCGCCGGTGGCGTTGGAGTACTGCAGGCAGTCGGCGGGCGAACCGTCGCCCATGTGGATCCAGCCGACATTCTCCGACCAGACCCAGCCCGAGAGGAATCGCGGGTGGAGCCTCACGCCCGAGGCCTCGGCGTTGGCGTCGCGCCAGTTGGTCCAGCCGATGTTCTCCGACCAGGCGTACTTGTAGTCCGCCATGATCGAGGACTGCGCCGTGGCCGAACCGGCGAGGGCGAGAGAGGCGAGTGTGAGAAGGGCGCTGTTCATGGTGTCTCCTTCGTGGAGTGCGTGCGAGGAGAGCCGGTTCAGTAGGCGAAGTTCGCCCAGGCGTTCGAGGAGGTGAAGGCGTCGCCGGGGTTGGTGAGGACCTGCGCGGCCTCGTTGCCGGCGACGATGGAGAAGTTCGTGCCGTTGCCGCGGGCGGTGTTGCGGACGATGAAGTTGTCGGTGGTGTTGACATCGACGCCGACGCCGTTGAAGCCGATGTGGTTGCTCTCGACGCGGTTGGCGACGCCGGCGGCGACCAGGATGCCGGCGTTGGTGTTGTTCGAGCACTCGTTCTCGAGGATCAGGACGGCGCCGCCGGCGTCGACGCGGATGCCGGCGCCGTTGAAGGACGCCGAGCAGTTCTTGATGACGCCGCCGAAAGACATCTCGAAGCCGTCGCTGAAGTTGTTGCTCGCGGCGCTGTTCGAGACGGTGGAGCGCTGGACGGTCGAGATGCCGTCCTGACCATTGTCGGTCGCGGTGCAGTTGCTCACGGTGGCGTAGGAGCCCGCCGCGAGGCCGTCGCCGCCGTTGTCGATGGCCGAGCACTCGGTGAAGGTGCAGCCGAACCCGCCGAGGATGCCGGCGACGTTGTTGCTCTCGGCGCGGACGCCGCGAACGACGGCGTTGTTGCCGACCTCGATGCCGTTGTTGCCGCTGGAGTCGCGGATGGCCAGGTCGGTGAACACGCCGCCGACCACATTCGAGGCGTCCAGGCAGACGCCGCCGAAGTTGCTGACGATGCCGTTCTTGACCGTCAGGTAGCGACGCGTGCTGGGGACATTGATGCCGTTGGCGGCGTTGTTGCCGACCGTCGTGCCGGAGATGGTGAAGCCGTTGAGGTCGATCGTGACATTGTCGGCCGAGACCTGGATGCCGACGCCGTTGCTGGGCACCACGATGTTGCCGGTCAGGTAGTACGAACCCGGGGAGAAGATCGCATAGACCGCGGAGCCCGAGCCGCTGAGCGACTGGATCGGGGTCCGGGGCTCGACCTCCTGAAGGGTCTTCATGGTCGAGGTCGGGGCCCCGGCGGGGGGGGTCAGGTTGCCCGCGACGGCGCCGCCGGCGGCGAGGAGAACGGTGAGAGCGCTGAGGGTGATCGTCTTCATGGTGAGGTCCTTCCGGGTGGATCGGGTCGTGCGTGGGGGATAGAGGCCGTTGGGCCGTCGATCCCGTGGCGGACACCGTCCGCCGACAACCCTCACGCCACGCAGGGCGCCGCCGGGGCTCATCGGGTCTTGATTTTCTTGGAAGGCCCCGTTGCGTGGGCAAAATCCGGGGTAGGGGCCCTCGGGCCGTCAGCGTCGGCTGGAGGAGGCCAGATCGGCGCCCTCTGGCAGGGACCCGCCCTGCCTCAGGATCGCCGTCCCGTCGCCGCTGATCGTCAGGAGCGTGCGGCCGGAGCCGTCGAAACAGGCGCCGTAGACCGCGTAGACATGGGACCGGAGGGTCAGGACCTCCTCACCGGTGGAGGTGTCCCAGATGCGCGTGGTGTTGTCGAAGCCGCCCGTCGCCAACCGGTCGCCGGCCGGGTTGAAGCAGGAGGAGTAGATGGCGCCCTGGTGACCGACCAGCGGCCGATCCTCAAGTGTCGCCGTGCTGAGCAGGTGGCCTTCGTAGTCTTCGCTGCCGATGAACAGCTGCGAGCCATCAGCGCTGATCGACATCGTCCAGACCCCGGCGCCCGTCACCCGCCGCTCGGCTTTCGGCGTGAGCGAGCCGGCTTCGGGGTCCCAGGACCAGACTTTCAGTGTGCCCTGAACGCCGCAGGAGTAGAGCGTCCGGCCGTTCGGGCTCCAGGCGATCAGGTGGGCGCCTTCCGGATGAGCGTCGACTTTCAGGACTTCGGCGCCATCCCGCGCCGAGTAGATGGACAGATGACCGTCGAGGAAGGTCGCGGCGATATAGCCGGCGTCCGGGGTCGCCGCGAGCGCCATGAGCTTGCCCTCGACCTCCGGCGATCGCCAGAGCCGGTCGCCGAGGGGGAGCGTGAAAACCTCCAGCGCGGTCTGTCCGATGCTCATGGCGGCGCCGCCGGGGAAGGAGGTCAGCCCGAACCCGGTCTGGTCGTCCTTCGGGCGCAGGGGCCGGGCGCGGCCGTTCTGGTCCAGGCGCATGACCGCGCCCTTCCAGTCACTGACGAGGAATCCATCGGGCGTCCTGGCGGCGCGCACAAGGCTCTCGCCGGTCAGGGGCACGACGCGCTCGGCCCGCTTGGCGCTGGCTTCGTTCCACCAGCGCACCGTGCCGTCGATGCTGGTCGTCAGGACCTCGCCGGAGTCTTGGCCGCAGATCTTCAGGATGGTTGATGCGTGGCCCAGACCATTCCAGAGGCGCTCGCCGTTGGTCGCGTCGAGGGCCTCCAGGCGAGCCTCGGTGCCGCCTGCGTAGACCGTGCGGCTGTCCATGGCCCAGGCGACGGCCGTCGCCTTGTTCTTGAAGACCAGCTTGGTCCAGAGGTTGTCGCCGGTCTTGAGGTCGAACGCGCTGACGGCTCCGTCGTTGCCAACGCTCGCGAGGAGCGTGCCCGATGGATCGATCGCCAGATCGCGGACGGAGCTCTCGTGAGCGCCCAGCGGCGTCACGGCGTCGCCATTCACGAGCGACACCTCACCCTTCGCGTCGCCGATGATGAGGCGACCGTCGGGGACCAACTCGGCCGCGGTGAGGTCGCGCCCTTCGATCCGTCGGAGTTCCTCTCCGGTCTGTCGATCGATGAGGGCCAGATCGCCGTTGGCGTCGATCACGACGATGCGCTCGCCCCGTTCATCGAGCCGCAGCGCGCGGGGCTGGCCGTCGAGCGTTCTCCAGAGTTGTGGCGAGGTCGGGTCCTCGGCCTGCAGGTCCTGGAGATGGATCTCGCCCTTGCGTCCCGCCAGCAGCAGCCACCGTCCGTCGGCGCTCATCGCGGCGTCCATCACGCCCTCGGCGGGCGCGATGCGGAACCGCTCCGTGCCGAAACGAGCGTCCCACAGGACCGCGTCCTCGCCGACTCGGACCGTCGCGAAGAGCGGCGCCGATCGACCGAACGCGCCGCCGCCCCAGCCGGGCAGACGAGCCTGCAGGGCGCGCTTGCTCTGGTCGCTGGCCGCCGAGAGGTAGCCCCACTCCCAGCCGCGCAGGTCCTCCGGGCACTCCTTGAGCAGTCGTTGCACCCGGGGGATGTCCCCCTGCGCGAGCGCCGCCTGCGCATAGCCGATGCGCCCGAAGTACAGCTCGCGGCGCAGCCGTTCCGCCTCGGAGTCGGCGCGGGCCCGCTCGGCCTCGGCGCGCTCTCGCGCGGCGATCGCCTCGCCCTTGGCCAGCGACTCGCGCTGGGCGAGCCGCTCGTTCGCGGCGGACTGACGGGCCGCGTAGGCGGCGAACGCGACGAGGGCGAGGCCGATCACCGCGGCCGCCGCCGCCGCGCCACGGTAGCGGCGCAGCTGCCGGTTCAGGACATACATCGCCGAGTCGCGCCGGGCGCCGATGGGCGCGCCGCTGAGGTATCTGCGGATGTCCGCGGCGAACTCGGCGGCGCTCTGGTATCGCTCGGTCTTGTTCTTCTCCAGGGCCTTGAACACGATGGTTTCGACATCGCCGCGGAGGTTCTTGTCCGTCGTGCTCAGACGGGTCGGCTCCTCGTCGCGGATGATCCGCGCCGCTTCGGGGAGCGAGCGACTCTTGATGTTGTGCGGCAGACGCCCTGTGAGCATCTCGTAGAGCGTGACGCCCAGGGCGTAGACATCGGACCGCGTGTCCACGTCCGCCGGGTCGCCGACGACCTGCTCCGGGCTCATGTACGGCAGCGTGCCGATGAGCTGCCCGACGCTCGTGCGGAGCGTCGTCACGCTGACATCGCTGTCGGTGGCACGGGCCACGCCGAAGTCCAGGATCTTGGGCTGGCCCTGGTCGTCCACGAGGATGTTGGAGGGCTTGAGGTCGCGGTGGATCACGCCCTTCTGGTGGGCGTGCTGCACCGCGTCGGCGATGCGGGCCATCAGCGCGAGCTTCTCGCGCGTCCCGAGGCCCGCCGACTTCGCGTGCTCCACGAGCGTCTTGCCCCGGACATACTCCATCGCGAAGAACCCGCGGACGCCGGTGGCGTCGTCCGCGGCGCCGGCCTCGTAGATCTGCGCGATGCCGGGGTGCTGCAGCCGCCCGAGGATGTGCGCCTCGTGCTCGAATCGCTTGACGACGGTCGGCGTCGCCAGGCCGGCGCGGATGATCTTCAGCGCCACGGTCCGGCGCGGCTTCAGCTGCTCGGCGAGGTAGACCACGCCCATGCCGCCCTCGCCGATCTGCTTGATGATGCGGTACCCCGCGACGCGCCGGCCCTCGAGGCCGTCGCTGAACCCGCTCCCGTCGCCCTCGCCGGCCTCCGCCAGCAGCGGCGAGAAGACATCCGCAGGATTCTCAAGAAACTGCTCGGCGCCGGACTGCATCGCCAGCAGGGAGCGAAGCTGCTCGGCGAGGTCGCTGTCCCCGGCGCATTCGGCGTCGATCAGGTCCGCGCGGTCGGCGTCCGCGGCCTCGAGCGCTCGCTCGAACAGCTCCGAAAGCCGCCTCCACCGCTCGGGCGTCATCGGTGCGGACATCGTTCAGGTCTCGCCGTCCCGCTCGTGCTCGTCGCCTTTCTGAATTTCGCGCAGCAGCCAGGCCCTCGCCAGGGTCCAGTCTCGCTTGACCGTTGCGGGGGCGATGCCCAGCACCTCCGCCGTCTCCTCGACGCTCATCCCGCCGAAGAACCGCAGCTCGACGACCCGCGCCGCCCGCTCGTCCACCAGGGCGAGGCCCTTGAGCGCCTCGTCCAGCGCCACGATGTCCAGGTCCGGCCCGGCGGTGACGGCGGCGCCGTCCGTCAGCTCCACCTTCGCCCCGCCCCCGCCCCGCTTGATCCGCCCCTTGGCCTTGGCGTGGTTCACGAGGATGCGGCGCATCGCCAGCGCCGCGACGCCGAAGAAGTGCGCCCGGTTCTGCCAGCGCACCTCGCGCTGGTCGATGAGCTTCATATAGGCCTCGTGGACGAGCGCGGTTGCCTGCAGCGTGTGGTCGGCCCGTTCCGCGGCCAACCGGCGCTGGGCCAGGCCCCGCAGCTCGTGGTAAACCACGGGCAGCAGCTGATCGACAGCCGACCGGTTGCCCTCGGACACCGCATCGAGCAATCGGGTGAGCTCCAGGGAAGGGGGAGTGGCGGGCGCTGGGGTGGGTGATGAGGGCATGGCGATGCTCCTGCGGGCCCGACGGCGCCGCGGCGCCGCCCGTGGTGGAGGCCCCGCCGCCCGCCCGCTAAGTCCCGCACAGTTTACCTCCGGATTTGACGAATTCGACCGATTTTCCGCCCCCCGGGCTTGGATCGGTGGTCGGAGCGGCGGTCCCCGGTTGGAGACCTCCTGCCCTGGTCGGCTTCCCGTGCGGACAACTGCCTCAATTGCCAACCCGGCGCCCGGGCCCTACACTCCCGCCCCCCTGCCGAGCGGCCGCCGCTCGACCGGGCCTTTGGTTGCGGGGTAGAGCAGTCTGGTAGCTCGTCGGGCTCATAACCCGGAGGTCGCAGGTTCGAATCCTGCCCCCGCTATTTCAGAAGAAACGGCCCTGCCAAAAGGGCCGTTTTTGTTGCGCAAGTAAGGCTTTGGGTGGCATGTTCGTATCGGGGTCCGCGTGAGGTCGCAGGGGCGAAGCGCGTGAAGTCGCAGGCGCGAAAGTGGTCCCCGCTATTTCAATAGAATCTCTGAGAGCGGCCTTCCCACCGGAAGGCCGTTGTCGTCTTGCCGCGGCCGATTTCCTGGTCGCGGGTTCGTAGCGCAGTCGGCGGCCAAGGGGTCGGGGATCGCCGATCGAATGTGCTAAAGCCAGCGGCGTGTGTACCGGGGAATGAGGGTGGGCCAGGCGAAGCGGCTTGCGGTCGTGGAGGAGGTGATCCGCGGCATGGACGTTTCGTGCGCTCGGTCGAGTAGTCGGCTGGCGCTGGGGCGCCACCTTCCGAGCGAGGCCTGTACAAAAAGCCACACTCCTCGCGCCCGGGTTCAGCACGCCCCGAGGTCGTGTGATCTGCGACTGCGCGCCGAGATCACCCATGCGGGTCGAAGGCACGGCCGCCGCGACATGCACGGGCGCTGCGCCGTCTGCCGAACTGGCGGACAGCGCTCGTGGAATCCGAGGTCTCAAACTCCTGCCGGTCTGGCGGTCGGGCGCCAGGCTTGCGAGGATAGAGACGAAGAAGCTCGCCGCTGGCGGCCGCGAAGTCGCGGCGCACGCCTGTGACTTGAAGAAGCGGATGCAGTGTTCCAGACCAGCGTTGGCCGGTTGGTGCGCGCGCCTCGGATAAGTCGTTATTCATGTTGACTTGCTCTTGGCGCGTCGTACGCTCTTCTGAGGTCGTGCTTGCGCAAGTTCGCAGCGGCGCCGAACCCGAGATGTGCCGTCGGAAGATGGGACGATGGGCAGCCCGGCGATGTCGGGACGCGGGTCAAGGAGCAAACCGACGCGGCCGAACACCCGAGGGTGTTTGATCGCGTCGGTCCTATTCGCGCCGTGTCTTCTTGTACGCGGTTCGCCGATGGTCGTGAACAGGTATGCACGAACATGGAAACGAGCCTGTTCTGAGCAATGACGCTGAAGCAGGCGCTCCGGTTGGCTCCAGGGTCATCTGCAGCAAGAGCTGGCAGCGAGACCGTGTAGAAATCCAGAAACATCTGGCTGCCGCCGCCGATGAGGCATGGGCGAGCTCTGTCGCCGGGAGTCGGAGCAAGCAGGACAGAGTGTCGCAGATGCAGAGTCATCGCTCTCCATTCATCGAGACGGGCGTAGCGCCACCATTGTTCCTGAAGGCGCTTCTATGAAGGCGCCCCATCGGGTTCGTGTTCGCGCTCGCGGCGCTTGCGATGGTCCTATGCGCTTCCACGTGCAACACCATCAAGGGCTTCGGCACGGATGTCGAAGCGCTCGGGTCCATCATGAAGGGATCGGCGGAGCGAAACGGAGCGGAAGTGCCGCTCGCGAATCTTGGTCGGCTCAATCCACGCGGACTCACCGAAGGCAGGAATGAGTTGGTACGAGCAGGTGTGTATCCCCATGCACCGAGCGTCCACGCCGATCTGGTAGGCGTGCTGCAAGGTCATGCTGCGGAGCGTGCTGACGTCGCCGCGTTCACCTTTGTGGTCGATGGCCAGGCGGACGCGGCGCTGACCTACTCCAAGCTCGACCGGCGCGCACGGGCTGTGGCCGCTCGACTGCAGGCGATGGGCCTGGTCGGGCATCGTGTCGTGCTCGCGTATCCGCATGGCATGGAATTTCTCGTCGGATTCTTCGGCTGCCTGTTCGCCGGTTGCGTGGCGGCGCCGACCTTCCTGCCCACCAGACGCACGCTCGATCGATTCAACGCGATCGCTGCCGACTCGGGGGCGGACCTCGTGCTCAGCGTCGCTGCGGCCGCGATCGGGCATCGGGCGATAGTCGCGCAGAACGGCGACGAGCAGGGAGCGGCTCCGGCGATTCCCTGGCTCGCCACGGACGAGATCCCCGACGAGTCCGCCGACTCCTGGGAGATGCCCGTCATCCGATCGGCGGCGCTCGCCATGCTCCAGTACACCTCGGGCTCGACGAGCGAGCCCAAGGGGGTCATGCTCAGCCACGCCAACCTGATGAACAACATCCGCGCCATCTACGAGGCATTCGGGATGGGGCAGACAGAGGGGCGTGACACCGGCGTGTTCTGGCTGCCCACCTACCACGACATGGGCCTGGTGGGCGGCGTGCTTGTGCCCATGCTCGCCGGCGTCAGCAGCGTGCTGATGCCGCCCGCCGCATTCCTGCGGCGCCCGATCGACTGGCTCGCCGCGATCAGCGAGCGCCGGGCGACCATCTCGGGCGCTCCGAACTTCGCCTACGACCTCTGCGTCCGCAAGATCACCGCTGAACAGCGGGCCACGCTCGATCTATCTTGCTTACGACTGGCGTTCGTGGGCGCCGAACCGATCCAACCGGAGACGCTCGAGCGGTTCGCGGCCGCGTTCGCTCCCTGCGGCTTTAGGTCCAGCATGTTCTACCCCTGCTACGGAATGGCGGAGGCGACCCTCTTGATCAGCGGAGCCGCGCAGGGCTCCGGACCGACCGCTCGGGAGTTCGATGAGACGGCCCTGAGCGAGGGCCGGGCGGAGACCCGGGCGCGATCGACGGGCACGGCGCGGCGCCTGGTCTCCTGCGGCGCTCCGGTCGGCGACCTGCAGATCGTGATTGCCGATGCGGTCGCAGGCACGAGGGTTCCGTCGGGCCGCGTGGGAGAGATCTGGGTTGCGGGCGCATCGGTGGCCAAGGGCTACTGGCGAAGGACGGGCCAATCAGGACGAGCCTTCGGCGCTCACCTGAGCGATAGCGACGAGGAGATCTTCCTTCGGACCGGTGACCTCGGCTTCCTCTCCGAAGGCGAACTCTTCGTTGTTGGCCGGTTGGATGACCTCCTGATTGTTCGCGGCCGCAATCACCATCCTCAGGACCTGGAGGCGACGGCCCGCAGGAGCCATCCGCTGCTGGAAGCCGGCTTTGGCGCTGCCTTCGCTGTCGCGGACGAAAGTGGCGAACGACTGATCCTGGTCCAGGAAGTCGCGCGCGGCGGAGCCACCGATTTCGCGCCGGCGCTTCGAGCGTGCCGCGAAGCGGTGCTCGCCGAGCACGGCCTCGCGTTGGACGACATCGTCCTCGTGCGCGCCGGCGCTGTGCCCAGGACATCCAGCGGCAAGGTCCAGCGCCGCGCTTGCCGCGCAGCCCTCGCCGCGGCGGAGCTCAAGGTCGTGGCCCGATTCCATCGGGACTCCGCGGAACTCAGCCGTGCTCCCGCGAGGCCTCCATCGTCGTCCTCCGTTCTGGCCACAGTCTGCCAGCACGCCATCGCGCTCGGCGGCGCCGCGTTGTCCGATGTGACGCCCGAGACGCCGCTCGCCGCCCTCGGCCTTGACTCCCTGCAGCGCGTTGAGCTGGCCGCCGCGCTGGAGAAGACATTCGCGTGCCGGCTGCCCGACAAGGAGTTCAGTCCCGCTCAGACGCTGGGCGAACTCGCTATGGCGGTGCAGGCGCACCTGACTGTCCACTCGGGGCACGCCGCGATCACGGGCGAGATCCCCGCCACGCACCACGACTTCCCTCAGTTTCCGGAGTACCGCGAGTTGAAGCGGTACGAGCGGATGCTCGAGGCGGTGGCCGGCGAGAACCCTTACTTCCGCGTGGATCGCGGCGGCGCGCCGGACGACGCGCTCGTCAACTTCGGCGCCTACGACTACATCGGCATGGCCCGCGACCCGGCGGTCCTCGCGTCCGCAAAGACAGCGATCGACCGCTACGGCTCCAGCGCCGGGGCGAGCCGCCTCGTCTCGGGGGAAAAGGAAGTGCATCGCGAGCTGGAGCGGGCGCTGGCGGGGTTTCTGGGCGCCGAGGCCTCGATCGCATTCGTGTCCGGCCACGCCACCAATGTCACGACCATCGGCCACCTGATGGCGCCGGAGGACCTGATTGTCTACGACGCGATGGCGCACAACTCGATCATCCAGGGCGCCCAGCTCTCCGGGGCGACCCGCCGCGCATTCGCCCACAACGACTGGCGGGCGCTGGATGCGCTCCTCTCCGAGGTGCGCCGTCACCACCGCCGCGTGCTGATCGCCATCGAGGGTGTGTACAGCATGGACGGCGACTTCCCCGACCTGCCGCGGTTCATCGAGATCAAGAAGAGGCACAAGGCGCTCATGCTGGTCGATGAGGCCCACTCGCTGGGGACCATGGGCCCCACCGGGCGCGGCATCGGCGAACACTGGGGGGTCGCCCGTGCGGATGTCGATCTCTGGATGGGCACGCTCTCCAAGTCGCTGGCCAGCTGCGGCGGGTACATCGCCGGCTCCACCGAGATCGTCGAGTATCTGGCCTATACCGCGCCGGGCTTCGTCTACAGCGTGGGCCTCGCTCCGTCCAACGCAGCCGCGGCCCTCGCCGCCTTGAATCTGCTGCAATCCGAGCCCCAGCGCGTTCTTCGGCTTCGCGCGCTGGCGGCGCTCTTCCTCAGCCTTGCGAAAGAGCGAGGCCTGAACACCGGCTCGTCCGCGGGCACGCCCGTGATCCCCGTGATCGTCGGGAACTCCGTCGCCACCCTGCGCTTGTCGAGCGCTCTGCTCAATCGCGGCGTCAACGCCCATCCCATTCTGCACCCCGCCGTGCCGGAGCACGCCGCCCGGCTGCGTTTCTTCATCACGGTCGGCCATACCGAGGCGCAGATCCGCGCCGCGGTCCACGCGGTGGCCGACGAACTCGCGAGACTGTAACCCATGAGCGGCGACAAGGAGCACGCGATCGTCGTCGAGAACCTGACGAAGGACTATGGCGACATTCGAGCGGTCGACGATGTGTCGTTCACCGTCAAGCGCGGCGAGGTGTTCGCGTTCCTGGGGCCCAACGGAGCGGGCAAGACCACCACCGTGGAGATCATCGAGACCATCCGCGCGCCGACATCGGGGCGGGTGAGCGTCCTGGGATTGGATGTCGCGACCAGCAGGGGCGCGATCATCCCCAGGATCGGCGTGCTTCCGCAGGGCTTCAACTCGTTCGACAGGATCACGGTTGCGGAAAGCATCCGGTTCTACTCGCGCCTGTTCGGCGGCTCGGCCGCGGATGTCGACGGCCTCATGGACCTGACCGAGCTTCGAGAGAAGCGCGATGTCCAGTTCAAGAACCTCTCGGGGGGCCTGAAGCAGCGGCTCGGCATCGCGATCGCGCTCGTCAACGATCCCGAGGTGGTCTTCCTGGATGAACCCACCACGGGGCTCGATCCGCACGCGCGCCGCGCCGTGTGGAGCGTGCTGCAGGGCCTCAAGAGCAAGGGCAAGACCGTCTTCCTCACCACGCACTACATGGAGGAGGCCGAGCTCCTGGCCGACACCGTCGCGATCATCTCCAGTGGGCGGATCGTCGCCACCGGCTCTCCCGCGCGATTGACGGAGATGCACACCGAACAGCTGCGAGTCACGCTCAGTCCAGGAGACGCCGCTTCTATCGATCTGATCCAGCGCATGGGCTTCAACCCTGCGAGAACGATCGACGACGGCGTCGACATCCCGGTCCGCACTTCGGACGATGTGCTCGGCATCCTCGCGGCGATTCGGGAAGCGGGGCTGCCCGCCCCGTCCGGCCTCGAGGTGCGCAGGCCGACTCTCGAGGAGGTGTTCCTCAAACTCACGAGCGAGCCGCCCGCCGAGCGCTCCCGCCGGAGCGCCCCATGAGCCCGCGGGTCGTCGCCGCCACGCTCGTCGTTCGGATCCGGAGCCTCTACCGCGAGCGCTCGGCGCTGTTCTTCACATTCGCGTTCCCCATCATCCTCGTGCTCGTGTTCGGCGCCATCTTCACCAGGCCCGAGCGCCTGAACTTCGAGTTGCCTGTGCAGGATCACAGCCGCAGCGAGGCCTCGGCGCGGCTGCTCGAGGGCTTCACGGCCGACCATGTCTTCACCATTCTGCCGGTCCCGCTGGATGTAGACCCCGCGCTCTACGCCAGAGAGCACAAGCTCACTCTTCTGCTCGTGATCCCCAGCGAGTTCCAGAGCTGGCACGACCTCCGCGCGGTCGAGCGCGACGCGGCCGCCGGGGCGCCGCTGACCTATGTGCATGATCCGAGCTCGACCTCGGTCGACACCAAGATCCAGCTTCTCAACTCGATCGTCGCCGCGGCCAACCAAAGGTACTCCGGCGCCACGGCGTTCATCACGCTTGTTCCGCAGTCGATCCTCTCCGGCACGTACCGCTTCATCGAGTTCTTCGTGCCCGGAATCATCGCGATGGCGATCATGACCTCCGCGCTCTCCAACGCCCTCAACTCGAACGCCGAGCTGAGGCAGAAGGGCATCCTTCGCAAGCTCGCGGCGACGCCGATCACACGCGCCGACTGGCTTGTCTCGAGCATCCTCTACCAGCTCATGCTCGCCGTGGTGTCCACCGGGGCGATCCTCCTCACGAGCTATCTGGTCTTCGATGTCCGGCTGCATATCGACATGTGGCTCCCGCTGATCGTCGCCGTGGAGGTGTTCGCCTTCGTCGGCATCGGGATGACGCTCACGCCGCTCGCCAAGGAGGCCGAGAGCGCGTCGGCGGTCTCCAACGCCGTGCTGTTCCCCATGATGTTCCTCTCGGGCACCTTCTTCCCCGTGGAGATGATGCCCGGCTTCCTGCAGACCGTCGCCAGATTCCTGCCCCTGTACTATGTAAACGAGGCGCTGCGGGCTGCGATGATCTTTGCGGACAGCGCGTCGGCGTTGCGATGGTCGAGCATCCTCGCCGCGTTCGCCGCGGCGGCGTTCGTCGCGGGGACGATCAGGACTCGGTGGGGCGAATGAGATCGGACAAGCGCATTCTCTTCATCTGCGGCTCGATGAACCAGACGACGCAGATGCATCAGATCGCCGCCCACCTCGGCCAGTACGAGCAGGCGTTCACGCCCTACTACTGCGACGGCCTCGACGAGCTTTTCCGCCGGATGGGCTGCATGGAGTTTACGGTCATCGGCGAGAAGCTGGCGAGCCTCTGCCGACGCTACCTGCAGGAGCACAGCCTGCCGATCGACTACCAGGGAAGGAAGGGACCGTACGATCTGGTGGTCACCTGCTCGGATGTCTACGTGCAGCGGAACATCCGCCGGCCGCCCGTCGTGCTTGTGCAAGAGGGGATCACCGACCCGGAGACATTCTCCTACCGGCTGGTCACGAGGATGCGATTCCTGCCGCGCTGGCTCGCCGGCACCGCCGCGACCGGGCTGAGCGATGCCTACCGCACATTCTGCGTCGCCAGCGAGGGATACCGCGATCTCTTCA
Organism: uncultured bacterium; assembly: GCA_938003595.1. Taxonomy (GTDB): domain Bacteria; phylum Planctomycetota; class Phycisphaerae; order Phycisphaerales; family UBA1924; genus JACVCK01. Next base: position 33,172 of record CALKYH010000234.1, read on the forward strand.
TCCGCAGGGGCGCCCGCCCTGACAAGATCGCCGTGACGGGCATCCCCAACTTCGACGCCTGCGAGCGACACCGAATCAACACCTTCCCGCACAGGAACTACGCCCTGGTGTGCACCTCCCCGCTCCGGGAGGTCTTCCGAGCCGAGGACCGCGTGGCGTTCATCCGCCGCGCCGTCGCGATCGCCGCGGGCCGCGCCCTCATCTTCAAGCTGCATCCCAACGAGAACGCCAAGCGGGCGACCAGCGAGATCGCCGCCCTGGCGCCCGGCGCCCTGGTGTTCACCTCCGGCAGCGCGGAGGAGATGATCGCCAACTGCGATGTCCTGATCACCCGATTCTCTTCCACCGCCTTCGTCGGCTTGGCGCTCGGCAAGGAGACCTACTCGGATGTCGACCTGGACCAGCTGCGCCGCCTGATGCCCGTCCAGAACGGCTGCGCGGCCGGGAACATCGCCGAGGTCTGCCGCGCCCTCCTTGAAGCGCCGACGCCATGAGCCGCCCGATCGATCAGATCGTGGTCCGCCCCGTGGCGACGGGCCGGGATCGGCGTCGCTTCCAGCGGCTGCCCTGGAGGATCTACGCCCCGCCGGGCGCCCCGCGAGATCCCAACTGGGCGCCGCCCCTTCTCGCGCAGGAGCGCGCGCTGCTCGGCTGGCCGGATCGGCGCGGCGCGCGTCATGCCTTCTACGAGCATGCTCAGAGCGTCGCCTTGCTGGCCGAGCGCAACGGCGAGACCGTCGGTCGCATCGCCGTCCTCGTGAACGAGATCCACAACGCCAAGTACGCCGAGCGCCTCGGATTCTTCGGCTTCTTCGAGTGCGTCGACGACGCCTCCGTCGCCCAGGCGCTCTTCGGGGCGGGCGAGGCATGGCTGCGGGAGCGCGGCATGGCGGCCGTGCGCGGCCCGGTGAACCCATCCCTGAACTACACCTGCGGCCTCCTGGTCGACGGCTTCGATCACACGCCGTGCTTCCTGATGACCTACAACCCGCCGTACTACGCCGCGCTGCTCGAGTCCGGCGGCTACGCCAAGTGTCAGGATCTCTACGCCTACGAAATGAACGCGGACCTGCTGGCCACGCTGGTGGCGCGGTACAAGGGGGCGGCGATGGCCGCGCTCGCCCGCGAGGACCTCGTCGTGCGACCGCTCGATCCGAGGCGGTTCCGCGAGCAGATCGCGACATACCTGGACATCTACAACCAGTCGCTGGATGGAACTTGGGGCTTCACGCCGTTGCAGCCGGGCGAGGCGCGACAGATCGCGGCGGAGATGCGCCATGTCATCGTGCCGGAGTTCGCCCTATTCGTCGAGATCGCCGGTCAGCCCGTCGGCGCGCTGCTGGCCCTGCTCGACTACAACCAGATCCTTGTCAAGCTCAACGGCCGCCTGTTCCCATTCGGACTCCTGCGCATCCTCCTACGACGCAAGCGCATCACCGCTGCCCGCGCCATGGCCATGACGATGGTGCCGGGATACGCCAACTCCGGCCTCAGCGTGGTGCTGATGGACCGCCTCGTCGACGCCGCGGCGAACTGGGGCGGACAGATCGAGCGCTACGAGTTCTCGTGGGTGCTGGAGAGCAACGCTCGCTCGCGCGGCACGCTCGAACGGGCCGGGACCAGGATCACCAGCATCCACCGCCTGTACGAAAGGGGCCTGTAGCCGCGCGCCGGCGCACGCTACGACGGGCTCAGGGTCGCTCGCTGGCGCCGATTCCCCATCCGCCGCACGCCGCGCCGCAGCGCCCGCCACGGGCTGAACCGCAGCGTGCCCCATGTGCTCAGCATGGCATGGAGCGGGAGCGCCGAGGCCTTGGGCCACACGCTGCAGTAGAGGCTCTCGCGCCGAGGTCGGAAGCGGGTCTTGAAGTGAGCGATGCCCGGTGTATCGAAGATGAAATTGAAGTATCGATGCGTGATGCGGATGTAGGCGTGGATGAACCAACTGTCGCGCGGCTGCGGATCGGGGCGACGCTCGCGGCAGCCCGCCGCGGGCATCAAACAGAGCGAGACCTCCTCGACGCCCTCGTCCGCCAAGACCTGCATCGTCGCGTGCATGAGAAACGGGATGACGCCGCGAACGGCGTCCGGTCGGGACCGGTACATCTCGATCCCCCAGGCCTCGCCGTCTCGATACGGAGTGCACATCACAAAGCCCTCCGCGCGCCCCGCGCCGCCATCGGCGATCGCGGCGAACACCCGCCGCCGATCCAGGCGATCCGGATCAAACCGGCCGACGAAGTACCTCATGGTGCGGCCGTGAGGTGTTCCGTCGAGGAACAACTCAGAGATCGTCGCCAACTCCGCCCTGCGGGCCGCCGAGTCGCCCGCAGGCGCCGCGCCGCCGATCTCCCGGACGATCAGCCCCTGCCGCCGGCACCAGTTCGACTGCCGCCGCACCCACCCGAAGTCCTTCCCCTGCCAGGTGCGCCCCCGCAGATCGATCAAGGCGTCTTCGCCCACCTTGGTGGACTGAAAGCCATGGCGATCGAACAGGTCCAAGTCCCGCTGCGGCACGATCCCGAAGCAGGCCGTCCAGGCGCGGCCGCCGCTGCGGCAGTGGGTCATGAACTCGGTCAACAACTCCTCCCTCGCATCCTCGGGCCCGATCAGCCCCCCGATGACCACCGCGTACGACCCCCGCAGAACAAAGCCCAGCGCCGCGCG
>CALKYH010000235.1 GCA_938003595.1 uncultured bacterium
CGGGAAGGAGGTCCGACATCGCGTCATCCACAGTGCCGGAGACGACAAGGTCGGCCAGCAGCCGCAGGTTGTCCGTGCTCGGCCGCAGGTTCGTCAGCTCGATCTGCGTTGCGCTGATCACCGGCGTCGGGTGCGAGAGGATCGGCTGGTGCGTGTTCAGTAACTGGCCGTCCGATCCGACATTCACCACCCGCAGTCCATACGCCGTCAGCCTGACGGCGTCGCCGAGGTCGCCGATCGCCACACTGATGCGATGGTCGCCCAACGCCTCGCTCGCCTCGATCGCTTCCACCCAGATCCGAATCTCGCCGTCCTCCAGCCCGAGCTCGACCCCGGTGTAGGGCACATTCGGTGCGATGTAGTCCCCGTTCGCCGCGGCGTCCTCCTTACGCCGCCCCTCCGCGCCGTCCTTGAGCCAGAGCCGCAGCGCGCCGGGCGCGGGCTCATATGTTGTTCCATCAGATCCCGGCTCGATGATCACCTCGGCCGGATCGGAGGCGCTGTAGGAAAAGGAGATTCGATCGACCTCGGGGTCGAAGCTCTCGCCGACACGGAGGATCATCGGAACGAAGTGATCGTTCGGCGATCCGGCGCTCTGAGTGTGCGACTCGAGGTCGAGGCCGTCCGCGAACCCCGGGATGCCGTCGCCGTCGCGGTCGCCGATGTTGAGGGCCACGAGCTTGCCCATCTCCCCTTCCTCGTCCTCGGCTGCGTCTTCCTCCTTGGTCCCCGCCGGCGCATGGAGCGCATCGTTGTTGTCGGTGTCGATGTCCGGGTCGAGCCGAAGGATGCGCAGCGTCGCCTCCTTGCCCGCCGCGAGGTTGCATTCGTCGCGCAAGTCCGCACCGCGCGCATCCACTGAGACACCACGCCCGCAGCCGTCGTTGAAGTACCCCAGCAAGCCGTCCGGGTCGTCGATGATCACGCCCGCCCCCAGAGCGCCGATCGCCGCGAGATAGTCGAAGTCCGGAGGACTGAGCGACGACCCCATGTGCTGCACGCGGACCAGGTGGGACTCGCCTCTCTTGAAGGTGAAGGTCTCGCTGATGACATCGCCCTGCGGCGCGATCAGCCGACGCGGACCGACGATCAGACCCCACCGCTCGGAATGACTCCCGCTCGGGTCGCCCACCGCCAGAGCGATCCGCACCGCGTCCTCGTCAGAAGGCGGCTGTCCGCCGTCGCTCGGATCGTTCGGGAAGCTGCCCTGGTCCACTTCCTCGCCATCAGGAACACCGTCGCCGTCGCTGTCAGGGTCGAACGGATCGGTGCCGTGCGCCTGCTCTTGTCCGTTGGTCAGGCCGTCGTTGTCCTCGTCTTCATCGAAGTCCGGGATGCCATCGCCGTCGGTGTCCGGGTTCTCAGGATTGAGGCCGTGCTCCACCTCGAAGCCGTCCGCCAGGCCATCGCCATCGGAGTCAAAGTGCTCCGGATCGAGGCCCATGCACGATTCAACCAGATCCGGCAGGCCATCCGCATCGCCGTCGGCATTCCAAGGCGCCGCCTCGAAGTTCGGCGAGTCCGCATCGGCGCCGTCCGATCCCCACTGCCACTCACAGAAGTCGCTCCATCCATCGTCGTCCGTATCTGGATCGTTCGCGGCCGTGCCGAAGATCACCTCCTGCGCGTCGCTGAGGCCATCGCCGTCGTGGTCGCGATCCGCGCGGCCAATCACCTCAAACTCGCACACGCGTACGCGCTCAATCCCGTTCAGGGCGTATCGGACCACAAGCTGCACCACGCCGGGCTCGAAGCCTGTGATGATCTCGAGCCGTTCATAGGTCTCGTCCCAATGCGTCGTCGCCGGGCCGGCGACCTGCTTCCACTGCAGCCCTCCGCCCACGGGGAAGTAGGAGGTCTCGAGCCGCACCCACTCGTCGAAGCCTCGGGTGTTCGCGCACCCCGCTAGCTCGAGGAACAGGTCGTCGATCTCCAGGGTGTGAGCCGCATGAGCCGTCGCGATACAAAGCGGCGAGCTGAAGGCAAGGTGGAAATCAACTTCGCCCGTCTGCTGGCCAGCCGTGAAGTCAAACTGGGGTCCAACGATCGTCGTCGATGTCAGCAGGCTGGCGCCGTTCGGGATCGACCACAGGAATGACCCGCCTTGAATGAGCGACGCCCCGCCACGCAGAGTGCCGCTTGTGCCTCGCAACGCCCAACTCGGGCCGCCGATCCCGACAACGCATTCACGAAGGTCAATCTCGGGATCACCGGGAATGCCGAGCCCCGAAGAGCCGCCTGATGGAGGGATGATCCATTCGCAGTCGGGATAGGATGGGTTAGTCCAGCAGATGAAGAGCGGATCGTTCTCCCAGTTCTCGCCGCGCTCATTGGCGTCGGCGCCGTCGACGGGCGAGGGCTCCCCCCGCGCCGCCCCCACCACACGCTCCACATCCGCCGACGTCGTTCGCCCATCCCCATCCAGATCGCCCGCGGCGCCGCCCTTCGCCATCGACTCCACCACCATCGCGATGTCCGCCGCGTCCACCACGCCGTCGCGATTCAGATCCGCGCGCTCGACTCCGCTCCGCTCACGCCCCAGGGGCCCCACCTCGCGCTCGAAGAACCGCTCGCCCGTGCGGCCCGAGATCAGGTGCAGCCGCTCGACGACCGCTCCCTCCCCATCGCGACCGATCGCCGCGACCCGGATCTCCGGCGCCCCGTCCAGGTCGTAGTCCACCGTTCCCGCGACACGCACGCCGAACCGCTCGCCGATCACGCCGCGCAACTCGCGGATCAACGCGCCGTCCGCTCCCGAGTACAGGTAGACGCGCCCCACACGCGTCGTCGCTTCCCCCACGCCCGGCGCCGCCACCGCGACATCCACAACGCCGTCGCCGTCCAGGTCCCCCACCGCCGCCACCCGATGCCCGAACGAACGATCGGGCGAGGGCGGCGCGAGCGTGACGCGGCCCTCCCACAGGACCACCACGCCGCCCCCGCCACGACCATCCGCCTCCGCCGCAAACCCAACGCCCGCCGCCACCGCCGCGGCCGAGACCATCGAGCACAGCACAACGCACACCGCCGCGCGAATCCACTGGAACGAATGCATGATGTCACATCTCTCCAACCGGACCCAGAATCACCCGCACGCCGTCCACACGACGACGCAAGACGCGGCACAATTACAAAGCCGGCCGGATCGATACAAGAAAAATATTCACAACCAATATTGGTTGCAGATCAGTAAACCTCTGCTTTGTGCAATCAACTCTCCGATAACCATCCCCCGCGCCGCACATCTGTGCGAAACCCGCCTCCGAAACCAACACTTCTGTGCTTTGCAGAAAATCTGCGTCCCCGCGGTTCATTCGTTGGCGATCAAGCCCCGGAAGAGCCATTCGGCCCGGCATCCGCCGCCCTTCCCTCCCCCGGCCGCCAGTCATCGCAGATCAACCGCGCGATCAGCGCCGTCCAGCCCGTCTGATGGCTCGCCCCCAGTCCCTTGCCGCTGTCGCCGTGGAAGTACTCGTGGAACAGCGCCAGCTCCTTGTAGTGCGGATCGTTCGCGTAGCGCTCGTCCCCGCCCATGCACGGCCGGCCCCCGTCCGGACCCGGCAGGAACAGCGTGATCAGCCGCCGCCGCAGCTCGTGCGCCACCTCCGACAGCCGCACCTTCCGCCCCGACCCCGTCGGGCACTCGACCATCAGCGAGCCCTCGTAGAAGTGGTCGTACTTCTCCAGCGTCTCCACCAGCAGATAGTTCAAGGGCATCCACACCGGCCCGCGCCAGTTCGAGTTCCCCCCGAACAGCGAGGTGTCCGACTCCCCCGGCGTGTAGTCCACACGCCACTCCCGGTCCCCCACCGTCAGCACATACGGCCGGTCCCGGTGCGCCTTTGACACGCTCCGCACCCCGTGGTCCGACAGCATCTCCGACTCGTCCAGCACATACCGCAGCGTCCGCACCAGCCGGTCCATCGACGCCGCGGCCAGCAATCGCCTCGCCCGCACCTCTTCGTCGTCCCCCTCCAGCTCGCAGGTCGCCATGTACGAGATGTGCCGCGCCAGGTCCTTGCGGTGCTCCAGGAACCAGTCCATCCGCTTCTTGAACCCCGGCAGGTGATCGATCACCCGCTCGTCCAGCACCTCCGCCGCGAACAGCGGCACCACGCCCACCAGCGACCGCACCCGCAGCTGCACCGACTCGCCGCCCATCAGCAGCTGGTCGTAATAGAACCCGTCCTGCTCGTCCCACAGACCGCCCCCGCCGTGCGCGTTCATCGCGTCCGTGATCGCCACGAAGTGCTCGAAGAACTTCGACGCCACATCCTCGTACGCCGGGTCGCCGTCGGCCAGCTCCAGCGCCATGCCCAGCATCGTCCCGCAGTAGAACGCCATCCACGCCGTGCCGTCCGCCTGCTCCAGGCGCAGCCCGCTCGGCAGCGGACGCGAACGATCAAAGACGCCGATGTTGTCCAGACCCAGGAACCCGCCGCCGAAGATGTTCTTGCCGTCCGGGTCCTTCCGATTCACCCACCAGGTGAAGTTCAGCAGCAGCTTGTGGAACACCCTCTCCAGGAACAGCCGGTCCCGCTGGCCCCGCGGCCCCGTCAGCTTGTACATCCGCCAGCACGCCCACGCGTGCACCGGCGGGTTCACATCCCCCAGCGCAAACTCGTACGCCGGGATCTGCCCGTTCGGGTGCATGTACCACTCGCGCAGGAACAGGATGAGCTGCTCCTTCGCGAACTCCGGATCAATCCGCGCGATCGCGATGACATGGAACGCCAGGTCCCACGACGCGTACCACGGGTACTCCCACTTGTCCGGCATGAGCACGATGTCGCGGTTGAACAGGTGCGTCCACTCCGCGTTCCGTCCGCTCTTGCGTGACTCCGGCGGCGCCGGCCCCGCGGGATCGCCCTCGAGCCAGTCCTTCACCACGTAGTAGTAGAACTGCTTGCTCCACAGCAGCCCCGCGAACGCCTGCCGCACGACGTTCTTCTCCTCGTCGCTCAGCGTCGCCGGGACCTTGCTCGCGAAGAACTCGCGCGCCTCGCGCTCGCGATCCGCGAACACCCGCTCGAACCCCGCCCCCACCGCCTCGTCCGCCGTCGCCGCCGCCTCCTCCTCCGGCGCAAGCCGCATCCGCAGCTCGACCTTCCCGCCCGCCGGGATCTTCAACGCGTACCACGCCGCGGCCTTGGTCCCCACGCCCTCGTCGCTCACCGCGCCCTCGTCCCCGCGGATCACCAGCTCGTGGAACCCGTCCTTCACCCAGCGCCCCTTGTTCGGCGCTCCGAACAGGCGCTCGTTGTTCGTCTCGTTGTCCGTGAACACCAGCCGCGGCGCCTTGCCGCCCGGCCCCGCGCCGAAGTGCATGACATTCCGCCCCAGCGAGTCATGCTCCGACACGATCGTCCGCTCGCGCAGCGTCTCGATCCGCGCCTTGTCCCAGCACCCCTCGTGCTCGCACTCCCACGACCAGGTGTTCCGCGCCCACAGCGTCGGCAACGCATGGATCGTCGCCGCCTCCGGCCCGCGGTTGTAGATCGTCACGCGGATGCACAGATCGTCCGGCGACGCCTTCGCGTACTCCGCGTACACATCGAAGTACCGGCTCTCCGCGAACACCCCCGTGTCCGCCAGCTCGAACTCGGCGTCCTCTCGACCCCGCCGCGCGTTCTCCTGCGTGAGCGCCTCGTACGGAAACGCCGCCTGCGGGTACTTGTAGAGCGCCCGCATGTACGAGTGCGTCGGCGTGGAGTCCAGGTAGTAGTACTCCTCCTTCACATCCTCGCCGTGGTTGCCCTCCGGCCCCGTCAAGCCGAACAGGCGCTCCTTCAGGATCGTGTCCTTGCCGTTCCACAGCGCCAGCGCGAAGCACACGCGGCACTCGCGGTCCGTGATCCCCAGCAACCCGTCCTCGCCCCACCGATACGCGCGGCTCCGCGCGTGATCGTGCGGGAAGTAGGTCCAGCATGAGCCGTCCGCCGAGTAATCCTCGCGCACCGTCCCCCACTGCCGCTCGCTCAGATAGGGCCCCCACCGCTTCCAGTTCTTCGCGCG
>CALKYH010000236.1 GCA_938003595.1 uncultured bacterium
CGGGGCAGATCCTGGTGATGACCTCGCCGCTGATCGGCAACTACGGGGTGAACCCGGGGGACGTGGAGTCCGCGAAGGCGCAGGTCTCGGGGTTCGTGGTGCGCGAGCTGGCGCACCGGCACTCGAACTACCGGGCGGACTCGGACCTGTCGGCGTGGCTGCGGGCGAGCGGGGTCGTGGGCCTGGCGGGGATCGACACGCGGGCGCTGACGCGCCGGCTGCGCACGGCGGGGGTGATGCCGGGGATCATCTCGAGCGATGCGTCGCTGAGCGATGCGGAGCTGGTGGAGCGGGCGCGCCGGGCGCCGAAGATGGATGGGCAGAACCTGGCGGCGCTGGCGTCGTGCGCCTCGCGACAGACCTGGCGGGAATCCGTCGGGGCGGAGTGGGAGTTGCTGGAGCCCAAGACCGGCGCCCGGGCGGGGGCCAGGACGGGGAAGGCGTTCCGGGTGCTGGCGCTGGACTGCGGCGCCAAGCGGAACATTCTGCGGCTGCTGACCCGCGCCGGGTGCGAGGTCACGGTCGCCCCCTGGGACACCCCTGCGGGCGAGATCCGGGCCATGCACGAGCGGGGCGAGATCGACGGGCTGTTCATCTCCAACGGCCCGGGCGACCCGGCGGCGGTCGAGCAGACGATCCAGACCCTGCGCGAGCTGGTCTCGAGGCCCGAGACGACGATTCCGACCTTCGGCATCTGTCTGGGGCACCAGTTGCTGGCCCTGGCGCTGGGGGCCAAGACCTACAAACTGAAGTTCGGGCACCGTGGCGTGAATCAGCCAGTGCGGAACCTGCTGACCGGGCGCGTGGAGATCACGAGCCAGAATCACGGGTTCGCCGTGGAGGAGGACTCTCTCCGGGCGGTGGGCGGCGAGCCGACCCATGTGAACCTCAACGATGGCTCGCTGGCGGGGTTCCGGATGCCTGATCGGCCGGTGTTCGCGGTGCAGCACCATCCGGAGGCCAGCCCGGGCCCTCATGACGCCACCTACCTGTTCGCGGAGTTCATCCAGATGATGCGGACGGGCGAGCCGGCGGGGCTGGCCGGGGCGGTCGGGTCGGGCGCGGCGACAGGCTCATAAACAGTTGATTTTCGAGTGGAACCGCCGGGGTGAGGGGGTCGTAGAGGCACCCGTCGCCCTGCTGCGTCGCCGGTTGCGTGGCCTATTCGCGGCCGGTATGTTCCGCCCCAGTCCCAGTTTGTACCCATAGACCGCTGCCCGGGACGGAGGGGTCCCTGCGCCGGCGTCCGGAGTTGCCTCCGGGTTTCCGTGTCGAACCCCCGGAACCCCCGCCCGTTTCCCGTCCGAAAGAGTGGAGTTCAGCCCGATGCGATCTCTTCTGCGTCGTTCGTTCCGCAGCGCCGCTGTCGCCGCCACGGTCGCGACACTTCTGTCTCCCGGCGCGTTCGCAGCGCAGCCTGTCGGCGCCGAGGCGGCGCTCGAGCAGGCGGGCGAGCTGCTGCGCGAGGGCAAGGCCGTGCAGGCCAAGCACGCGCTGGTGCAGATCGACCGCGCGACGCTGACGAACGCCGAGAAGGAGCGGCTGACGGAGCTGCTCTCGGCGGCGGATCGTCGGCTGCGTCACGCGGACCCGGTGGATGTGAGCATCGAGAAGGCGCAGATCTCCCTGAGCGAGGGCGATGTGCGTTCGGCCGAGCGGCACGCGATCGCGGCGCGGGACCACGCGCAGGCGACGGCGAGCCAGCAGCGCGAGGCCGAAAAGCTGCTGGACGACGCGACGGCGCTCCGCACGGAGCTGCAGCCGCTGGCGCTGGCGGCGCTGCTGCAGGCCGAGACGGACTTCCTCGAGGAGCGTCTGGCCGAGGCCAAGGCCGGGTTCGACGCGGTGTACCGCTCGGGCGCGCGTCTGGACGAGGAGCAGCTGCGCTCGCTGGAGCGGCACCGCACGCGGATCTACGAGCTGGAGCGGCAGCGCGGCGCCGCGTTCGAGATCGAGTACACGCCGCTGGGCCTTCTGCAGCCGGGCCGCGTGGAGCGGACGGACGATCCGCGTCCGACGCGTGAGTCGACTTCTGGCTCCGCGAGCGCGGGCACGACCACGGTGTCCTACGCGGCACAGGACCAGGCGTCGGGCGACGCGCAGGACGCGGAGGCGGACCTTGCCGCCGAGGAGGCGAACGACCAGGCGGCCGCCGGGGACGACCTGTTCCAGCAGGCGCTGCGGTTCGACGCCCAGCGCTACCTGGCGGAGGCCGACACGGCGTTCGCCGAGGGCCGCTTCAACGAGGCCGAGCAGAAATATGTGCTGGTGGCCGGCGCGTACCGCCAGTATGTGACGCCGGAGGAGGCCGCCCGCGCCGATCAGCGCGTGGCCGAGGCCCGCACGCTGCTGCAGGGCCGCTCGGGCACGCTGCTCGAGGGCTTCAGCGGCACGCGCGACCTGGTGCGTCAGCAGGCGGTGGCCGAGTACACGAACTACATGGAGCAGGCCCGCGCCGCGCTGAACCAGGGCGACTTCGAGCGCGCCCGGGCGCTGGCCGGCAGCGCGCGGATCTCCGTCGCCGAGCGGCGCGAGGTCTTCGCGGAGGCCGAGTACAACGAGCGCGCCGGCGCGGTGGACGCGCTGCTGCAGCAGATCCGCAACGCCGAGGAGAGCGCCCGCGTCGCCGAGATCGAGCGGCAGAGCAAGGATGTCGCGACGCAGACGCGCGAGGCCGAGTCCCGCCAGCTGGCCGACCGCGACCGCAAGATCGTGGAGGCGCTGGACCGCATCCGCAATCTGCAGATGGAGCAGAAGTACACCGAGGCGCTGCAGGTCGTGGACCAGGTGCTGTTCCTGGACCCGAACAATCCCGCGGGCCTGCTGCTCAAGGACATCATGCAGGATGTCGTGATCTACCGCGAGTACGACCGGATGAATCGCGAGATCGGCCTGTCGATCGCGGAGGAGTTCAACCAGGTCCGCGCCGGGCTGATGATCCCGCGTGAGCTGATGTCGTACCCCTCCGACTGGCCGGAGCTGAGCTTCCGTCGCGGCGAGCCGATCGCGTTCGTCGACACCGAGGAGGATCGGCGCGTGCTGGCGGAGCTGAACAGCCGCAAGATCCCCGCGTCGTTCGCCGCGAACACGCTGGAGGATGTGCTGAACTTCATCGGCACGGTGACGAACCTGAACATGGATGTCGACTGGCAGGCGCTGGGCGACATCGGCATCCAGCGCGACGCGGAGGTGACGCTGAACCTGCGTCCGGTGGATGTGAAGGTGGTGCTGGACCGCGTGCTCGAGAAGGTGAGCCCGGACCGCTTCAGCCGCGCCTCGTGGGCGGTCGAGGACGGCGTGCTGGTCATCTCGTCGCAGGAGAACCTGCGCCGCAAGACCTTCATCAAGATCTACGACGTCCGCGACCTGATCTTCCAGGTGCCGGACTTCCCGAATGTGCCCGAGCTGGACCTGGACACCGTGCTGCAGCAGAGCAGCCAGCGGGGCGGCGGCGGCGGCGGCGGCGGCATCTTCCAGGACCCCGAGGATGTGAGCGTCGATCAGATCCTGCAGGACGAGCAGGACTCGCTCGACCAGCTGGTTGAGATCGTGCAGACGAATGTCGATTTCGACGGCTGGGAGACGAACGGCGGCGACACGGGCTTCATCCAGGAGCTCAACGGCAACCTGATCATCACGAACACCGCGGCCAATCACCGCGCGATCGTGGGCCTGCTGAGCCAGCTGCGCGAGGTCCGCGCGATCCAGATCAGCGTCGAGTCGCGGTTCCTCACCGTGGCCCAGGACTTCTTCGAGAAGATCGGCTTCGACCTGGACATCTACTTCAACGCCAAGAACAACCAGTACGAGCAGGTGCTGAACCAGGAGCGCTTCTTCGGCGGCACGGGCGCGAACAACTTCGGCCCCACCAGCCCCGGCCAGGCGGCGACGCTCCCCAGCCAGCTCGTCGGCACGAACGCGACGAACACCACCCAGTACTGGATCCAGACGGTCGACGAGCAGACCGGCGAGATCACCTACCAGTTCGCGCCGCTGCCCGCGGCCGTGGTGGCGCCGGACTCGTTGAGCATCGTGCCCGTGCAGAGCGGCAGCGACGCCCTGGCCGAGGGCCTCATCGGCACCGGCTTCGCGCAGACGGTGCTGGGCCTGAACCCCGCGCTGGGCGTGGCGGCGACCTTCCTGGACGACATCCAGGTGGACCTGCTCATCGAGGCGACGCAGGCGGACCGTCGGAATGTGACGCTCACCGCGCCGCGTCTGACCTTCTTCAACGGCAAGTTCGCCAACATCTTCGTGGCGACGCAGCAGTCGTTCGTCTCGGACCTGACGCCGGTCGTCGGCACGGGCGCCGTCGCGTTCGACCCCACGGTCAGCCCGCTGACCACGGGCGTCACCCTGCTGCTCCGCGGCGTGGTGTCGGCCGATCGTCGGTATGTGACCCTGCTGATCAACTCGCGCGTCGCGGCGCTGGTCAGCCTCGACAACGAGGTCGAGGTGCAGGCGGCCACCGGCGGCGGCGGCCAGGCGGTCGGCGGCACGGTGGCGACCGGCACGATCCAGCTGCCGATCATCAACATCTCGTCGATCGCGACGGGCGTGACGGTCCCGGACAAGGGCACCATCCTGCTCGGCGGCCAGCGGACCACGACGGAGTCCGAGGTCGAGGTCGGCGTGCCCGTGCTGAGCAAGCTCCCCCTGCTCAACCGCTTCTTTGTGAACCGGATCGAGTCCAAGGAAGAGCAGACGCTGCTGATCCTGCTCAAGCCCACGATCATCATCCAGAACGAGGAAGAGGAGAAGAACTTCCCCGGTCTGCTGGATTCCCTGGGCGCTGGCCTTGGCGCCGGCATGTGAGCCGGGCCCGGCGTTAGTCGCCCGGGGGACGCTCCCCGGGCCGTCCCCGAAGCGGGCGCCGGTCGCCTGCGGTTTGACTCGGCGTACGCGCGTGCTCTAGCGTGGTTGTGAATTCAGGAGGCGCTCGGCCCATGGGTCAATCGGATTCACGACTGCGGATCACCAACAGCGACGGCGTCGCCCAGGTGCGGTTCATCGACCGCAACATCCTGGATGAGGCCAACATCCAGCAGATCGGCGACGAGATCACGCAGGTGATCGAGGCGTCGCCGGCGCCGAAGATTCTCATTTCGTTCGAGAATGTGGACCACCTGAGCAGCGCCGCGCTGGGCACGCTCATCACCATCAACAACAAGGTCCGGAACAAGGGCGGCCAGCTCCGGCTGTCGAACATCGACCCTCAGATCTACGAGGTGTTCGTGATCACGAAGCTGCACAAGCTCTTCGAGATCCATCCCACGGCGGAAGAGGCCCTGGGGTCGTTCCGCAAGTGACCCGGACCGCGGCCCTTCCCGGCACGGGGCGGCGCGCCGCGCGCCTTGAGCGCCCATGAGCGAAGCATCTGGACAACCCGGAGCGGGATCGCCGGGCGCCGAGCACGGTCGGTCGCGCCTGCGGAACACCCGCGAGGAGATCGAGGCCGCCGAGAACCAGGCCCTCGAGGCCGCGGCCCGGATGGGCTACCCGGCGGCGAGCGTCTTCGCCCTGCGGCTCGCCCTGGAAGAGGCCATGACCAACGCCTTCCGGCACGGGCACGAGTCGCTGCCGGACGAGCCGATCGACCTGGAGTGGAGCATCGGGCCGGCCCGGGCGGAGTTCACGATCGAGGACCGGGGCCCGGGGTTCAAGCCGGAGACCGTGCCCGATCCGACGCTCGATGAGAACCTCGAGCGGCCCTCGGGCCGGGGCATCATGCTCATGCGGGCGTACATGACCGATGTCCGCTTCAACACGCGGGGCAACCGCGTGACCATGGTCTACGACCGTGCGGCCGAGGACGCCAAGCGGCGGGCCGCGGCGGACTGAGGCGGCCGAGCGCCCCGGTCGCTCCCACCACATCCTGATGCATTCACCGCTTGAGCGCCCGGACCGCGTAGGGGCCGGGGACGCCGATCGCGCTGTCGGCCTTGGGGCCGACGGCGGCGGCGAAGTCCTCGGGGCTGAGGCGATCGGCGAAGAGGACGCAGGCGTCGTCGGCCTCGGGGTCGCGGTCGAGAGCCTCGATGGCGATGCGTTCGGCCTCGGCCAGCGAGGGGGCGACAAGGTAGACCTCGGCGCGGCAGACCTCGTCGTCCAGCTCATTGCGGAGGGCGACGACGCAGCGCCAGGGGGTGGGGCCGAGTTCGCGGCCCTGGTCGTCCACATTGCCCTCGGCGTCGATGTTCAGGGTCAGGCGCCAGCGCTCGATGAGCTCCTCGACGATGTCCTCCTGGGCGGCGAACGCCACGCCGACGGCGTCGGCGGCGGTGGAGGCCGGCTCCGGGGCGGCGGGCGCGGCGTCTTCGGCCGCGGGGGCGAGGACGGTGCGGTGCTCGTGCTCGAAGGCGTCGATGCCCTGGGGCTCGGGCAGCACGGGGAGATCGAAGGCGGCGAGGATGCGCTCGGCGCGGTCCTTGAGGGAGGGCTCGACGCGCAGGGTGAGGATCTTGTGCTCGTCCACATAGATGTAGACGAAGGGGTCCAGGCTCATGGCGCCGAAGCCGACGAGGCCGTCCTCGAGGAGCCACTGGCGCCGGGAGCGGAGACCGTCGATGAAGCGCTCGATGCCGACGGCGTCGTAGGCGATGTAGGGATCGATCTCGCGGTGGATGTCGCGGCCGAGGACATCGAGGATGGGGTAGCAGCGGCCGGGCAGGAGGGCGAGGAGGCAGCGGAGCAGGGCGTCGAGGCGCGCGTGGGAGACGACGACATCGAACATGTAGCGGTCGGGCCAGCGCTCCCACTGGTCGTGCTCTTCGTCGCCGTCGGAGGCCTCGAAGGCGCTGTGGTAGCCGGGGAGCGGCTTGAAGGCGTCGGCGTCGGTCGGGTAGACGCCGAGCGGGCACGAGAACTCCGCGCTCTGGACGCGGGGGATCGAGGTGTCGATGACGGTCTTGCGCATGCGTCTGGGGGCTGGAACGGGCGCAGTGTACGCCGAAGACCGGGCCGGGGGTTGCGGGCGGTTCGGGGGTCGGACCGAAGGCGGGGCGCGGCGGATCGGGGGCCGCTCGTTGCGGGAACGGGATGAATGGGGCATGATGGCCGCGAACCGAACGACGCCAAGCTGCCGGGTCCGGGCCGGCGACGGAGAAGGACATGCAAGAGTTCAACAACCTGCTCGGACGCATCAACGGCGTGATCTGGCACGACATCGTGCTGTATCTGGTGCTCGGAGTGGGCGTGCTGTTCACGATCTGGAGCGGGTTCTGTCAGTACCGCTCGCTGACGCACGGCGTGGCGGTGGCGCGGGGCAAGTACGACGACAAGGCGGACCCGGGCGCGATCAATCACTTCCAGGCGCTGTCGACGGCGTTGTCGGCGACGGTGGGTCTGGGGAACATCGCCGGCGTCGCGGTGGCGATCTCGCTGGGCGGCCCGGGGGCGGTGTTCTGGATGTGGATTGTCGGCCTGGCGGGCATGGCGCTGAAGACGACGGAAGTCAGCCTGGCGATGCTCTACCGCAACACGGACAACCCGGACGAGCCGCACGGCGGCGCCATGTGGGTGGCGAGCAAGGGCTTCGCGAAGATGGGCCTGGGGGGCCTCGGCAAGATCGTCGGCGGCATCTTCTGCATCACGGTGATCATCTCGGCGATCACCGGCGGCAACATGTTCCAGGCGTGGAATGTCGGCATCATCACGGAGACCTATTTCCGCGTTCCGGAGCAGGCGACCGGCATCATTCTGACGATCCTGGTCGCGCTGGTGATCCTGGGCGGCATCAAGCGCATCGGCGCGGTCACCGGTCGGCTGGTGCCGTTCATGTGCGCGATCTACCTGCTGGCGGCGTTCTATGTGCTGGCGCAGGAGTTCACCCGGATCCCTGAGATGCTGGGGCTGATCGTTCGCAGCGCCTTCAACCCGATCGAGGCGCAGAACGCCTTCCTCGGCGGCACGGCGGGCTACGCGTTTCTTTGGGGCATGAAGCGGGCGCTGTTCTCCAACGAGGCGGGCCAGGGTTCGAGCCCGATCGCGCACTGCGCCGCGAAGACGGACGAGCCGGTGCGCGAGGGCATCCTCGCGGGGCTGGAGCCGTTCGTGGACACCATCGTGGTCTGCACCCTGACGACGCTGGTCGTGCTGCTCAGCGGCGCGTGGAACCGCGGGCCGGAGGCGCACTTCCTGGAGGCCCCGAGGGTCGTCGCCGCGGCGCCGGCCTCGGACGGCACGACGATGTGGACGCTGGAGACGCTGGAGGTCCCGGCCAAGGACGCGGACGCCGCGAAGATCAACGGCGCCTGGCAGCCGCTGGACACGGTGTTCGTGCTGATCCAGGCGGACCTGGACCCGAACACGGGGCGCGAGCTGCGCCGGCTGACGGGGCAGATCGAGGAGGCCGAGGGCGGCGGCATGCGGATCGAGTGGGCGCCGTACCCCAGCGTGAAGACGCCGGAGGTCGTGCGCGAGGCGGATGGCCGCGCGGGGCTCTACAACGACCTCGTCGGCGCCGCGTTGACCGGGCACGCGTTCGACCGGGTGACGCCGGGCATGGGCAAGTGGATCGTGACGGTGGCGTGCTGGCTGTTCGCGATCTCGACGATGATCTCGTGGTCGTACTACGGCGAGCAGGGCGTGGTGTACCTGACGGGCGCGAAGGGCGTCATGCCGTACCGGCTCATCTACTGCGCGCTGATCCTCGTGGCGACGGCGGGCGTGGTGCGCACCGACCAGGAGCTGGACAACCTGACCGCGCTGGGCACCGGCGTCATGCTGTGGGCCAACATCCCGATCATGCTCATCTTCGGCTACCAGGCGATGCGGGCCTACAAGGCCTACACCGGCCGGCTGCGGCGTGGCGAGCTGCACCCGCACGCGGCGCCGCCGTTCGCGGATGTCGTCGAGGGCAAGGATGTCAAGTGACCGCCCCGCGGCGGTGAACTGAGCGATTCTCCACGCCCCGGGGTCGAACAGCCCCGGGGCGTTTTCCATGGATGTCTGGTCGGCCATCTGCGAGGGCGCGGCGGCGGGGATCGTGGCGGAGGCCGCGCGCCGCGATCTGGAGCAGTCGCCCTACGGCGTGGATGCGCTGGAGGAAGTGGCGCTGCACCCGCTGCTGGCGGCCGGGATCGCAGAGGCGGGTTTCGGCGCGCTGCGCGAGGAGCGGCTGCCCACCGGGCGCGGACGTGTGCGACGGAGCGAGGGCTTCCGGTGCGACCTGGTCGTGCTGCCCGAGGGCGACACGGCGCTGCGTGATCCGTTGCTGGCCGGGACGCTGTTCGGGCAGCGCGGCGCCAGCCCGGAGGACGCGGTGTGGCTGGAGGTGAAGGCGATCCACCAGTTCGCGCTGGTGAACGGCGTGGCGTCGGCGAACCCGCGCTACAGCTCGCTGTGGCTGCGCGAGGCGAAGGCCGATGTGCAGAAGCTCAGCGCCGAAAGCGAGCTGCTGCGGCGCGGCCTGCTGCTGGTGGTGTTCGCGGCGGACGAGGCGACCATCGAGCACGACCTGCACGCCTGGGCCCACAAGTGCCTGGACGAGGGGCTCGGCATCGGGCGGCTGGTGCGTCGGGTGTTCCCGGTGACGGAGCGGATCGGCAACACGGTCGGGGCGGTGGTGGTCGTCGAGGTGCGCTAGGCCGGGGCGACGGCGCGGAGCTTCTCGAGGATGGCGTCCGCGGCGTCCG
>CALKYH010000237.1 GCA_938003595.1 uncultured bacterium
TCGATCCTGCGGGCGGATGTGGTCGTGCTGCTCATCGACGCGACGGAGCCGATCTCGCAGGTGGACAAGCAGCTGGCGCACGAGATCCGCACGCAGCACAAGCCGTGCGTGGTGGTGTTCAACAAGTGGGACCTGGTCGAGGGCAAGAAGGGCCCGACGGGCAGGGCGATCACCACGGAGAGCTTCCAGCAGTATGTGGAGAAGGAGCTGACCGGCCTGCTGTTCGCGCCGATCGCGTTCACCTCCGCGGCGTTCGGGGCGGACGACGGCGGCGTGTGGGATGTGCTGGATGTGGCGCATGAGCTGTTCGAGCAGTCGAACACGCGGATGACCACGGGCGAGCTGAACCGGGCGATGCGCCGCTCGATGGAGTCGCTGCCGCCGTCGAAGGTGGGCAAGCGGCTGAAGTTCTACTTCGCGACGCAGATCAGCGTGGCGCCGCCGACGATCGTGCTGGTGGTGAACGACCCGGACATCTTCACGGCCCAGCACGAGCGGTTCATCACGAACCGGCTGCGCGAGGCGACGCCGTTCGAGGAGATTCCCATCCGGCTGATCGTGCGGCCGAGGCGTCGCGACGAGGCGCGGGCCGCGGCGATGGGCCTGCCGCCGGACGCCGGCTTCGAGACGGCGGAGGAGGCGTTCGCGGACGAGGACGCGGCGGTCATCGAGCCGATGGGCGAGGAGGTCGGCGACTGGGAGGACGACGACCTCGACGGCGCGCTGCTCGACGAGGACGGCGAGCTGCTGATGGGGTTCGAGGATGAGGGCGAGGATGAAGGGGAGTCGGAGCGGTAGGGCGCGACCGGCCTGCCACCCTTCCGGGGGTCAGATTCTTCGTTGAGCGATCCACGGGCTCCGGCCGAAGCGGCCTGCGCCTGTGGCGCCATTCTGACGCTCCTTCGGAGCGGGGGAGGGGCGTCCGGAGCACTGGTCTCCCAGAGCGGCGACCAGTGGCGCCCAGCACAGGTCACTCAGAGCTGTGACCAGTAGCACCCAGAGGCAGGAGCACTGGTCTCCCAAGGCGGCGACCAGTGCCACCCGATCTCACGCCGCCAGGTCTTCGGAGTCGTCGCCGTAGTCGAGCCAGTTCTTGTCGGGCTTGTGGCGGTGGTGGATGCCGATGACGCGGGCGAGTCGCTGGGCGAAGAGGTCGCCCAGGACGCGGATCTCGGTGGACAGCGCCGCGGGGAAGGGCTTGGCGCGGTCGCGGAAGAGGACGACGACGGCGAGGCACTCGCCGTCGTGTCGGCAGGGGTAGGCCATGGCGGTCGTGCCGGCGAGCCAGTGGGATTCGTCGGCGCCGACGAGGCGGTCCAGGCCGGTGTCGTCGGTGGCTTCGATGAGGTTGTCCAGCCGGTCCATGCGGGGGGCGAGGACATCGGCCAGGTGATCGAGCAGGACCTCGGCGGAGTCCTTGGGGCAGTCGTAGTTCACATAGGCGCCGAGGCTGTAGTCGCAGTTGTTGCTGGGCAGGAAGATGGCGGCGTTGGTGGGGCCGGTTCGCGTGAGGACGAACTCGAGGCAGGTGCGGAGAAGGGATTCGACATCCAGCTCCTGCTTGAGGAGCGATGCGAACTCGCTGGCCATGGAGACATGACTCATCTGTTCGGCAAGCTCCTCGTACGCGTCGGCCAGGTCGTTGCAGAGCGAGTCCACCTGGCGGGTCACTTCATTACGCGAGGCCTGCAGGCGCGAGCAGACGCGGCGCAGGCGCTCGACCTCCTGCTCGCGGGTGCGTTCGCGGCGCCCTTCGTCGAGCGCGCGCCGCACCCGGGCGGCCAGGTCGGATTGATCGAAAGGGCGGGCGATGAGGTCGCGGGCGCCGTTGCGGAGGGCGTCGATGGCGTCGTCCAGGGAGGTGGAGCGCGCCAGGACGATCGAGCGGGGCGACTGCTTCTGTTCGTTCCATTCGCGGACGAGCGCCAGGCCGGCGCCCTCGGGCAGGCGCAGGTCGATGACGGCGGCGTCGTAGCGGCGGCGGCGGAGGGCGGTGCGGGCCTCGTCGGCGGAGGCCGCGGCCTCGTGGGGGATGCCGGCGGCGGAGAGCGCCTCGCGCACATGCTCGTCGGCGCCGACCACGAGGACGGCGGCGCGGCGTCGGGCCTTGCGGGGCGGCGGCTCCGAGGCGCCGGCGCCGTAGGGCGCGAGCGAGGCCTCGGGCGGCTGGCCCGTTGTGTTCTTCGGCTTGCGGCTGCGTGCGGCCATGCGCTCCTCCGTGGTCGGTCGCTGGGCGGCCTGATCCGTCAGGCGGCCTGTTCGCTGGGTTGTTCGCCACTCTCCATCGGCGCCAACGGGAGCGAAATTGCGACGATCACGCCTTCTCCGTCTTTACTCCTGAGGGCGATGTCGCCGGCGTTGAGCCCGAGAAGCCGGCGCGACTTGGCCAGGCCCAGGCCCTGGCGGCGTCCGCCCTTGGCCTGGGAGGAGAAGAAGGGGTCGAACGCGTGCTCGAGGGTCTCGGGGTCCATGCCCT
>CALKYH010000238.1 GCA_938003595.1 uncultured bacterium
AGGAGAATGGAATGAAGACCCGCAACCTGTTCGCCGCCGCTCTCGGCGCCCTCGCCATCGCCGGCCTCGCCACCGTCGCGACTGTCAACGCCGGCCCGGAGCACAACCACGCCTCGACTCCCGCGGCGACCGTCGGCCAGACCGCTCCGAACTTCACGCTGACCGACACCGACGGCAAGACCATCAACCTGGCCGACTACAAGGGCAAGACGGTCGTCCTCGAGTGGTTCAACCCCGGCTGCCCCTTCGTCGTCCGGCACTACACCGAGAAGACGATGCTGAACACCTACAACGAGTTCAAGGATCAGGGCGTGGTCTGGATCGCGATCAACTCCGGCGCGCCCGGCAAGGAGGGCGCCGGCCTCGAGCTCAACAAGAAGATGAAGGCCGAGTGGAACATCCCCTACCCCGTCGCGCTCGATGAGTCCGGCGATGTCGGCCACCTCTACGGCGCCAAGACGACGCCCCACATGTTCATCATCAACAAGGACGGCGTCCTCGCCTACGCCGGCGGCATCGACAACGATCCCAGCGGCAAGAACACCGACTCGACCAACTATGTCGAGACCGCGCTCCGCCAGGTCCTGGCCGGCGAGACCGTCACCGAGCCCACGACCAAGGCCTACGGCTGCGGCGTGAAGTACGCGACCAAGTAATCAGCGGACCCAACGCTGATCTCGAATGATCCGGACCGGCCGCTCGCAAGGGCGGCCGGTTCGCTTTTTGGAGTTGTTCGGGCTCGACTCAGCCCGCCATCGACCGCTCGACCGCGGCGCCGGCGAGCAGGCTCAGCGCGTCGTAGCAGGGCAGCGGCGAGCCGATGCCGTTGAGCAGCAGCGGCAGCTCCGTGCAGCCGACGATGATCCCGTCGCAGCCGCGCTTCTCCAGCGCCTCGATGGACCGCAGCAGCCGTTCGCGGGACTGCGGCATCACGCGCCCGTACACCAGTTCGTCGTAGATGATGCGGTCGATGGCGTCGGCCTCGTCCTCCGGGGGCGCGACGACCTTTACGCCGCGCAGCCCGAGGATCACTTGGTAGATCGAGCCGTACGACACCGCCTTGGTGCCCAGCAGCCCCACCGAGCCGCGCTGGTCGTTCGTGACCGCGTCGGCCACGAGGTCGATCATGCTCAGCCAGGGGATGGGGCTCTTGCTCTCGGCGAGCGGCGTGGCGTAGGCGGCGACATTGTCGGGCAGCACGCAGAACTCGGCGCCGCACGCGGCGAGCGCGAAGGCGGATTCCTGCAGGAGCATGCCGACGGCGGTCCAGTCCTGCTTATGAATGGCGTCGAGGTAGCTGGCGAAGGGCCGGCTGTGCATCGTGACGGAGGGCTTGGGTCCTTCGCGCTCCGAGCAGAGCGACATGATCGACCGGTAGCAGAGCGCGGAGCCCTCCGGACTGACGGCGATGATGCCGATGTGCTTGGGCAAGGCCGGTCGCCTCCTGGGTGAGGGGAGCCCGCGGCGGGTAAGTCGTGCCATGCTGGGCGCGCGGGCGCTGCAAGTCAATCGGGGGAACCGAATAGGATGCCCCCATGTCCGAGCCCGCCCTGAACACCCCGGGCGCCCCCGACGCCTTCGACCTGCTGGGGCTGTCCCCTGCCTTCGATCTGGACTCCGAGGCGCTCCGCCGGGCCTGGCTGGCCCGGTCCAGCGCGGCCCACCCGGACCACGCCGGCGGGGCGCTGGATCCTTCGGCCCTGGAGCGAGCGTCCGCCGCGCTGAACGACGCGCGCCGGACGCTGGAGGACCCCGAGCGCCGGGCGTCGACGCTCCTTCGCCGGTTGGGGGGGCCCGGCGAGAAGGACGACAAGTCGCTGCCCCCGGAATTGCTCATGGAGTACATGGAGCAGCGCGAGATCCTGGACGAGGCCAAGGCCGGGCGCGATCCCGCGGCGATCGAGGCCTCCCGCGCCTGGGCGCGTGCGCGCCGACTGGGCCACATCGACGCCTGCTCCCGGATGTTCGCCGAGGCGCTGGCCGACCCGAACCCCAACCCCGAGACCCTGCGAGCCATCCGTGTGGAGCTCAACGCCTGGCGCTACGCCGAGCGGATGCTCGAGCAGATCGACGATGTCCATCCATGACGAAGCCGCCTGACCAGCCGTACCGCGTGTTGTTCGTGTGCATGGGCAACATCTGCCGTTCGCCGACCGCCGAGGGCGTCTTCCGCAAGGTCGTGCGTGACGCCGGCCTGCAGGGGCGCATCGAGATCGACTCCGCAGGCACGGGCGCGTGGCATGTCGGGTCGCAGCCGGATCGGCGCACCCAGACGGCGGCGCTGCGCCGGGGGCTGGATCTGTCCGACCAGCGGGCCCGACAGGTGCGCACCCAGGACTTTCACGACTTCGACCTCATCATCGCGATGGACCGGGACAACCTCTCGCACCTGCTCGCGATGCGCCCCGCGGGCGAGCATCGCGCCGGGGAGGTGCGGCTCATGTTGGAGTACTCGCCCGCCGCGGCGGACGCACGCCTGCGCGATGTGCCGGATCCATACTCCGGCGGGCCGGACGGCTTCGAGATCGTCCTGGACCTGATCGAGGACGCCTGTGCGGGGTTGGCTTCCACACTGCGGCAGGAATTGTTAGAGCGCGACGCCGAGTGAGGTCGCCGCTGACTCTGGAGGCGTGATATCGTCATCGTGCACGGCGTCGATCGGCGCCGCGACGAAGGAGACATCGGATGCAACTGTTGAAGCGGCGGGGACGCGCGGGGCGGGGCACGGCGGCGTTATTGCTGGTGTGCGCGGTCGGCGCGTCCGGGTGCAACAACGCGGGCCAGGGCGCGATCTCGGGCGGCGCCATCGGCGCGCTCGGCGGACTGGCGATCGGCTCGCTGAGCGGCAGCGCCGGCGCGGGCGCGGCGATCGGCGCGGTGTCCGGCGCGGTGGTCGGCGGCGTCATCGGCGATCAGAATCGCCGGGCCGAGGAGCGTCAGCAGCAGATGCGCTACGGGAGCGACCAATGATCCGGCTGCATTCCATGCGTGCCCGAGCGTGCTGGATGATGATCGGGATCGGCGCCATGGCGCTGATCGGTGGTTGTCAATCCATGGAGGACGCCACTGGCAACGGCGTCAATCCGGCGCTGCGACCCCTGCAGACCGGCCCGGACGCGACCGACGCGGACAAGCAGCGTGCGGCGCTCTCGCGGCTCGTGGGCGTCTGGACCTTCGCCGGCTGGTCCGGCGCCACGGCGGACTGGGACACCCGAGCTCCGGATGTCGCCGGACTCGCCGCGGGCGTGGTCGAGAGCGGGTACTTCGTGCTGCTCGACCTGGATGTGACATCCGGGGAGTTCGCGGGAAGCGACCAGGGGAAGGAAGCCTCCATGTTGTTCGCGTCGGAGCCGGGTGTCGGCGCCACGGTCAGCGCCTGGGGGGATGCCGCGCCCTCCATCAGCCGGCTGGTCGGCGAGATCGTCAACAACGGAGCGAACTTCAACTACACCGAGCTCCGGACTCCCGAGGGCCGCGGCCGCGTCTCCCTGTCCATCGAGTTCGTCACCGACGATCACTGGATCGCGGAGATCCGGGACGCGGAGACGGAGCCCCACTCGATCATCGCTCGCTATGACTTCCAGCGGCTGGTCGAGTAGCTCGCGCCCCGATGACGCCGGACGCCGGACTGAACCCGGAGTGTGATCGAATCGCCGGCGCGCTCGGGCGTCGTCCGGTCGCGCTGCGCCCGCTGAGCGGCGGGTGCGTCGCCGATGTCCGGTTGGCGGAGTTTGCAGATGGCGCTCCGGTGGTGGTGAAGATCGATGGCCGCGCGCGGCCGACGCTCGACCTCGAGGCCTGGATGCTGCGCTACCTGAGGGACCGGTCGGACCTGCCCGTGCCGGAGGTCCTGCACTCGGAGCCCGATCTCCTGATCATGGAGCGGCTTGTCGGGTCGGCCGGCGTGGCCGGGGAATCGGCGCAGGCACACGCCGCGGAACTGCTGGCGAGCCTGCACGCGCACAGCGCCGACTGCTGCGGCCTCTCGCGGGACACGCTGATCGGGGCGCTGCCCCAGCCGAATCCGTACACGCCGTCGTGGATCGAGTTCTTCCGCGAGCATCGGCTGCTGCACATGGCGAACGCGGCGCACGCCGAGGGCCGACTGCCGGCGGGCACGCTGGCGTCTGTGCGTTCGCTGGCCGATCGGCTCGGGACGCTGCTCGACGAGCCGGAGTCCCCGGCGCTGCTGCACGGGGATGTGTGGTCGGGCAATGTGCTGTGCGAGGGCGGGCGCGTGACAGGGTTCATTGACCCGGCGATCTATTACGGGCACCCCGAGATCGAGCTGGCGTTCATCACGCTCTTCTCGACCTGCGGCGAGCCGTTCTTCGCCCGCTACCACCAGCTCCGGCCGATCCGCCCCGGCTTCTTCGAGGTTCGGCGCGACATCTACAACCTCTACCCGCTGCTCGTGCACACGCGGCTGTTCGATCCGCCCGGCGGTGGTTCATACGCGGCACAGGTGGGGGAGTCGCTGCGCCGCATCGCTCGGTAGCCGTCGCTCGCACGGCCGCCGTCGAGTCATTACGCTGCTCGCCGCACCTGCATCCAAGGCGGCCCGACCCATGCACGACCTCATCACCTTCGCGACCGCGATGCTCACCATCACCAACCCGGTGGGGAGCATGGCGCTGTTCGCGGGGCTCACCAGCGATGATTCCGATGCGGATCGTCGCTCGACGGCGCTGCAGACGGGTCTGGCGGTCGCCGCGATCATGCTGCTGGTGACCTGGACCGGCAGCTACCTGCTCAGCGCCTTCGGCGTGAGCATCCCCGGGCTGCAGATGGCCGGCGGCGTGATCATCGCGCTCATGGGCCTGTCGATGCTGCGCAGCAAGACCAGCGAGATGGCGCACACGCCCGAGGAGCACGAGGAGGCCCAGGCCAAGGACTCCATCGCGATCGTGCCCATGGCGATCCCCATCATCGCGGGTCCCGGCGCCATGACCACGATCGTCCTTGCGACGCACACGCACCATGCCGTGAAGGACCGGGTGGCGATCTCCTTGATCTGCCTGGGCGTCGCGGCGGTAATCTGGATCGGTCTGCGGTTCGCGGGGCCGGCGGTCAAGCGCCTGGGCGTTTCCGGCGTGAACATCGTCACGCGCGTCATGGGCATCGTGCTGACGGCGATCGCCCTGCAGATGCTCGCGGACGGGCTGAAGGCCGCGCTGCCGGGGCTGGGCATCGCGGCGTCCTGAGGGAATACAGCGCCGATGAATCTCGATTCATCGCCGGTTCACCAGCGTGCGGGCGTTGCAGGCCTAGGTTCCCATTGAAGTTGACCCGGAAAGGAGCCCGCGATGACGCCCGAAAGGCCGCACGAGGGGCCGCACGCCCACCCCATGGCGCCGTACGCCCGCTTCGGCGCGATGATCGCCACCTCCACGCTGGCGATGCTCGCCCTGACCTACCTGAACACCTATGCGCTGGACCATGTCTTCTGGAGCGAGACCCGCGCCTACATGGCGCTGATCATGGGCTCGGCGATGGCGGTGATCATGCTCCTGTACATGCTGCACATGCACAGGAGCTGGAAGGCCAACGCCGCGATCTTCATCGGGAGCGCGATCGTCTTCGCCGCGGCGCTGTACCTGGTCCGGAGCCAGACCACGGTGCAGGATGTGTCCTACATGAAGGCCATGATCCCTCACCATTCCATCGCGATCCTGACGAGCGAGCGGGCCGAGATCAGCGATCCACGGGTCCGCGAGCTGGCCGACGGCATCATCGAGACTCAGAAGCGCGAGATCGCGGAGATGAAGGCGTTGATCGCCGAGCTGGAAGGCGACTGAATCTGTCGGTCGCTCAGGGCTTCGAACCTGTCACCTTCATGAGCCGCGCCTGCTCAGCCTCCGCCGCGACATAGCCGAACGCGCCCCAGGACGGGCCCTGCAGCACGCGGTCCCAGAGACGGCGCGCCCCGGCGTCGTCGCCGTTGAGCAGGCGCCAGGCGCCCACGCCGTAGCCGATGGTCGCGTTGTTGAGCCCGGGAAGGTTCGGGTTGTCGTCGGCCCCGGCCTGCTTCATGGCCTCCTCCTCGGTGATGCCGCCCATGTGGAGCAGGCAGAGCGTGAGGTAGGCGTCCTCCTCGACGATGTTCATGCTGGCGTTGATGTTTTCCAGCAGCGCCGCGGCCTCCTCGTCGAGGCCGAGCCGCTTGTCCGTGAGCACGAGCCAGTTGGTGGTGGCGACGAGCATGTCGTCGTTGCGCCGCGCGGGGACCAGGCATCGGGTCCAGGCGTCGCGGGCCTTCTCGAAATCGCCCTTGAGGTAGTGCGCGAGGCCCAGGTGGTACAGGATGTTGAAGCGCGTCGTGCTGCGGGGGATGTTCAGGGCGTTGGGGGCGCCGTCGGGCTCGATCTCGTCCTTGGTCTGGAACAGTTCGTCGGCGCGGGTGAGGTCGGCGATGGCCTTGTCGAACTCGCGCACAGTGATGTAGCGGTGACCCCGGTGGCGCAGCATGCGGAAAGACCAGGGCTGCTCCTCCAGCCCCTTGCTCAGGACCGCGAGCGCCTCCTGGTAGCGGCCGAGGTACCCGAGCCGGCGCGCGTACCAGATGATCGCGGACTCATCGTGCGGGTTGGCGAGGTAGTCGGACCTGGCCTGCGCGAGGTTGGCCTCCAGCCGAGCCCGGGTCGAATCGCTCAGCGGCTGTCGGCGCAGGTCGGCGCCGAAGAGGGAGATCGCCTCGACATCGGAGGGCACATCGGGCGCCTCCTCGGCCGGCGCGGGGGTGGCGGCCTTGGGCGGCTCCGCAAGGATCGTGGCGGTCATGCAGAGGGCGGCGCCGAGAGCGAGCAGTCGCTGGATCATCGCGGGTTGTCCTTTCCGAGGAGTCGGTCGAGGAGCCAGTCAGCGAAGCGGGACTTGTCGATGGGGCCGTCCGTGCGATCATCGGCGCCGTCGGCGCGGACGAGGGTCGCCTCGATGGTCGAAGCGTCCATGGTCTCGAGCGGGTTGGCGACGATCGCGTCCACCTTCTTGCGCTCGAGCTTCGCGCGGGCGGATTGAAGCATGCGATCCCGGGGCTCGAGCGCGAATCCGACGATCAGCTGGCCGGGCTTCCGCCGAGCCGCGCAGCCCGCGAGCAGGTCGGCGGTGGGCTCCAGCTCGATGGTCAGCCGCCTGTCCTCGCGCCGCAGCTTGCCGGTGGCCGGGTCGAGCCCGGGGGTTGCCACGGGGCGATAGTCCGCCACCGCCGCGGCCATGATCAGCACATCGCACGCGGGGGCCTCCTCCTTGAGGAGGGCCTCGAGGTCGGCGGCGGTGCGGAACCGGCGGAGCCGGACCCGCGTATCGGTGAGGCCCATGGCTGTCGGACCCAGGAGAAGAGTCACGCTGTGCCCGCGCTCGGCCGCAGCCAGAGCGAGCGCCACACCCAGCGTCCCCGAGGAGCGGTTGCCGAGGAACCGGACCGCGTCGATGGGCTCGTGCGTGGGCCCGGCGGTGATGAGCACGCGCCGCTTGTCGCCTGTTGCGGGTGGTTGCATACGCCTCCGTCGGGTCCTGCGGCGGCTGGGCGCCGACGCCTTGCGCGGCCTTTACGGTGGGGGACCAGATGCGCCCCGGATGGGCGGTTTGCTGGCGCCAGCCGGGCCCAGCATAATCCTAGAGGCCCCGGCGCGGGCGCCCGCCGGTTTGCTCTACGATGCTCGGTTCGTCGTCCCGGCGCCGCGGCCCGCGTCCGAGGCGCTCATCCCCTGATCCGGCGCCGCCGCCGGCCTATTCCCCGCCCCGGCCCCCGGCCCTGCCGGACCCGCCGAGAGGAGCTCGTTCCCCCGAATGGCACGATCGAAGAAGAAACTCGGCGAGATCCTTCTCGGCTGGAACATGGTGACGGCGGACCAGATCGACAAGGCCCTCGGCATGGCCAAGGGATCCGGCAAGCGGCTGGGCGAAGCGCTCATCGACGCCGGCTTCACGAAGGAAGAGCAGGTCGCCAAGGCGCTGGCGTTCCAGTTCGGGATGCCGTTCTTTGATCTGAACGACCCCAAGAACTCCGGCCAGGTGGACCTGTCGCTGATTCCCGACGACCTGGTGAAGAAGCACCTGGTGCTGCCGCTGACCAAGAACGGCGGGCGGCTGCAGCTGGTGATCCACGACCCGATGAACCTGGAGCTGATGGACACGCTCCGGTTCCGACTGAACACGGAGGTGGACCCCCGGGTGGCGCCGCGCGGGCGGATCAAGTCGTTCCTGGACGCCAAGGCGGGCGGCCCGTCGAGCGTGCCGAAGGAATCGATCATCTCGGCGTCGATCGACAAGTCGCTGGACAAGTCGGTGGACGCCTCGATCGACCGCGACGCCCAGGCGGACTCGCCGATCATCAAGCTGTGCGGACGCATCCTCGAGGAGGCGGTCCGCATGCGGGCGTCGGATATTCATGTTGAGCCGATGGAGGACCGCATCCGCCTGCGGTACCGCATCGACGGCGTGTGCATCGAGCGCGACAACCTGCCCAAGCGCATGCAGAACGCGGTGCTCTCGCGAATGAAGCTGATGGCGGGTATGAACATCGCCGAGAAGCGGGTCCCGCAGGACGGACGCATCAAGATCGATGTGGACACCACCTCGATCGACTTCCGCGTATCCGCGTGCCCGACCTACCACGGAGAGTCGGTCGTCTGTCGTATTCTCCGACCCGACTCGGTGCGCATCGGTCTGGAGAATCTGGGCTTCGAGCCGGACCACCTGGAGACCTTCCACAAGATCATCCGCCGCCCGAACGGCATCTTCCTGGTGACCGGGCCCACCGGCTCGGGCAAGACCACGACGCTCTACTCGGCGCTGGACATCCTGAACCGGCCGGACAAGAAGATCATCACCGCGGAGGACCCGATCGAGTACGCGTTCACCGGCATCAATCAGTGCCAGGTGCGCGAGTCCATCGGGCTGGGATTCCCCGCCATCCTTCGCTCCATGCTGCGTCAGGCGCCGAACATCATCCTGGTCGGCGAAATCCGAGACAAGGAAGTGGCCGAGGTGGCGATCCAGGCGGCGCTCACGGGCCACCTGGTGTTCTCGACGCTCCACACCAACGATGCGCCCTCCGCGATCACACGACTGATCGACATGGGCGTCAAGCCGTTCCTCGTGGCGTCGTCGATCCAGGCGGTCATGGCCCAGCGCCTGATCCGCACGATCTGCCCGAAGTGCCGCGTGCCCGACGCTGATGTCGACCCCAAGCACCTGCGCCTGGTGGGCATCAAGCCCGAGGAGGCGGAGGGGCGCGTGTTCAAGGGCGCCGGCTGCGAGAACTGCAACAACACCGGCTACCGAGGCCGGAAGGCCATCTTCGAGTTCATGATGATGAACAGCGAGATCCGCGAGCTGGCGTTCAAGGTTTCCTCGCTGTCCACCCTCCGCAACGCGGCGCTGGCGTCGGGCATGCGTTCGCTGCTCGAGGACGGCAAGCTCAAGATCCTCAAGGGCGTGACCACCGCCGAAGAGATCGCACGCGTCGCGCAGGTCGCGGGCGTGGAAGGCGTCGAGAACTGATCCGAACCGAAACCGTCCGGCCGTCCGAACGGGCCGCCGGGTGCACCACCAGGACCCACCCATGTCCAGCATCCAGATCGACCGACTCCTCGACACCGTCATCAAGCTCGGCGCGAGCGACCTCCACCTGACCGTCGGACGCCCGCCCACCCTCCGACTCCACGGCGGCCTGCGCAACCTTCAGACCAAGGTCCTCGACTCCGACGACATGGTCTCCCTGATGAAGTCCATCACCCCCGAACGCAACCAGCAGGAGCTGCAGGAAGGCGGCGGCACGGACTTCGGCTTCGCCTACGGCACCGCGGCCCGATTCCGCGTCTCCATCTTCCGCCAGCGAGGCGACCTGGCCATCGTCTGCCGCCAGATCCCCAATCGGCTGCTCACCTTCGAGCAGATCGGTCTGCCCGAGATGTGCAAGGAGCTCATTCGGCGTCCCCGAGGCCTCTACCTGGTCACCGGGCCCACCGGCTCGGGCAAGACCACCTCGCTGGCGACGATGATCGACTTCATCAACACGAACCTCGAGCGTCACATCGTGACCCTCGAAGACCCCATCGAGTACTACCACTACCACAAGAAATCCATCATCAACCAGCGAGAAGTCGGGTCGGATGTCCAGTCGTTCTCCGAGGGCCTCCGGCGCGTGCTGCGTTCGGACCCCGACGTGATCCTGGTCGGTGAAATGCGAGACCTCGAGACCATCGAGGCGGCCATTCGCGCGGCCGAGACGGGCCACCTGGTGTTCGGCACCCTCCACACGACCGGCGCCGCCAAGACCATCGACCGAGTGGTGGACGCCTTCCCGGTGACCCAGCAGAACCAGATCCG
>CALKYH010000239.1 GCA_938003595.1 uncultured bacterium
TCCTTCTCCACCATCCCCCGCAGCCGCCGCAGCGCATCGAACGCCTCCAGCGCCGTCATCCGCTCCAGGTCCACCTTCTTCAGTTCCTCCACCGCCGGGTGCGCCACGAACTCGCGGAACAGCGCCATCTGCGACTCCTCGCGCGGCTCCCGCTTCGCCCCCTTCAGCGCAGCCGCGGCCTCCTTCCCCTCGTGCGACACCGCCAGCGTGTCCAGCAGCGCCCGCGCCCGCGACACCACCGCCCCCGGCAGCCCCGCCAGCCGCGCCACCTGCACGCCATAACTCCGATCCGTCTTCCCCGCCAGGATCCGGTGCAGGAACACGATCTGCGCGTGCGCATCGCCCGGCGGCCACTCCCGCACCGCCACATGCAGATTCTGCACGCGGCCCGGCATCAACTCCTCGAGCTGCGTGAGTTCGTGATAGTGCGTCGCGAACAGCGTCCGCGGCCCTGACTCCGCCAGAAACTCCCCGATCGCCCACGCCAGCGCCAGCCCGTCCAGCGTGCTCGTGCCGCGCCCGATCTCGTCCAGCGCGATCAGCGACCGCGCCGTGCAGTGGTGCAGGATGTTCGCCGTCTCCGTCATCTCCACCATGAAGGTGGACTGCCCCGCGTGCAGCGCATCGTCCGCGCCCACCCGCGTGAACAGCCGGTCCGTCACGCCGATCCGCGCCCGCGCCGCCGGCACGAACGCCCCCGCGTGCGCCAGTAGCACGATCAGCGCCATCTGCCGGATGAAGGTGCTCTTGCCCGCCATGTTCGGCCCCGTGATCAAGGCCAGCGCCGGCGCCCCGCCGCCCAGCGACAGGTCGTTGGGCACGAAGCCATCGCTCAGGATGGTCTCCAGCACCGGGTGCCGCCCCTGCTCGACCTCCAGCGCCGGCTCGTCCGTCATCTCCGGGCGCGACCAGCGCCGCCGCGCCGCGTGCGCCGCGAAGCACCGCAGCGCGTCGACTTCCGCCACCGCCTCCGCGAACTGCGCGATCTGTCCCAGCGCCCCGCCGACCTCGCCGCACAACGCGTCGAACAGCGACTGCTCCCGCGCGATCCCCCGGTCCCGCGCCGTCAGGACCTTCTCCTCAAACTGCTTCAGCTCCGGCGTCGTGTACCGCTCGACATTCGTCAGCGTCTGCGTCCGCCGCAGTTCCTCCGGCGCCCGCGCCGCCTGCGCCCGCGGCAGCTCGATGAAGTACCCGAACACCTTGTTGAACCCGACCTTGATCCCCGGCAGGTGGTGCCGCTCCGCGAGCGTCTTCTGATAGCCCGCCAGCCACGAGGCGCTGTCGCGCTGCAGCAGCCGCGCCTCGTCCAGCGCCGCGTCCACCCCGTCCCGAATCAGCCCGCCCTCGCGCAGGTGGCTCGGCGGATCGTCCACGCACGCCGCGCCGATCCGCTCCGCCAGCGCCGCCAGCGCCGCGCGCGACGCGCTCAGCCGCCCGCGCACCGCCGCGAACGCGTCCTCCGCGTCCGCGCCGGCGGGCTGCGCCAGCGCATCGACGATCCCGTCGATCTTCCCCAGCGACCGCCCCAGCGCGCTCAGATCCCGCGGCGTCGCCCGCCCCAGCGCCACGCGCCCGCCGATCCGCGCCACATCCTGCACCCCCTCCACCGCGTCCCCCACCGCCTCCAGCATCCGCCGGTCCCCGACCAGCATCCCCACGCACGCGTGCCGCGCCTCGATCGCCCCGCGCTCCGCCAGCGGCCGGCGCAGCCACTCGCGCACCATCCGCTTGCCCATCGCCGTGCGGCAGCCGCCCCCCGCGCCCCCGCGCAGGAACAGCCCCACCAGCGAGAAATCCTCCCCGCTCGCGCTCCCGCGCACCGTCCGCTCCACCTCCAGCGCCCGCATCGCCGGCGCGTCGATCACCAGGTAGTCCGCGCCGTCCTCGCGCCGGGGCGGCCGCAGGTGCGCCAGCGGCGCCAGCGCCGCGCGCGCCGCCTGCGAATGACTCTCCGGGATCCCCTCCGGCGACTGCGTCTCGCGCAGGTGCCGCACGATCGCCCCCGCCGCGGGAATCGCCGCGTCGTCGTCGCGCAGCCCGAACCCCGCCAGCGTGCTCACGCCGAACTGGCGCAGCAGCGCCTCCATCGCCTCCTCGCGCCGGAAGTGCCACGCCGGCCGCGCCGCCCCCGCGCACCCCGCGCCGTCCAGCGCCCGCTTGATCCGCGGCGGGACCGCGCCGTCCGCCGTCTCCGCGTACAGCGCCTCGCGCACGCCGCGGCGCATCAATTCATCCACCAGCGACGCCGCCGGGCAGTCCAGGATCGTGAACGACCCCGTGGACACCTCGACCAAGGCCAGCGCGCACCGCGCGCCCGGCTCGTTCTCCGCCCCCAGGAACGCCACCGCCGCCAGCACATTCGCCTCGTCGTCCGCCAGCAGCCCCTCGTCGACCAGGGCCCCCGGCGAGAGCACCCGCGTCACCGCGCGCTCGACCACGCCCTTGGCCTGCTTCGGGTCCTCCACCTGCTCGCACACCGCGACGCGATAGCCCTGCTCGACCAGGCGCCGCAGGTACGGCTCGATCGCGTGGTACGGCACCCCCGCCATCGGCACGCCCGCCGTGCGCTCCGTGAGCGTCACGCCCAGCGCCTTGTGCAGCGTCACCGCGTCATCATCAAAGGTCTCGTAGAAATCCCCCATCCGGAACAGCAGGATGCACCCCGGGTGCCGCTCCTTGAAGGTGTAGAACTGGCGCATCGCCGGCGTGGCCCGCGGCCCCGACTGCTCGACCTGGTCCTTCACCCTCGACATCCGACGCGATCCCGCCTCCTGAACGCCGACCGGGCCCTCACCAGACCAAAAACACGCTCGGCCCGGTGCATCCTAATGAGGGCGCCGGGCCGGGGCGTCGAAACCTGAAAGTGGAGCGGACCGGGATCGAACCGGCAACCTCTGCATTGCGAACGCAGCGCTCTCCCAATTGAGCTACCGCCCCGATTTGAAACTCCGCCGCGGGGGTCTCCCGCGGATGGGGTCGAGAGTATAGCGGCGAACGATCGCCCCGACCGGGCCGTATCGTGCACTCCGGACCCGCCCTGATCGGCCCCCGCGGCCCACCCCCAAGGACCCGCCATGCCCCGTCGCCCCACCCCCCTCCGTGCCGCGCTCCTCGGCGCCCTGGCGCTGGTCGCCGGCGCCCTGACCTCCTGCACCGAGCGGGCCGACGCCGAGGCCGACGCCGCCTCGCGCCCGGTGCGGGTCGTGGTCTCCATCCCCCCGCTCGCCGGGCTGGTGCGCGAGCTGGCGCCCGATGCCCAGGTCACCCTGCTCGTGCCGCCGGGGGTGTCGGAGCACGGGTTCGAGATCGGCGCCGCGGCCATCGCGGCCACCGGCGGCGCGGACCTGGTGGCGCTCAACGGCGCCGGGCTGGAGCCGCAGGTCGAGCGGCTGCTCAAGTCGCAGGGAGATCGGCAGGGCCGGTCCGTGATCCGGTTCGGGGATGTCGTGGGCGTCGAGGCGGTTGGGCACGACCACGGGGATGACCACGATCACGACCACGACCACGGCGCCGTCGATCCGCATCTGTGGCTGGACCCGGTGCTGGTCGAGCGGTTCACGCCGGCGCTGAGCCAAGCGCTGATGAGCGCGATGCTGCGGGCGGATGATCAGGAGGGGATGAGGTCGCTCGAGGCGCGGACGGCGCACCTGCTCACGCGCGTGCGCGAGGTGGACCAGGCGTACAGGGAACAGCTCGAGCCGTTCAAGGGCAAGGGCATCGTCACGCAGCACGCGGCGTTCGGTCGGCTGGCGGACCGGTACGGGCTGCATGTCGCCGCGACGCTGCGCTCGGCGGACATGGTCGAGCCCACGCCGGCGGTGATCGCGGAAGTGGCGCGGCTGGCGCGGGAGCGGGGGGTGAAGGCGGTGTTCACGGAGCCGCAGAGCTCGGGGATGGATGCGCGCCGGCTGTCGGAGGCGACGGGGCTGAAGCTGCTCGTGCTCGATCCGCTGGGGACGGGGAACTGGGAGGAGATGATGCTCACGAACCTGGAATCGCTGGTGCAGGGGCTCGAGTAGCGGGTCAGGCGTTCGCGCCGGAGGCGAAGGTCTCCGGGGTGATCTCGC
>CALKYH010000240.1 GCA_938003595.1 uncultured bacterium
GCCAGGCACACGAGGTTCGCCACGACCTCGTTGACATTCATGTTCGTCGAGGTGCCCGAACCGGTCTGGAACACATCGATGGGAAAGTGGAACGCGATCGGGTCGGCGCCGGCGGGCGTCGGCAGGTCCCGCTTGGCGATGCGCCCCGTCGCTGCGATGATCGCCTCGGCGCGCGAGGCGTCGAGCAGGCCCAGGTCGCGGTTCACTTTGGCGCACGCCGCCTTGAGCAGGGCGTAGGCGTGGATCACGGCGCCGGGCACCGGCCGGCCCGAGACGGGGAAGTTCAGCGCCGCGCGCTGCGTCGAGGCGCCGTAGAGGGCCTCCGCGGGGACGGGCATCTCGCCCATGGTGTCCTTCTCGATGCGGGTGGCGGCGGCGACGGCTGCGGGCATGAACGGCTCCGGTGACGGCGAGCGAGGGTCGTGAAGGGGCTGACGAACGGGGCAGTAGGGTAGCCGCGCCGAACCTGGGCGGCCGCGAGCCGGGCCTCAGGGCCCGTCCGGCTTGAGGGCGCGATTCTCGTTCACGACCTCACGCACGCGGCGCCAGTCGGCGTCGACCTCGGCCCGGTGCTTCGAGAGGATGTCGGCGCGGTTCGCGTGGTCGGGGTGCAGGAGCCGGTCCATGTCGCGCCAGAGAATGAGAAAGTGCGTGTCGAAGACGCGCAGCGCCTGCGCCACGGCGAACGAGCCGCCGGCCGAGACCGCCTCCGGCGGCGCCAGGGACGGATCGATCCGTTGCGCAACGGTATACGCCGGCTCCGTCGCCGGGCGCCACTGGCGGCGCAGGAGCGCCGCGCGGTCGAGGCCGAATTCGTGCAGCAGCTCCGCACCGATGAGGACCGACCCGACATCCGTCGCCGTCCGGCCGTCCTCCGTCAACCCGACGCCCGCGGAGCGCGCCGGCTGCATCAGCGAGCTGGAGATCGTGAACAGGTCGATGAAGGGCAGCTCCCTCCGCTGCGCCACCTCGCGGGCGCGCTCGGCGAACAGCGCGAGTGTGGCGTTCATGCCCACATAGAAACCGTGCGAGGCGGGCTCGAGCTCGTCCACCGCCGGCGGGCTCACGATCACCACCGTGCGCACGCTGCGCGAGAGCATCGCGTCCACAAAGAGATCCAGCCCCTCCTCGTACTTCGCCAGCGCCGCCTGCAGATCCTCCTCGGTGGGCTCGGCGAAGCCCGGCGGCATCGGGTGACGGAGGAACTCGCTCTCGGCCTGCCCGAAACAGGCGAAGACCAGCGACGCTCGGATCGTCATGACGATGCGCGACCCCCACAGCGCCGCGACCTCGGCCGTCGAGCCCTCGGACCCGGCCCGATACCAGGTCACGGCGTCGTCCGGTCGCGCCGCGAGGAGCCCGGCCTCGACGAACAGGGGCCAGTCGGCGTCCTGCAGCAGCTCGTCGCCGATCCACAGCACGGTGTCGCCCCGCTTGATGAGGTCGGTGTGCTGCAGCGAGATCGGCTCCGCGGCCCGAGCCGCGCACGAACCGATCAACAGCGCCACCGCCAGAAACACTCGAATCGCCATGACCGCTCCTATTCGCCCTGAACGGCTCGCGCGGAGGCCGCGCTCGCCGTGATCAACTGCTTCATCTCCGCCACCGCCGCCCGCAAGCCGGTGTACACCGCGCGGCTCACGATCGAATGCCCGATATGCAGCTCCCACACCGCCGGCAGCGCCGCCACCGGGACCACATTCAGATAGTTCAGCGCGTGCCCCGCGTTGAAACGCATCCCCGCCGCCACGATCGCCCGCCCGGCTTCCTCAAGCCGGCGATGTTCACGCGCCAAGTCGGGATGGCGCAGGTCGCCGCCCGCCTTCCGGAACGCGGCGGCGTACTCGCCGGTATGCACCTCGCACACCTGGAAGCCCGCCTCTCGCGAGGCCTCGACCTCGCGCGGATCCGGATCGATGAACGCCGACACCGCGACGCCCGCGTCCCGCAGCTTCGCGTTGAACGCCTTGAGCCGCGCGATGTCCCTCGACACCGCCAGCCCCCCCTCGGTCGTGACTTCCTGCCGGCCCTCGGGCACGAGCGTCGCCATGTGCGGCCGCGCCTTGAGGGCGATCCCGAGCATCTCGTCCGTGGCGCCCATCTCGAGGTTCAGCTTGGCCTGCACGACCCCGCGCAGCCGGTCCAGGTCGTGATCCTGCACATGGCGCCGGTCCTCGCGCAGGTGGATCGTGATGCAGTCCGCCCCGCCCAGCTCCGCCTCGTGCGCAGCGCGGACGGGGTCCGGCTCGTCGCCCCGACGCGCCTGGCGAAGGGTGGCGACATGGTCCACATTGACCCCAAGGGCGATGGGCTGGCCGGTCATTCGGGGGACGATATCCCGTCCGCAGCCTCGCCGCGCAGCGCCTCCAGCGCCGCCGGAAGCTCGTCGAGCAGGTCGGTCGCGAGCATCCCCGCGGAGACCCCGGCCCAGTCCACCCATTGGTCCGCGGCCATCGCGTGAGCATGGACGGCGAGCCTGGCGCAATCAAAGAGCCCCAGCCCCCCGCGCTGCTCGCTCGTGACGGTCCGCGAGCCCGCCACCAGCGGCGCCCGGTGGTGCTGGGCGATGAGCGCCCCCACGACGCCGGAGAGCACATCCCCCGTCCCCGCCGTCGCCAGCGCCGCGGAGCCGCCGGTGTTTATCCAGGTGCGGGCGCCGTCGGTCACCACCGTGCCCGCGCCCTTGAGGACCACGACGGCGCCCATCGACTGCGCGAGGCGCTCCGCGGCGGCAGCGCGCTTCTCGGGATTCGTCGATTCGTCGGCATCCCGCTCGATCCCCAGCGCCGTCGCAAGACGCTTGAACTCGCCGGGGTGGGGCGTCAGCACGGCGTGCGCCCGGAAGTCCCGGCGCACCTCGGGCGTCGAGGCCAGCGCGTTGAGCGCGTCGGCGTCGATCACGACCGGACGATCTTCCTGCATCGCCGCACGCAGGGCCGCGGCGGTTGGCCCGGCGCCTCGACCCAGGCCCGGCCCGATCACCAGCGCCGTGCACGCATTGACCGCTTCGTCCACGGCGCGGGCCGCCTCGTGGGGGACGATCTCGCCCCGATGATCCACGGGGATCGCGACGCCCGTGGCGCTCGGGGCGATCGTCATCGCCGCGTCAAGCACGGGCGACGGCATGACCAGCCGCGCCAGCCCGGCGCCGCTCCGCAGCGCCGCGAGCGCGCTCATCGCCGGTCCGCCGATCATCCGGGACTCCGCCAGCGCGCAGCCGCCCAGGACCGCGACTGTGCCGAAAGTGCCCTTGTGGCCCGAGGGGTCGCGCGCCGGCAAGCGGGGGAGTGGTCCTGCGTCGTGCATGGCGGTCATCGTAACCCCCGGACCGATCAGGGCGCCGCGCCCTCGTGGGTCGCGATCACCTGCACCTGCAGCCGGCCCAGCAGCGGGGCCAGCGTCGCCATGGAGTTGATCATCCCGCCGTCCGCCAGCGCCGAGACATCCATCGCGATGTGGGCCGCGTCGAAGGGCGCGCCCTCGCCGAGCGTGGCGTCGAGATCGACCCACGCCTCGCCGCCGTCGCCGGTGGGCAGCAGGGCCTGCGTCCACATGTGGTAGCCGAACACGCTCTCGGCCCCGAGGAACTCGTCGATGTACACCGCCCCGGAGACGACGCGGCTCGGGATGCCCGCCGCCCGCAGCGCGGCCGCGAGCAGGACGGCGTGCTCGCTGCAGTCGCCCTCGCGCGTCCGCACGACATCGGAGGCGCTCGCCAGCCCGACGCCCAGCGACTTCTGGTTGATGTGCGTGTGCACCTTCCGGCGCAGGTCCTCGGCCGTCTCCGCGCGGTTCCGATTCGCCCGCTGCGTGCCCACGAACCTGATGATCTCGGGATCGTTCGCCCCGATCATCCCGGAGCTCGCCAGGTACGGCGCCCGATCGAACCCCTCGGGCACGCGGTCCACGCACGCCGTGTCCACGGTCACACGCCCTGTGCGCTCGTCGACGCGCTCGAATCGCTGGGCCCCCGCGTCGGGCAGGGTGGGCATCTCGCCCTTGTCGACGAAGACGAGATACTCGGCCCGGTCGAGGTGGCGAGGGTCGTCGATGGGTCGATCCGGCCTGACGAGCGTGCTGGCCATCAGCTCCGGCGGCGCCGCGTCGGCCAGCGCCAGTTCCTTCTCCGACGCCAGGATCACCATCTCGATCCCGCCCATGTCGGTGGACCCTCGCACCAGATGGCCCTCGCGGTCCAGCCACTCCACCGACGCGAGGCCGGGATAGAGCGACTGCGTCACCGTCCACTCCGTCGCGGCGACCGTCTTGCCCATCGCCTCGACCGAGCCGACCTGCCCGCGTGTGCGCGTCAGCTCGATCGGCGTCAGCCCCATCGACGGGTCGAGCGTCGTCAGCGTGATCGTCTCGGCGCCCTCCTCCATGAGGCGGCGCGTCCGCTCGTCCGCCTGCCGGGGCGTCAGCCAGCCCTCCGGCGGCGACGGCTCGCGCGTCTCGGTCGTGCGGCCGCCCTGCGTGGACTTCACCGCCACATGATCCTTATGGAAGGTGTACTCGGCGATGGTGGGCGTCGGGCCGAACTCCTGCTCCACGCGCATCGACAGCGGCGTGCCATCGGCCGCCTCCACGAACTGCGTCTCCATCCGGATCGCGATCTGGACCGGCCCTCGCGCGATCTTGAACTTCATCTCGTTCTCGGAGCGATAGCCGCCGTCGGGCAGCTCGACCTCGGTCGTCCGCATCCAGCCGGCCTTGGCGCCCATCATCTCGATGATGTGCCAGCGCTCGTCCGCGCCGGCGCGGGCGCTCAGCGAGAGCGCCAGCGCCGCGACCAGGCAGGCAATGACTCGCTCGATCCGTGTCATGGAGGCCTTTCTTCGTTCGAGGGCTGTCCGGCTTCGACGCACTATACGGCCGCCCCCTACCCTTGCCCGCGATGATCGACACCCACTGCCACCTGACCTTCCCCGACTACGCCGGACGCGTGGACTCCGTCATGGCCCAGGCCCGCGCCGCGGGCGTGGTCGGCGCCATCTCCATCTCCACCACCACCCACGACTGCCTGGACGCCCTCGCCCTGGCCGAGCGCCGACCGGACATCTGGTGCACCGCCGGCGTCCACCCCCTCTACGCCGACAAGGGCCCCCA
>CALKYH010000241.1 GCA_938003595.1 uncultured bacterium
GCTCGCCCGACTGCTCGCCCGACTTCTCGCCGGGCTGCTCTCGCTGCTGCTCGCCAGGCTCGGCGCTGCGCTGATCCTCGTTCGGCGCCTGATCGCCCCGATCCTGATCCTGCGTCGCGGCCTCCTTCGACGGCTGTTCCTCTTGGTCCGATGGCGGCGGAGGTGGAGGCGGCGCGGGCTCGCGGACATCCTCCGCGGCGTCGCGCAGCGCGTCGGACAACTCCTCGCTCTGCTCCTGCGCCTTCTGCTCCGCTTCGCGCTCGCGGTTCTCCCGCGCGATCTGCTCCGCCAGCCGATCCGCCACCTCCGGCGAGATCCCCTCGTCCTGCAACGCCTCGCGCAACGCCCGCTCGTCGGTCATCTCCGACAGCCGCTCCGCGTCCTCGCGGCTCAGTCCCTGGTCCTGCAGATCCTCGACCGTTCGCTCGTTCGGCGCCGCCTCGCTCGCCGGCACGCTCGGCTGCTGCTCCAGCGGCGCGCCCTCGCCCGCCGACTCCAGCTGCTGCGCCAGCTTCTCCAGGTCCTTCGCCAGCGCCTCGCGCTCCGCCGGGTCCATCGCGCCCTCGCCGCTGGAGCGCTGCAGCTCGTCCATCAGCGCCGCGGCCTTCTCGAACTCGCCCCGGCGCAGCGCCTCGGCCAGCGCCTGGCCCAGCGGCGCCGTCTGCTCCGTCGGATCGAGCCGCTCCATCCGCTGACCGATCGCCTCGAGGTCGCGCTCCAGCTGCGCCGCCTGCTCGTCCGCCCCCGCAGCGATCTGCTCCAGCGACGCCGCGGCCCGCGAGCGCGCCTCGTCCGGCCCCAACTGGCCCGACGCCAGCTGCTCCTCCAGCTCCTCCAGCGCCCGCATCTGCTCGCTCGTCGCCCCCGGCGCCGCGTCGCGCTGGGCCTGCTCCAGCGTCTCCCGCGCCCGCTCCGCGGCGTCGGCGATCTGCGTCGCCGCCGCCTCGCGCTGCGAAGCCTCCACGGCGTTCTTCGTCCGCGCGGCGCCGCGCCCCAGCAGGTCCACCGTCGGCGCCATCACCGCCGCCGCGACCACCACCGCGCCCACCGCAGGCCACACAACCCACCACCCGTCCAGCTTCAGCGGAATCGCCTTGCCGACATCCGCGCGTTCCGCCGCGCGCTCCGCATCCTCCGCCGCCCACTGCGCGAACGCGTCTCCGCGTGTTGCTTCATCATCCTGCAGCTCGATGGCGCTCGAGAGCCGGTCGCGCAGGCCCAGGGCGTGATCCACCCGCGCCGCGGCGCCCGCCTCGCCCGGCTTTCGCCCCGCCGCCGCCGCCAGCGCCGCGCCCGCCGCGATCGCCACCGGCGCCGCCGTGACCGCCCACACGCTCAGCCCCAACGCCAGCAACCGGTCCGCCGCGACGAGCAGCCCCGCCGCCACGAACCCCGCCGTCAACGCCGGGCCCAGCAGCGACAGCGCCTCCCGCAGCGCCCAGCGCAAAGACGCCGACCTCGCGACCCGTCGAACCCGGTTCATCGTTCCATCCTATTGACGCCCAACCCGCCCGGTGCGTTCACCCGGCTCTCATGGCCCCCTACAGTCGCCCACACCCATTCCCCGAGGAGACGAGCCCCGTGCCCAACACCGCCGCCAGCACAATCCTCCCCGCCGCCCATCGCACCCGCGGCTACGCCGAGGCCATCCTCAAGGGCATCCAGCCCAAGGACTTCGCCCGCGAGCCCAAGGGCATCCACACCAACCACCCCGCGTGGGTCTTCGGCCACCTCTCCACCTACCCCGACTGGATGCTGCAGATCATCGGCAAGCCCGAGCTCGCCAAGCCGCGCGACGGCTTCGAGGCGCTCTTCGCCAACAAGACCGAGAGCAAGGACGACCCTGCCGGCACGATCTATCCCGCCATGGAGACGATCACCGCGCACTACTTCGAGCGCACCGACGCCATCCTCAAGGCCCTGGCCGAGACCGACGACGCGACCCTCGCCCAGCCCAACCCCAGCGAGGGCATGAAGGACCGCTTCCCCACCGTCGGCAGCATGATCAACTTCATGCTCGGCGCCCACTCCATGATGCACTTCGGCCAGATCTCCACCTGGCGCCGCATCATGGGCCTCGGCTCCGCGATGTAA
>CALKYH010000242.1 GCA_938003595.1 uncultured bacterium
CGATCTTGTCGCGGTCGAACACCCCCACCATCGCGTCGATGCCCGGCGCCCATTCCAGCAGCTTGGCCCGGTGGCGCTGCACGAGGCAGCCGGCGACGACGACGCGCTTGATCTCGCCGGATTCCTTGCGGCGGAGCGCGTCGTGGATGACCTCAAGCGATTCCTGCTTGGAGGCCTCGAGGAAGCCGCAGGTGTTGATGACGATGGCGTCGGCCTCGTCGCCGGCGGTTTCCGAGACGGGGAGCAGGCCGTCCTCGGCGAGGAGGCCGAGCATCTTCTCGGAGTCCACGAGGTTCTTGGGGCAGCCCAGACTCACGAACGCGACGGTGCGGACCTGCTGCGCGGGGTCGTGGGCGGCGTCGGGATGGGTCGGGGCGCTGGACATCGGTTGGGGCCGCAAGTGTAGGAGCGGGCTAGCGGTACAGCCGCCGGGCCCGGATGTAGGCGAGGACGGGGGCAGGAATGAGGCCGGCGAGTGCCGGGTCGTCGGGGTTGTCGGCCAGGCGGCGGCGGATGTCGGTGGCCTCGGCGTCGAGCACGGGGATGGGGACGATGCGGGCTCGCCAGCGGTCCAGGTCCGCCGCGGGCCAGTGCGGCTGCATCCTGGCGAGCAGCGCGTCGGCGGATTCGAGGGGTGTGCGGAGCATGACGACGGGCTCGGCGAGGGCGGCGATGAGTTCCGGGTGGCGCCAGAGGTGGAACGCCGCGGCCTGATCGGCGCCGATGAGGAGCCGCAGCGCGGTCGTGGCCGGCAGTTCCTCGCGCAGGGCGCGGAGGGTGTCGGCGGTGTAGGAGGGCTCGGTCGCGCTGCGCTGCAGTTCGATCGTGCTGATGGCGACGCGCGGCCGACCATCGAGCGCGGCGCGGAGCATGGTGATGCGGTCCTCGGCGGAGGCGACGGGGCCGTCGGCCTTGTGGGGGGAGCGTGCGGCGGGGATGTAGACGAGCGTGTCGGCCTCGAGGAGGTCGCGGACCTCGGCGGGCAGCTCGATGTGGGCGCGGTGCGGGGGATCGAAGGTGCCGCCGAAGAGCAGCGCCAACCGGGCGCCCGGATCGACCGGCGCGCGACCGACGGGGACCGTGTTCACCGGATGGCCTCGGCGACGGCGTCGCGCAGGCCCGCGGCGGCGCGGCGGGTGTCGCGGGCGAGGGTGCGGAGCTGCGGCGCGAGCGCGGGGCGGCGGATCACATCGATGAGGACCTGCGTCGTGCGCGTGCGGCCCTGGGGATCGATCCAGTCCATCGTCTCGGGGGGGAGGCCGGCGTCGGGGCCGTCAGACACGGCGCGGACGACGCCCCAGGGGAGGTTGAGTTCGATGCACGCCGCGGCGAAGTGGTGGGACTCCATGTCCGCGAGTTCGGCCTTGGCGTTCTGGTGGAGCCAGGCCTTGTCGCCGGGGGTGGCGATGATGCGGTCCACCCCGACGAGCGTGACAGGTCGCGGGCCGTTGCGGATGGCGGCGTCGTAGGCGACGCCGGCCTCGGTGCGGACCTGGCCGATGGGCGGCGCGATGGGCGTGGCGGCGAGGCCGGCGCAGAAGCCGGCGAGGATGATGGACTTCGCGCCGGCGGCGTGGGCCTGGGCGACGGCGCCGGCGACGGCGCGGCCGGGGCCGCTGATGAGCAGGCGCGCGGGATCGACGGCGCTCATGGTCAGGAGCGCGCGGGCCTCGAGCTCGAGGGGGCAGATGATGTAGAGGTCAGGTGTCAACCGAGGGGAGGGTAGCCGCGGCGCCGGGGCGCGGGGTGGCGTAGAGGGGGGAGGGGCGTCTTAGGGCTCGGGAAGCTCGACCATCATGAGAGGGCCGCCGGAGAACATGGTGGTGACATCCAGGTCGGGGACGGCGCGGTAGAGGTCCTCGGCGGGGAGCTGGTCGGCGAGGAGGGTTCCGTCCTTGTCGTAGACGCTGTAGAGGGGGCCGTCGGGGCCGGGGTTGATCTCGATGGTGTAGTCGCCGCCGGTGAGCGTGCCGAGCGTGGGCCGGCCGGAGCCGAAGGTCTTCTGCGGCGTCGAGGGCAGGAGCGACTGCGGGACGGGGTCGCTGAGGCTGGCGCCCTCGCTGGCGAGCGAGCCGGAGGGCTCGATCTGGCGCGCGACGAGGATGAAGCCGGCGGCGAGCGCGACGGCGATGAGCGGGCGCGCGACGGCGC
Source organism: uncultured bacterium (assembly GCA_938003595.1). GTDB lineage: Bacteria > Planctomycetota > Phycisphaerae > Phycisphaerales > UBA1924 > JACVCK01. The sequence continues at coordinate 2,152 of CALKYH010000242.1, forward strand.
GGGCGCGGAGGTGGCTGTTTTCTGCGGCGTTCGGCATGGTGGGGTTATCGGTTTGGAACGGGCCCGGCGGGAGCGCGGCGCGCGAGGTCGCGACAAACGGCGCGGGGCTGGCGCGGCTCGGGGGGATGCGGGGAGCGGGGAGCTATCGGACGCGGAGAGGGGCTGGAAGGGGAGGGAATAGGCCCGGGGGGCTATACTGGGCGCTCACGCAGGCCCCGTCGTCTAGCCTGGTTCAGGACACCACCCTTTCACGGTGGGTACACGGGTTCGAATCCCGTCGGGGTCATTGTCATTCGAGATGACATCGGGCGCGTTCCGCCCATCCGGGAGTCAGCCTTTGCGCTGACAGCCAGGTCCGCGACCGCCGCCCGTTCCGGCTCGGTGGCTCACGGGCGGCGTCTTGATCTCAATCAGCGCGGTCGGCGGCGCCGTCGGCCCTTCTGCGATCCGGGGCAGCACGAAGACCGAGGCCTCCAGCCGCCGCGTCTGGGCGTTGAACCGGATCGATTCGACGCAGCGGCGCAGCGCCGCGCGGCCCTCGGCCGGCGCGCCGGAGCGGATCCGGACCGGCAGCGCCGTCAGTTCGTCCTCGATGCGCCGCACGATCTCCGCCGCCTGCTCGTGGCTCAGGACCAGCTTCCGCAGCGACGCCCGCTCGGACTCCAGTGCCGCCCGCTCCGCCGTCAGCTCCACCAGCCGACCGTCCACCAGCTCGCGGTTGGCCGCCGTGAGGTTGTCGAGCAGCTTGCGGACGGTGCGCTCGATGGATGCCAGCCGCCGCTCGACTCGATCCTGCGCCTTGTTCACCTGCTCCAGATCCGCGCCGATCTGCGCATCGAGCAGGCTCGCCACCGCCCGGCGACGCGCGGCGCCGGTTCCCAACGCCGCATAATGGCCGATGACCGCCTCGACCACCGCACGCTCGACGCCCACCTGCTCGATGGAACCGAACGAGCACACCGCGAGCCCGTGCCGGATGTAGCCACCGCACGCGTACTCGT
>CALKYH010000243.1 GCA_938003595.1 uncultured bacterium
GCCGGACAGCCGCATGGACGGCGGGACGATGTGGGAGGCCCGCAGCGCCATGGGCAGCGTCGCGAGGACGAACAAGGCGCCCAGAATCCCCGTCTCGCGCAGGCCGGGCTTGTTGCCGATGACCAGCGCGACGCAGAACACAAGCATGCCGGCGAAGAGGATGAGGACCACCCACTGCGGCAGGATGAGGTCGCGCCGCGGCGCTTTCTTCGGAGCGGGGTTGGGTTTATCGGTCGCCATGATCGGCCGGCTCCTTCCTGCTGTTCGTCCCGGCCTGTCGGGCCGGAGCAAGGGCTCCACAGAAGGATGGAGCCACGGGCGAACGCGTTACGCTCTCCATCGGACGCACGGACCCCGGCCCGTGATCCTCCGGGAGGTTAAGAACCCGGGGTCGGGTCCCCGCAGTTGCGGGACACGGGCACCAGGCAGAGGAAACGAAGACCCTGATCGCCGGCGCGGAACTGGTGCTCCTGGTCCGCGGGCACGAAGACGACATCGCCGGAACGGATCGGGTTCTCGCGGCCCTCGAGCAGCACGGTCCCGGTCCCGCCCACGATGAACACCTCGTGCTCGTAGTCGTGGCTGTGCCGGGGCGAGTGGCCGCCGGGGGCGACCCTGAACTGTCGCAGCGAGAAGTTCGGGGCCCCGTGCTCGCGTCCGACCATGACGGCCATGGTGACGCCCTCAACGCCGGGCATCGCCGCGGGAACGAGCGGGGTCTCATCGATGTTCCGGATCAGCATGTCGGCGGCTCCGAGCCGGGCGGCCGCCGCGGGGCGCGACCGACCTGGCGCACAAGAAAGTCTACCATGCGAGTCTATGACCGTCGCCGCCGACACGCCGTTGGTCGAGGCCTTCGCCCTCGGACCTTTCGCCACGAACTGCTACCTCGTGCACCTGGGGCACGGGAACGAGGGCTGGATCGTGGACGCCTCGTTCGACCCCTCGGCGATGATCGACCGGGCGATGCGCCTGGAGCTGCGGATCTCGCAGGTCCTCCTCACGCACGCCCACGGCGACCACATCGCCGGCCTCGACGATGTCCGCAGGGCCTTCCCCGAGGCTCCGGTGAGCGGGCACGAGGCCGAGCAGGCGTTCTTCGGCGATCCCAACCTGAATCTCAGTATCGGATTCGACCCCACCGTCCGGACCGCGCCGCCCGATCGATACTTCAAGGACGGAGACGAGCTGGCGCTGGGAACCTCGCGCTGGAAGGTCCTGCACACGCCCGGGCACTCGCCCGGCGGCGTGGCGTTCCATTGCGCCGGCGCGCACACGGCGATCGTGGGCGACACGCTCTTCGCGGGCTCCATCGGCCGGTACGACTTCCCCACCAGCGACGAGCGGGCGCTGGCCGCGTCGCTGCGACGGCTGTGCTCGCTCCCGGACGACACACGCGTTCTGCCCGGGCACGGCCCGGCCACCACCATCGGGCGGGAGAAGATGTTCAATCCCTACCTGCGAGACCTGCGCTGATGGATGAGCGCTTCGCGCGCCTGCCCGCGGCCCTGGAGAAGCAGACGCGCCGCATCCGCCTCGTCGCGGACCGCGTGCCCGGCGGTGTGCCGGCGCTGATCGCCCACCCGGACTGGACTAACCCGGCGCCCGTCGTCATCTGGATGCACGGGCGCACCGTCAGCAAGGACCTGGACCCCGGGCGCTACCTCCGCTGGATCCGCGCGGGGATCGCGGCGTGCGCCATCGACCTGCCCGGGCACGGCGACCGCTTCGACGAGTCCCTGCAAGACCCCACCGCCACGATGCGCGTGGTCGGCGCGGCGATCGAGGAGGTCGATCATGTCGTCGAGGCCCTGGCCGACCCGGCCTGGCGGGGTGTGTTCGACCTGGACCGGATGGGCATCGGCGGGATGAGCGCCGGCGGCATGGTCACAGTCCGTCGGCTGTGCGACCGGCACCCATTCCGCTGCGCCGCGGTGGAGTCCACCGCTGGGAATTTCTCCCTGATGGCGTACGCCGGACGGCACGAGCCCAGCGTCGTCGAGGCGCTGGACCCCATGCGTCATCTGGACGGCTGGCGGCCCATTCCAATGCTCGCCCTGCACTCCGAGGCCGACGAGTGGGTCCCGGTGGCGGCGATGCGCACCTTCGTGGACGCCCTCCGGGCCCGCTACGAGCGGCTCGGCGCCCGGCCCGACCTGGTGGAGATGGTCACCTGGCCCACGACCGGGGCCCCGGCGGAGCACTCGGGCTTCGGACGGGTCGCCAACGACGCCAAGAACCTCCAGGTGGACTTCCTGCGGCGAACGCTGCTCGGCGAGGCGGGCACGGGCAACCGCCCTTGACCGAGGTGGTAGACTGAACAGAACCTTGACAGTCGCGCCGAGTGTCGCGCTGTCGCATCCCCAGGGCCGCGGCGTTCACGACCAGGCGGCCACAGCAGGAGCATGCCGTGCATCTGAGAACGAAAGCGCTTTCCATGTTGGCCGTCGCCGGTCTGGCCCTTTCGGGAGCCGCGTTCGCGGCGCCCGCGACACAGGAGCAGATCGACGCCGCGAACGAAGTCCTCAAGACGAAGATGGCCGAGCTCCGCGCCGAGAAGAATCTCACCGCGGAGACCTACAAGGCCGCCGCGCTCGAGGCGCTCGCCGACATCGAGATCGCCGAGCTGACCTCCGCCCAGATCGGCGCGCTCGATCGCGCCATCTACGCGGCGGGTCTGAAGGACGCGGCGTACGCGCGCCTGACCACGCTCGCGGCCGACCCCACCGTGGACGGCGCCGCCGCCGCCGCGCTGGCCGCCACCATGACGCCCGATGACGCCGGCGACGAGGCCGAGGTCATCGCCATCCGCACCGCGATCACGCACCCGGCGCTGCGCGAGGCGCTGATGGAGGCGCGCGGCGAGGAGCTGCTGTCCAGCCTCGGCTGGGTCAAGCTCGAGCAGCTCGAGCAGCTGCAGCCCGAGATGCGCCAGCTCGGCTCGATGATCAACGGCCAGATGCCGCCCGAGGTCGTCACGAACACGCGCTACCTCTACAACGCGTACCTCAAGCTCGGCGAGACGAACCCCGCGCTCCGCGAGGAGATGCGCGGTCGCTTCCTCAAGGCCAGCAAGGAGGCCGCGGCCTCGGCGAGCGCCGACGAAAAGGTCAAGCTCCGCCTCGAGAAGAACGCCGAGTACCTCGCCGGCGCGTTCGCGCGGGGCGAGCTCATCGGCCATGAGGCCCCGGCGCTGACGATCGAGTGGTCCAGCGACCCGGCGATCACCTCGCTGGCCGACCTCAAGGGCAAGGTCGTCGTGCTGGACTTCTGGGCCACCTGGTGCGGGCCCTGCATCGCGTCCTTCCCGAATGTCCGCGAGCTGGTCGAGCACTACGAGGGCTACCCGGTCGCCGTCATCGGCGTGACGAGCATCCAGGGCACGCACTACGGCGCCGACGGCCCCGTGGACTGCAAGGACAACCCGGACCAGGAGCGCTCGCTCATGCCGTCCTTCATGACCGAGAAGGAGATGACCTGGCCGGTCGTCTTCGCCAAGCAGGAGGTCTTCAACCCCGAGTACGGCGTGAACGGCATCCCGCATGTCGCCATCATCGCGCCGGACGGCACGGTGCGCTTCAACGCCATGCACCCGGCCAGCCCGCTCTCGGCCAAGACGGAGAAGATCGACTCGCTGCTCAAGGAGTTCCACCTCGCAGCGCCCGCGCCCGTGGTGGACGAGGAGTCCGAGGACGCCGACCACTGATCGGCGGACACTGATACGCATCGCTCCAGAGGGGCCCCGCCGAGGGGCCCCTTTTTCGTGCGCCTCTTGCGGGACCCGGCGCCCGCGGCGATGATCGCCCCTGCATGCGCCGCATTCTCCATCCCTTCAAGGGCCTCTCGAACGCGCGCGAGGTCTGGGCCTGGGGGATGTACGACCTGGCCAACCAGTCGTTCACGCTGCTCATCACCACCGTCTTCTTCGGGATCTACTTCAAGACCATCGTCGTCGCCGACCCCTCCCGGGGCGAGGCGCTGTGGGGCCGGTCCTTCGCCATCGCGAGCATCATCGTCGTCGTCCTCAGCCCCATGGCCGGGGCGCTGGCCGATCACACGGCGCGCAAAAAGGCGTGGCTCATGGGGCTCGGCGCCGGGTGTGTCGGGCTGACCGCCTCCCTCGCCCTGGTCGGCCCCGGGGACATCGCGCTGGGCATGACGCTCTACATCGCGGCCAATGTCTGCTTCATGCTCGGGGAGAACTTCCTGGGCGCGTTCCTGCCCGGGATCGCCACGCGGGAGACCATGGGGCGCGTCTCGGCCACCGGGTGGACCATGGGCTACATCGGCGCCGTGGTCTGCCTGCCGCTGGCGCTGGCGCTGCCCGGCGTCGCGAAGGGAACCACCGCGGGATTCCACGCCGTCTTCATCTTCGCCGCGGCCTGGTTCCTGCTCAACGCGATCCCCACGGCGCTCTACCTGCGCGAGCACGCGCCCGCGGCGCCGCCCGCCGAGGGGCCGGTCCTGCTGGCGGGGTTCCGGCGCCTCGCCCAGACCCTGCGCGACATGCGCCGCTTCTCCGCGCTGGCGCGGTTCCTCGCGGTCTTTGTCGTCTATTCCTGCGGCGTGCAGGTGATCATCGTGTTCTCCGCCGTGATTGCGAAGGACTACCTGCCCGATCAGAGGCAACTGGTCCTGTTCATCTGGGCGCTGGCGGCGGTTTCGGGCGTGGGCTCGTTCGTCACCGCCGCGGTGCAGGACCGGCTCGGGCATCGGCGCGTGATCTCCGCGGCGCTGCTGGTCTGGCTGGCGACGGCGCTGGGCGCCGCGGCGCTGCCAACCATTGCGCTGATTTTCTGGTTGCTATCAGCGCTGGGCGCCCTGCCGCCGTCGAGTGGAGGAGCGCCGATGCTGGCGTTCTGGATCGTCGGCATCGGCGTGGGTCTGGGGCTCGGGACTATCGGCTCCGCCAGCCGCGCGCTGGTGGGCACGATGACGCCCGCGCACAAGGCGGCGGAGTTCTTCGCCTTCTGGGGCATCGCCTACAAGCTGGCCGGCGCCATCGGGCCGTGGGTGTTCGGCGAGGTCTCCGCCTCGGCGGGGCGGCGCACGGCGCTGCTGGTGGTCGCGGGGTTCTTCCTGCTGGGGCTGATCGGCCTGTGGTTCGTGGATGTCGGCAAGGGTCGTCGCGCCGCGGAGGACGCCGAGCGGGAGGCCGGGCCCGGCGCCGCGGACCTGCTGGACGCCGCGGCGGACGCCGAGGTGGGCGTGGTCTCCGCCGATCGCTCCGGCCTGTGACCGGGTGCGGGTAGAGTCTGGGCATGCCCCCCACCGCCGCGACGCCGATGCAGGTCCCCGACAGCCGTGGTCGCTTCGGCGCGTTCGGCGGCCGCTATGTGCCCGAGACCCTCATGGCGGCGCTGGAGCAGTTGACGCAGGCGTACGACGCGGCGCGGCGGGATCCGACCTTCCACGACGAGTTGAACGGCCTGCTGGCCTCGTTCGTCGGGCGTCCGACGGCGCTCTACCCGGCGGGCCGGCTCACGGAGGAGGCCTGGCGCCGCGCCGGGCGCGCCGGCGCCACCATCTGGTTCAAGCGCGAGGACCTCTGCCACACCGGCGCCCACAAGATCAACAACACCATCGGCCAGGCGCTGCTCGCCCGGCGCATGGGCAAGCAGCGGATCATCGCCGAGACGGGCGCGGGCCAGCACGGCGTGGCGACCGCCGCCGCGTGCGCTCACCTGGGCCTGCCCTGCGAGGTCTACATGGGCGCCGAGGATGTCCGCCGCCAGCGGCTCAATGTCGTGCGGATGCGCCTGATGGGCGCGACGGTGCGCGAGGTCGAGTCCGGCTCGCGCACGCTCAAGGACGCCACCAACGAGGCCATGCGCGACTGGATGGGCTCCTACGACCACACGCACTACATCATCGGCAGCGTCG
>CALKYH010000244.1 GCA_938003595.1 uncultured bacterium
TCGAAGACCGAGCCGATGTCCTCGGCGTCGAATGGGTTGGCGCCGGCGTCGCCGCCGATGTTGGTCCAGGTGTAGGTCTGCTGGCGGGGTCCGCGGCCCCGGCCGCCGAAGGGCGAGCCGCCGCCCGGAGCGCCGCCGCCGGCGGCCGCGCCCCCGTTCACGAAGCGCTCGTGCCCGATCTGGTCGTAGAGCTTGCGCTTCGTATCGTCGGAAAGGACGTCGTACGCCTCCTGCACCTCGGCGAACTTCTGTGCCGCGTCGGGCGCCTTGTTCACATCGGGGTGCAGCTCGCGGGCCAGGCGCCTGTGCGCGGCGCGCAGGGCGTCGGCGTCCGCGGTGCGTGGAACGGAGAGAATGTCGTAATAGGAGCGCTGGGCCGGCATACCGCCGCGGATTGTACGGGGGGCTTAGGATGGCGTCTGTGACGAGCGAGCAGGAGATCACGCCGGAGAATCCCCCCGGGCTGCGGGACATCCCCTTCCGCCTGCCCAAGGCGACGGCCGCGCAGAAGCGCCGGGCGGCGGCGATCCTCGAAGCCCTGCGCGAACGCTACCCGGACGCCCACTGCGAGTTGAACTACTCCAGCCCTCACGAGCTGCTGGTGGCGACGATCCTCAGCGCCCAGAGCACCGATGTCGGGGTGAACAAGGCGACTCCCGCGCTGTTCGAGCGATTCCCCGAGCCCGCCGACTACGCCCGGGCGACGCCGGAGCAGATCGAGCCGCTGGTCCGGTCGCTGGGGTTCTTCCGCAACAAGGCCAAGGCGATCCACCTGGCGATGAAGGAGGTCGTGGAGCGGTTCGGGGGGCAGGTCCCGCGCACGATGGACGAGCTGCTGAGTCTCCATGGCGTAGCGAGGAAGACGGCCAATGTCGTGCTCGGCAACGCCTATGCCGTGAACGACGGCTTCGTGGTGGACACGCACATCGACCGGCTGGCCAAGCGCTTCGGGCTCGCGCCGCAGGACGCGACCGTCTCGATGGTCGAGCGCTGGCTCATGGCGCAGTTCCCGCGGGGCTCCTGGTGCGACCTGAGCCACATGCTCATCTGGCACGGCCGGCGCGTGTGCAAAGCCCGGGGCGGGACCTGCGCCGAGGACGAGATCTGCCGGCGCTTCTGCTCGAACGCGGCGGCGAAGAAGGCGCCGGCGCGCCAGAACACCACCAAGAAGAAGGCCGCGAAGAAGAAGGCCAGGAGCTCCGCCCGATGAGCCGAATCCCCACGCTGGAGAAGATGCTGGCCGCGTCCCCGGACCATCCCGATCCGGATGTGCTGTACATGCTGGCGCAGGAGCATGCCAAGATCGGCGAGCACGCCAAGGCCGTCGAGTGGTACGACCGCTGCCTCGCGGCGAGCCCGTCGTACTGCTACGCCTACTACCACAAGGCCCTGGCGCTCGAGAATGACGGCCGGCGGGCGGAGGGTGTGGAGACGCTCCGCGCCGGGCTGGCCGCGGCGAGGGAGCACCGCGACCCCAAGGCGACGAGCGAGATCGGCGCCCTCCTGGACGAGTGGACATGACCGACGAAACTCCCCAGCTCTTCGAGGACGGCCGGCCCATCGAGGCGCTGCGCCCGCTCGCGGACGGTTCGCGCCTGTCTGTCATCGTCGCTGGACGGCGCGCGGCGACCGTCGGCGTGGACGGCGCGGCGCGGCTCGAGCTCCGCGAAGGAACGCCGTGGACCGCGGCCCTTGGACAGGCGATCGAGGCTGAGAACGCCTTCGAGAAGGCCCGGCGAGACGCGGTCCGCTGGCTGGCGAGCAAGGCCCGCAGCCGCGAGGAGGTCCGGCGCCGCCTGAGCGAGAAGGGCCACGACATCGCGGCGGTGGAGCGCGCCGTCGAGCACCTGACGGGGGTCGGGGCGCTGGACGACGCAAAGCTCGCCGAGGACGCCGCGCGGGAGCTGATCCAGGAGCGAGGCCTCGCGGTCCGGGCCGCCTTGGAGAAGCTGGCGGCGCGGGGCATCGAGTCCGGCCTCGCGGCGTGCGCCACCGGGCCCGCCGCGGACCGCGAACGGGCGCTGGCCATGGCTCGGGAGCGGGCGCATCTGGCCAAGCCGGGCAAGGAGGTCGCCGAGGCCCGGCGCACGCTCGCGGCGCTGGCTCGCAAGGGGTTCGATGAGGACATCGCGCTCGAGGCCGTCCGCGCCGCGTTCGCGGAGGCGGGTGTGCACCTCGATGATCCGGCCGGCGAGGGGGAGGTATGATCCCGCCATGCGCACCGCACCCTTGCACATCCTGACGGCCGGACTCTCGGCGATGGCGCTCGCGTCCTGCGGGTCGTCGCTCAACTCGCGCGACACCATCGGCGCCTCGGTCGAATTGCCCGCGCTCAGCCCGGACGACGCCGCGTCCGTGCGCATCGCCGACCTCCAGACCAAGCCGCTGACCACCATCGGCCGCGCAGACTTCGCCCAGCGACGCTTCGTGGTCCCCGTGGACGCGGTCCGTCACCAGCCGACCGGCCTGCTGACGGGCCTGCCCGAGGCGGGCGACTCGCACTCCTGGCGCGACGCGGGGCTGTACCCGACCGTTGAGGACGCCCTTGATGTACAGGGAGACCCCGCGTTCGAGGCGCGGAACGCGTTCGCCGGCCCGCTCGCCGCGGCGCTGGAGCTGGCTTTCACGCCCATCGGCCTGGTGATCGCGCCGCCCTGGAGCCTGACGCAGAGCCCGACGCCCAGGAGCGCCGCGGACCGTGCGGCCGGGGATGAACCGACCGAGACGAAGGAGACGGACGAATGAGCGACGGCGCCTTGGATGATCGCGGCCTGCCCGCGGGGTATGCCTTCAAGCCCGACTGGGAGATCACGCCGCGCGAACTCAAGCGGCGCATGGACGACCCGGCCGAGCGCACGAAGGTGGCGCTGCTGGATGTGCGCAACCCGGACGAGTGGCAGACCTGCCGCATCGAGGGGGCGGAGCTGATCCCGCTGGGCGAACTCAAGGCCCGGGGCGAGGAGCTGCGCGACAAGGAGGACCTGCTCATCGTCACGCAGTGCCACCACGGCCGGCGGTCGTTGCAGGCGGCGGCGATCCTGAGCCAGCTGGGCTATCCGAATGTGCTGTCGCTGGCCGGAGGCATCGACCTCTGGTCGCGCGACATCGACGCGAAGGTCCCGCGGTACTAGGAGCCCGATCAGCGCGTCGGCAGGCGGGTGAGCAGCAGAACCTTGGGGCGGTCCGTCGGGGTGCGGACATTGGAGCGATCGAAGACCGCGAGCCAGCGCGACTCGTGCGCAGGGGTGAGCTGGTTCATCAGCGCCGCGAGCTCGTCCGGATCGGGCGATCCGGGGTCGAAGTTCTGCGGGAACGGGATGGTCGAGATGCGGGCGGGGTCGTAGCCGCGGATGACGATCCAGGCGGTGAAGACATCGGAGCGTGTCGAGACGATGTTGGACATCGCGCGGTAGATCGCGGAGCGCTCTTCGGCGTCGTCGAGGGGATCGAGGTTCGCGGTGACGCCCGGCTCGATCTCCATGATCGCGTTGGGGTAGCGGTCGAGCACGCCGTCAACCTGGCCGGCGTCCATCTCGAAGTGCGAGGGCTTGGGGCCGTTGGGCGGGATCGTCGCCAGCAGGGGCGGGTGCGCCACGCCGGTGTTGCGCCGCGTGCCGAGCGTGGGGTCCACGCGCTGGCCGAGTTCGCCGAAGTGGCTGTAGGTGCCGCCGGGGAGCGTGGGGTTGGTGGGCGTCGGGGCCGAGTTAGAGACCTCCCACAGCGCCATCACCTCCAGCTCGCCCGCGGCTGTGATGCCGTCGCTCGGCCGGCCGGCGAGGCCGATCGATCGAAGTCCGTTGATGTTGGTCCGGAACGAGCGATCGCCGATGGTCGCGCCGGAGAGTCGGCCGTCGCGGTACCAGGACAGGAGGCCGGCGCGATCCTGATCGTTTTGGAGCAGCATCAGATAGGTCGGGTCCGGGGAACCGTTGACATCGAGCAGGCCCGAGAGACTTCCGTCGAACATGTTCGGCGTCGGCCACTGGATGGTCTGCTCCGGCGACATGAAGGGGATCATGCGGAGCACGCGGCGCGGCGCGGTGTTGACATTGATGCGACCCGCGGCGAGCTGGTGGCCCCGCGAGGGCTGGCCGAGCGCCTCGAAGCCGTCGAAGACACGCGTCGCCAGCGGCACGGCGAGCGAATCCGGCAGGCCCACGATGGCGGCGAGGTCGCCGGGCACGGTGGCGCCGGGGCTCGTCAGCACGAAGCGGGTGGGGTCCAGCACGCCGAGGTACGGGTTCGCGTTGGACGGGCTGGCGGCGACGGGCTGAGCGTTGTAGGTGAAGTGGATGTCGGCGCCGAGCTGCTCGCCGATGGTGACCCAGCGGCCGGCCTCAGGGACGCCGCGGATCAGCGGAAGGGTCGCGAGGACATCGGCGTTGGCCGGCGCCCAGGCCTCCATGGGCATGTCGTCGGCGCCGTGGACATACATGTGGGTGAAGGCGCCGAGCATGGCGAGGTCGCCCACGGTCTCGAGTCGGTGGTTGGGGACGAAGAACTGGAAGGAGGGCAGGCCCGGCAGGTCGCCCTTGGGCACATCGCCGCCGCCGGCGGGGCCGGGGCCGAGATTGTTGCCGGGCGCGCCGACATTGATGAGTTCGACGGCGGAGAGCTGGCTGGCGCCGACGCCCCAGGTGTTCTCGGCGCCCTGCGCGGCCGAGACATCGTTGCCGCCCTCGGGGCGTTCGATGACATACGCGGGGAAGCCGCCGATGCGCTCCTCGGGGCCGGCGCCCGCGCCAGCGACGGCGGGCCGCGTGCGGCGCGTGAAGGACGAGGCGACGCCGAGGCGCCCTGTGCCGGCGGTCGGCATGCCCGCCGGGCCGCCCAGATCGTCGGGGACGATGGTGAAGACGCCGCCGAACAGGTCGTCCATGACGGCGGGGAATGGCTCGGCGCCGGGGGGCGCGGACATGCGATCGACGAGGACGATGGGATCGTCCATGTCGAACTCGTCGTTGTGGAGGATCAGGGCGCGGGTGTGGATGTCGCCGCCGAGGGTCCAGTCCTGGAACATCACGGCGCCGGGAGGAAGCGCATCGAAGGTGACCGGAGACGGCGACGCGGGATCGTCGGCGTTGAACCCGAGGAACTGGACGGCCGAGGCGCCGAACTTGGCCTGCACATCGGTCTGCCAGGCGCCGAAGGCGGCGTCCCAGTCGGCCTGCCACATGGGGTTGGCGCGGTAGATGTAGAACACGGCGTAGCCGCCGGGCGCGATGACGGCGTCGGCGTCGGCGAGGAAACGCAGGTCCAGCTGCATCCAGCGGCCGCCGTCCTCCGTCGTCAGGCGGAGGGCGTAGTCCTTCACGCTCAGCGGGTGCGGCCAGGGGTTGCCGACCTCGAACGCGATGATCGAGCCGAGCTGCTCGTCGAGGCGCGCGGACCGGATCTCGCCGTCGAAGTTGGCGGGCGGATCGACGGACGCGGGGATCAGCAGGTCGTCGCGGTAGAGCGCGAGCGAGGCGACCTCGCGCAGGAACGGCTGGCGATCCAGACCGACCAGGGTGACGCCGGTCGCCGGCTGGCCGACATAGCGGGGCTGCAGCGGCGGGCCTGCGGGCACGGTCTGCGGGCCCGGGATGTCGCCGTGCGAGAACCGGGTCGTGAGGATGGGCATGCCCGCGTCGTCCATCGCGTCGAGCGTGGTCTGCGGGACGCCGACCAGCGACTCGCGGGTGACCGACTGCGGGTACAGGCGGGCGATGGTCGGCGCGTCGCGAGTGGGATCGGTGTCCGCGATGGCGGAGTCGTCGATGGCGTCGGCGAGGTTGACCGCGAGCGAGGCCGCGCGGATCAGCGCGTAGGTGGAGTTGGGCTCCTCGGCGCCGGCGGTCACCATCGCGGCGGCGGGATTGCCGACATTCGAGGCGCCGCCGCCGTAGTGGTAGCCGTGGGGCTGGGCGTTGATGCCGACCTGGATCGGCGTGATCGACGCGGCGATGGGCTGGTCGGTGGCCATGGGGGCGAGCGCCCAGACCAGGGTCTCGAAGGCGCGCTCCACGGCGGTCGTCTTGCCGACCGAGACGCTGGTCGGGCTATCGAGCGTGGGGAACTCCGAGAAGGAGACCTTCAAGTTCGGCGCGCGGTCGCCGTAGACGGCGCGCTCGTTCGGCGGCATGCCCTCGACGGCGTCGTTGATGACGGGGACGGGGGAGAGGTACGACGAGCCGCTGACGGTGGTGATGTGCCGGCGGAGGTCGTCGCGGATCTCCGCGAAGGTGGGGCGCAGCTCGAAGTTGCCGGCGCCGAGTTCACGCCCGGTGAGGGAGTACCCGCGCGCATGGCGCTGGCGGTCGGCCGAGTGCAGCGGGCCCTGCTCCAGCTGGGCGCCGGTGTCGGAGTCGAACTGCACGACGCCGGGGACGCTCTGCTGCGGAAGGTAGCCGGCGTCCAGGCGCTGCTCGAGCTGGCTGAGGGTGTCCTCGCGGTTGACGCCCCAGTAGGCGCGGAGGTCGGCCTCGTTCTCGATGGTGTAGCCGTGGCCGTAGCCGGCGCCGAGGTGGCCGGTGTTCTCGTCCAGCGCGGCGTAGTAGAGCAGCTCCCGCTCGTAGCGCCGGAGCGGACGGACGAACGCGAAGGGGTCGTAGTCGTCGTACGGGTTGTTGTTGTTGTCGTAGTTGAGGTTGAAGCCGTTCACCGCGTCGTGCAGGCGAAGCTGAGACTCGATGTGCTGCTCGCGGAAGAGATTGTCGTAAGACCCGGTCGCCGAGCCGTACTGGATCCAGCTGCCGTTGGGCCCGTTCTCGGGCATGCGCCACTGGTTGGCGTCGGGGACCAGGTCGCCCCAGCCGGAGCCGCCGACGGTCACCAGGTCGGAACGGAAGCGCGCGGTGCGCATGAGGCGGAGCAGGTCCACATCGGCCGGCGTGCGCCCGGCGCCGACATCGTCGTAGGGGCTGTTGGGCGCGGCGATGGTGGAATCGATGCGCCCCGCCAGGAGCGAGGTGTTCGCGTTCACCATCGAGGAGTTGTCGATGATGCGCACCGCCGCGACCCAGCGCAGGCCGTTGAGGTTGCCGAAGGACTCGAGCGTCTGCCAGCGGGCGTCGGGGCGAAGGTCGCCGTCGGTGTCGGCCCAGTAGCGGCCGTCGGCGTTGGTGAGGGGCAGCGGCTCGTCGGCGTCGGGATTGAAGCCGTCGACCAGCTCCTGCATCGCCGACATCTGATACTCGTAGACCTGCTGGTTCACGCCCAGGATCGGGCCATTCTCAAAGCCGGTCAGCGGATCGTCGAACGCCGTAAGATCGGCGTCGGGGTCGCCGCGCTCGGAGCGCTCGGCCTCCTCCGAAAGGAACCACTGCGCCAGGTCGGCGAACTTGCCGTCGCCGCGGACCCAGGCCCAGCTGTTGGGGCCGGTCAGGACCCAGCGGTAGGCGGAGCGGAGGTTGGTGATGGTGGGCCAGGTGTCCCAGACGCCGTTGAGGCTGGCCGACGCGTTGACGGGCTCGGTGGCGCCGAGCCAGGCGTCGTCCTGCGTGATCGCGGGCGAGTAGCGGATGGCGCCGTTCTCGATGTCCAGAACGCTGTCCACCGAGGGCGGGTCGCCGAGCAGCTCGGTGTTGAAGGTGAACAGGCCGCCGAGCGGGCTGGCGTTGTCCACGCCGGGGACGTCGAAGTACTCGCCGTCCTCGAAGAGGCGGGGCCAGACGCTGGTGAGCATGCCGACGCCGGCGTTGGGGAAGGTGTAGCGGGGCGTCTCGCCGGTGACGATCTTGTTGCCGAAGAGGTCGGCGGTGAGGAGCGCCTGGATCTCCTCGAGAACGGCGTCCACCTGGCGCTCGCCGTCGATGCGGTTGACGAAGGACTGCACCCCCGTCCGCTCCACGCGGACCGCGGCGGTGTAGGACAGCGCGACGATCGCCAGGACGGCGAGGACGCCGATGGCGAGCACGATCATGCTGCCGCGCCGGCGGGTGTATCGGGGTCGGATTGTCGCCGTTGTCTTGTGCATGGGGTTGCGCCTCCGTGCTGGGGCCCGGGGGGCTCAGGAGGAGGAATCGGGGCGGAGCGAGAAGATGAACTCGTACGACTTTCCGCCGGGGATGCGGAACTGCGAGTCGTGGAGCGTGACGCGGACGCGGATAAAGGCGGGCTTGGGCCAGGGGGCGCCGTAGCCGCCGTCGGCGGTGGGCAGGCGGAAGCCCCAGATGCAGAGCAGCTCGTTGGGCTCGCGGTCGTTGCCGTCGGGGTCGTCGGCGTCGCGCTCGCCGCCAGTGATGGCGGTGCTGTAGACGCCGGGCGGGATCGACGCGGGGCGGTTGTTCTGCGCCTGCATCAGAAGGAAGCCATTGGACCAGACGCCCGCGCCGTTGTAGTCGTTGGAGCTCGTGAACACGCCGCCCGGCACCTCGACTCGGGGCGAGTTCTCGGAATACCGGAACTCCATATCAGTCTGGGGGCGACCCTCGGTGATCTCGAACTGGCGCCACTCCTCGAAGGTGTTGCGCCGGTTGAAGGTCGGCAGCGGCGTCGTGGGCGTCGCGGGCGGCAGCGCGGGGCTGATGTCGAACCAGATCAGATCGCCCGGAGCGATCTCGTCCGTGTTGTTGCTGTCCTGGTCGTAGTTGATGTCCTGGATCGCCCGTCGGCCGTCGGACCAGGCCACCTCGAAGTTGCTGCAGCGGGAGGAGATGATGGCGTGGAGATCCATCGCCGCGTCCTCGGGCTGCAGGCGCTCGCTGTTGTCGGGCATGCGGCGCACGGGCAGGACGGCGTCGTCGGCGAGCATCCGGGAGAAGGCGCCCGCGATGGTCGACCGGAGCATGCGCAGGTTCAGCGCCGTCACATCATCCGGGAAGGTGGTGCCCGCGCCCCGCATGGTGAACCGCGCGCCCATGGGGCCGTTCGGGGCGAACGCCCAGCCATTGTCGGTCGTCAGGAAGTCGTACACGCTGTCGAAGCCCGCGCTGAACGCGCCGGCCGAGGCGGGGAGCGGCATCGGGGGATTGATCGTCGAGTCGTAGAACGCCTGGCGCTCGAACCAGCGGCGCACATCGCGCTCGTCCTGGGCGCAGATGTCCACGCGTCCCCAGGAGATGGGCTTGGGGTCGGGCCACGCGCTATCCCAGAGGATCGGGAGGTCGCCCGGGGGATTCAGGCGCAGGTCCTGGCCGGCGCCGGAGCTGCCGCGCGTCTTGTAGCGGCGCAGCGTCTCGAGGTCGTTGATGTACGGCGCGAACTCCCGGTTGACGCCGATGGGGAACGGCTCGGACGGGTTGGCCGTGCCGCTCGCGTGGCCCGCGGCGAGGCCGCCGTAGAGCAGCAGCGGCTGGCGGGCCAGCATCCACTCGCCCGCGTAGCGGTTGCGGCCGCGCGGGATGAAGGGCTGCGTGTCCGGATCGCCCGGCGTGAACAGCTCCGTCGGGTCGGCGGGCATGCCGAAGTCGCCGTCGGGCGTGTACTGGCGCAGGGGGGGATCGGTCGGGTCATTGGGATCGAACGAGTCGTCCAGGCGCGGGCGGAGCGCGTGGCCCCAGTACATGCGCGCCACATGGGTCGTCACGGGGCCGGCGCCGGGGTCGAGGTCGATCTGCTGCGAGGCGTAGGGCCGGCCCTCGGGGGCGCGGGCGAGGAACACGATCTCGTCCAGGCGCGAGGTCACGGCGCGGCTGCGGATCTCGTTGGCGCCGCCGGCGCTGAGGATCTCGTAGGGCAGCAGGCCGTTGCGCTGGTCCTCCTGCTGGTCCTCCGGCGTCAGGTACACGGGGCGTTCGCCGGCGTCGATCGAGTCGCCGTCGCGCGAGAAGTCGCCGATCTCGCGCATGCGGATGGCGAGGAAGGTGTCCTCCGGCGCCATGCGACGGAAGCCGTCGAAGTCCTCGCGCAGTTTCTGCTCAAGGAGGCGGGCATTGGTGTCGATCTCCGCGGACGCCTTGCCGAACGAGGTCAGCCGCCCCACCGCCGCGAAGATCTGCCCCACGCCGAGCGAGACGAGCAGCACCGCGCCGATCGCGACGATCAGTTCGACGAGGGTGAAGCCGCCCCGCGCGAGCGGGCCGCGGCCATCGGGATGTCGATTCGGCGCATTCATGTCGTCACCTGGTCTGGATCACTCGGCCGTCGATCGGCGTGATGCGGAAGGTGGGGTTGTCGTTCGCGAGCGACTCGGCCACCGGGTACAGCGCCCAGACGGCCACATCCAGGTTGGTCCCGGAGTCGGGCTCGACGAACGGGTAGCCGCTGGTGGTGGGCCCCTGCTCGAGATAGCCGCGGTAGTCGTTCGAGGAGCGGCGGTCCTGTCGGATCACATGCGAGAAGGCGTCGGCGCCGGCGTCGCGGATGGTCGAGTACGGGCTGCCCGCGGGGTCGCCGGCGATGAGGAGGCGCTGGCCGATCTCGGTGAGCCAGGCGTCGTCGGGGTCGGTCACCTGGATGTAGTACAGGCCCAGCGTGTCGTCGTAGGCGAGCCGGACATTCTCGCGCCGGAGCAGGCGCTCGTTGATCGCGCCGATCTCCGGCGGAATCCACTCGGCGCCGCGCTCCACGGGCTCGGCGACATAGGCGAGCATGGCCACGCGCCGGCCGGAGCCGGCGAAGCCGCCCTGCGCCAGCGCCGCGACGCCGACATAGGAGCCGTCCAGGCTGGGGCGCACGCGCTCGGCGAGCGTCAGGAGCGTGTCGGAGCGCCACTGGTAGGGCTCGACGACGATGCGCTCGATCCACTCATAGGAATCGAGGGCGATGTCGAACTCGAGGATCTTGCCGGTCGCGGCGATGGGCGTCGTGCTCGGAAGGACGACGCGGTCGAACAGCGCCCGGTCGTAGGGAGGTGTAAGCGTGAAGCGATGCGGACGCGTCAGGCCCGAGATCGGGCCGTCGCTCGGATCGTCGGCCCAGCTCTGCAGGTCGGCGTCCCGCGCGAACGCGCCGTCATCGAAGCGGACCACGCGCCGCCCCACGATCGCGGCGCTGGTGGTCATGGGGTCCTTCCGGGCGATCTCGAACCGCACGGCGAAGGTTCCCGGCTGCACGCGCCCGTGGCCGAGGCTGGCGATCCGCGCGCCGGCCGGGCCGTAGAACGGGGCGTCGAACTGGCCGGAGCCGTTGAGAAGGTAGCGAACGGTCTGGGGGACCGTCGGCAGCGGCGTCGTGCGATGAAAGACGGGGATCGGGTTCGCCGCGGTGACATCGAGCGGGTTGTAGTACAGCTCGGTCTCGGGCGCATCGTTCAGGAAGAAGACATTCAGCGCCTCGTTGACCGGGTTGATCGAGGGGTCCAGCGTCAGCGAGTAGGACGGGAATCCGGAGAGGTTGTCGTCGGGGTACGACGAGATGGGGAACCAGACCGTCGCGGTCATCGGGATCCGCAGGCCCTGGGGGTACTGGCCATTGGGGCCGGCGGGCAGCGAAACCTGCGTCCCGACATCCGCCGGGACGCGCACGCCGTAGCCCACCGTCGGCGCGCCGGCGCGGTCCCGGATCAGCAGCTCCAGGCTCCGCATCAGCTCCGCGGCCTCGGTGGTCCGCGCGGAGGCGACCTGCTGGCTCGCGGCGCCGGCGAAGATCGCGCTCAGGCCGAGCACGCCGAGCCCGATGATGACCACCGAAAGCATGACCTCGATGAGCGTGAACGCGCGGCGAACTCGGGATGTGCCGGTGGTGTGCCTCATTGCCTCATCGCCTGTCCGGTGTAGCGGTTGAATCCGATGAGCTCGGCGTTGCGGTCGATCCAGTCGTACACGAGGCGGACGGGCAGCTCGTCGTTGGCCAGCAGGGTGTTCGAGGGGTAGACCCACGCCTGCTTGTCGCTCGGCGCCGGGGGGGACATGTTGCTGTCCACGCGCAGGTTCCAGGGACTGGTCACGCCCGTGCCCTCGGACAGCGCCTGCAGATCGACGATCGCGATGACCTCCGCCGGGCGCATGTGCACCTCGGGGTTGAACACCGGCCAGCCGCCTGCGCCGCCTCCGTCGTAGTAGGCCTGCGGGTCGAAGCGGTCGTCCAGGTCGATGATGTACTCCGGGTCGGCGGAGTCGAGGTCAGGGTCGAACGGCAGGTCGGGGAACTCGAGGTAGCAGTCGCGGACGCCTGCCGGCATGGACGCCGCGGTGCGGAGCGAACCGTCGGCGCCGAACCAGACGAAGAAGGTCTGGAGGTGGCGCCAGGGGTTGTCGGGATCGGGGTCGTAGGCGGTGTTGGGGTTCAGTGGATTGGTCTGCACATCGTCGGGCGAGAGCAAGCCGACATTGACCGGATGGTTGGGGTCGTTGGTGTCCTCGTGGTCGAAGTCGTCGGTGTAGATGGCGATGTCGTTTCGCGGGAAGAGCCACGGATTGAGGGTCATCCGGCGCACGCCGGTGTTGGCGTCGTCGCCCCAGACGGCTTCGTCGGGGTACCAGGTGTCGTCGTCCACCGGCGGGTTGATCGCCTGCGAGGAGGGTGGATTGAGGTCGTCGTGCATCATCGACAGGCCGTAGACGCCGAAACCCACGGGCAGCTCCACGGGCACGCTGCCGGGCACGGGGCGGAAGGCGATCGCGGGGATGCGCCCGCCCTGGCCGGCGCGGAGCGAAGCCTCGGGATTGTGCATCTCGACCTGCACGAGCGTCATGTGCTCATGGTCCGGGTGCCAGAGGAAGACCACGCCGCCCTCCACGCCGCGGCTGGCGGCGCGGGCGAGGGTGGAGGACACCGCGTTCACCGCCGAGGCGTAGTTGTTGGACTCGATGATCTTCGAGAACGAGGGCAGCAGCACCACCATCGCGACGATGATGATGGTCACGACGACGAGCATCTCGACGAGCGTGAAGGCGGCGCGGATTGTGCGTGCGGCGGTGTTCATCGGTACTGGTTGTTGAACGAGGTGGAGGTGTCCGCGGGCTGGGGCTCGTAGGAGTAGATGTTGTCCTCGAGGCCCTTGAGGGCGCGCTGCATCTGGCTTGGTCCGGCCTCGGGCGCGCCCGTCTCGGTGAACTGGGCCGTCGTGCCGTAGTGGCGGTCGGGACCGGCGGACATGAAATAGGGCCGGTTGTTCTGGCAGCGCCCGTACAGCCGCTGCGCGAGCGCGTTGCGCGGATGCACATAGAGGATCAGCGTCGTGCCGAGCTGGTAGTACGGGGCCTGCCATCCGTCGCTGGAGCCCCAGGCGTCGAGGATGTTGGAGATGAACGGCTCGGGCGGATCGCCGGGGCCCGGGCCGCCGGAGGCGCGCTCACGCTGGACCGACGCCACGAATCGGCTCGGGACGGCCGAGAGGATCGGCAGGGTCCCGGGGATGGCGCTGACCTGGTTCACGAACACGCCCGCGGCGGGGAAGCGGACATGCTCCACCGTGTCGTAGGGCTCGGGGCCGGTCTCCTCGCTGTTCTGGAAGTTGGTGAGCCGCGGGCCGGGGACACCGGCGTAGTCCTCGGGGTCGTACGGGGGGATGGACCCGGTGTCGTCCACATACTCGTCGAGCATGCGGTCGAGCGAGACCAGGACATTCTTCGTCGCCGACGCCTTCTGCCCGCTGAGCACCCTCGGCCCGAGGGACAGCGTGACGCCGATGAGGACGGCGATGATGCCGATGACGACGAGCAGCTCGATGAGCGTGAAACCGGATTGGCGGTCGCGGGGTCGGCTCACGGGATGTACCTCACATTGTCGGAGAGCTCCTCGTAGAGCTCCTTCGTGTCCTCGCCGTTGGGGGCGCTGAAGAGGTTGCGGAGCTCGTTCACGCGCCGGTGGCCGGAGCGGCCGTCCTGGCCGACGGACAGCAGCACATAGGGAGCGCCCGCGAGGTCGCGGTCGATGCGCTCCATCGAGGCGTCGAAGTCCGGGGCGTAGGCGCCGTCCATGAAGTCCTTGGCCTCCTTGGGGTCGCGGATCTCGAAGGGCACATTCGCCATCGACCGCGTGTTGTTCTCACGCAGCGACCAGTCGCGGTAGTAGCGGATGGGGTTGCCCCAGCGATCGACGAAGCGGTAGAGCCCGGCGTACTGGCGCTCGTCGTCGTTGACGGTGTCGTCGTCCGGGATGCGCTCGAGGTTGCGGCCCGAGGCGGCGGCGACATACGGGCCGAAGACGCGCCCCTCGCTCGCCGGCCGGTGCGGGCCGCCGTTGCGGTAGTCGGTGCGGTCGCGCGCGCCGCCCCAGGAGCGGTCCGCTCCCGGCGCACGCAGGCCGGGGCCGTCCACGCCGTCGTCGAGGTTGTGCTCGACCTCGGTCGTGGTCGGATCGTCGTAGATCTCGCCCTGGTTCTGGTTGAGGTCGCCGTTCAGATCGCCGACGCCCTGCAGGTAGATCGCCAGCGAGTAGACATTGAAGCAGCGGGGATCGCCGGGGTCCTGCTGGGTCTCCTCGCCGAGCAGGATCGGCCCCGCGTAGTAGGGGTTGTAGGGCGTCTGGACATCGCCGGGCTCGTTGGCGACGACGAGGCGATCGGCGCCGCTCCAGTCGCCGTTCTCATAGTTCTCGTTGAGCAGCGGCGGGTAGTAGCCGTGGTCGGCCTTGAACTGCTCGAGGCCCTGCCCGATGGCGCCGAGCAGCCGCGTGGTGCTCGCGGCCTGCGAGGTGCGCAGCACGGCGTTGCCCGTGGCGAGCACGATCGCGAGCAGGAGCCCGATGACCCCGACCACGACGAGCAGCTCCAGGAGCGTGAACGCGCGACCGGCGTGCGGGCGGCGGGTTGTGGTTGCGTCGGTGGGCATGGGGCGCTTCCGTCGGGGCCGTGCGTCAGCTGCTGGACAGCGACTCGACCATCTTGACCATGGGGAGGAACATCGCGATGACGATGGTGCCGATGACGCCGCCGAGGATGATGACCAGGAACGGCTCGATGAGCTTCACCAGCGAGCCGACCGCGACCTCGACCTCTTCGTCGTAGTTGTCCGCGATCTTCATGAGCATGGTGTCCATGTCGCCGGTCTCTTCGCCGACATCGATCATGTTCACCACGATGGCGTCGCAGGTCTTGGTCTCGCGGAGCGGGCCCGCGAAGGACTCGC